>NZ_CP010341.1:1655728-1986874 GCF_000940845.1 Propionibacterium freudenreichii subsp. freudenreichii | reverse complement strand
CCATGAGGAACACCTGCGGGTCGCGCACGATGGCGCGTCCCATGGCAACCCGCTGACGCTGGCCACCTGACAGGTTCTTGGGCTTGCGCCCGAGCAGTTCCTCCAGGCCCAGCAGCTTGGCGGCCTCCAGCACCCTCTTCTGGCGCTCCTCCTTGCCGACGCCCTTCATCTTCAGGGCGAAGCCCATGTTCTCCGCCACGGTCATGTGCGGGTACAGGGCGTAGTTCTGGAAGACCATGGCGATATCGCGGTCCTTGGGGGGCAGGTTGGTGACGTCGCGGTCACCGATCCACACCGAACCGGAATTGACTTCCTCCAACCCCGCCAGCATGCGCAGGGAGGTTGACTTGCCGCAGCCCGACGGGCCGACGAGCACCATGAACTCGCCATCCCCGATCTCGAGGTTCAAATCATTGACAGCTGCGTGGTCGGCGCCCGGGTAGACCCTCGTGGCGTCCTTGTATCTCACTGTGGCCATTGATTCAGCCATTCCTTTCCACGGGCAGGTACGTGCCCGACGATCCTTGGTAGATAAGGCAGGGAAAGATTCCCGTCCCCAAGGATGGCACAAGCTCCCACATCGTTGGGGGACGCTCCGGGATTTCTGTCATCGACGCGGTGGCGAACCTGCTCGTGAGACCAGCAACCCCACGGCATGCGGTGCCTGGCAGTGCTACGGCAGGTTGGACCCGGCAGCACGGGGGCCTAACAGTTCGCCAGGTTGACGGCCAGGCCGCCCCGCGAGGTCTCCTTGTACTTGTCCTTCATGTCGGCACCGGTCGACATCATCGTGGCGCACACCTCATCGAGGCTCACCAGCTGGCGTCCGTCGCCGGCCAACGCCAGGCGGGCCGCGGTGATGGCGGTCACGGCACCCACGGCGTTGCGTTCGATGCAGGGCACCTGCACCAGGCCACGCACCGGATCGCAGGTCAGTCCCAGGTGGTGCTCCATGCCGATCTCGGCGGCGTTGCACACCTGCTGCGGAGTGCCACCCGCCACCTGTGCCAGGCTCGCGGCCGCCATCGAACAGGCCACCCCCACCTCGCCCTGGCAGCCCACCTCCGCCCCCGAGATCGAGGCGGTCTGCTGGAACACCATGCCGATGGCCCCGGCGGTGAGCAGGAAGTTCGCGACGAGCCGCTCGTCGTCACGCAGCCCGTCGGGGCTGGCGAAGGTGAGCACATGCTTGAGCACGGCCGGCACGATGCCGGCAGCACCATTGGTCGGTGCGGTCACCACCCTGCCGCCGACGGCATTCTGCTCATTCACCGCGATCGCCCAAGCCGACACCCAGTCGAGGCCGGCCAGCGGGTCATATCCGGTCTGGCGGCGGTTCATCAGGTCGGAATGCAGCTTGTGGGCCCTACGGCGCACGCCCAGCCCGCCGGGCAGCTCGCCGGTGGCCCCACAGCCGTCGGTGATCGACTGGTCCATCACCGTCCACAGGCCCATCAGCTTCTCGCGCACCTCGTCCTTCGAGTAGCCGTGCGCCATCTCGTTGGCCAGCACCACCTGCGGAATCGACATGCCGCTGGCCGCGCAGATATTGAGCAGTTCCGCGCCGTTGCGGAAGGGATGGGGCACCCGGGTCTCGTCGCGGGGCATCGGCGGCTCCCCGGTGCCGTCATCGCGCACCACGAAGCCGCCGCCGATCGAATACCAGACCTCGTTGTGCAGTTCCTGGGTGGCATCGTCGTCGCGATAGGCGGTCAGCGACAGGGCATTGGGGTGGAAGCGCAGCCGGCGGCGTCCCTCCATGACCAGGTCGGTGATGGGGTTGAACACGATGGTGCGCGCTGCGGATTCGCTGGTCGACGCGAGCGTCAGCGTGTGATCGGCCGCGGCACGTGCCATCAGCCGGGCCGGTAGCTCCGGGTCGACGGTGTCGGGATGCTCCCCCGCCAGTCCGGCGAGCACGGCGCGGTCGGTGCCATGGCCACGGCCGGTGGCCCCCAGCGAGCCGAACAGCTTGATGCGCACCCGGTGCACCTGGTCGAGCAGGCCGTCGGCCTGCAGGTTCTCGAGGAAGCCGACCCCGGCCCGCATCGGACCCACCGTGTGTGAGCTCGAGGGGCCGATGCCCACGGTGAACATGTCGAATACGCTCACTGCCATGTGACCATTGTTCACGCCGAGGGGCGGGCGCACCAGATGCGTGCCGGAATGGCCGCATCCGCGACGTGCCCGGCGCTTGTTCGGACGAGCGATGGTCCGTCGTGGCCGGGGAGCAGCTGCCCGGCCGTGGGACACTGGGGACGAGGAGACCACCATGACTTCTGGCCGGGCCGGGACACACCGCGACGACGCGTCGACGCCTGATCCACGCGAACACAATCCATCCGGCGCTGCGCCCGCGCCCTTCGACGAGCAGGCGCTGCATGCCGAGATCTCCGCGCTGGCACCCCAGATGGTGGCCGACCGGCGACACCTGCACGCCCACCCCGAGGTGAGCCTGCATGAGTTCAACACCGCGGCCTTCATCAAGGCGCGCCTCGACGAGCTCGGCATCGCCGCGGAACCGGTGGGCGAGACCGGCCTGCTCGCCACCCTGCCGGGGCGTGGCCCCGGCCCCACCATCATGTTGCGGGCCGACATCGACGCGCTGCCGCTGCGTGACGGCTGCGGAGCCGAGTGGGCCAATAACGCCAGCGAGGTGAACCACGCCTGCGGACATGATGGCCACATCGCCGCCCTGCTGGCTGCGGCGCGCGTGCTCGCCGGCCACAGTGCCGACTTCGACGGCACCATCAAGTTCGCCTTCCAACAGGCCGAGGAGATCGGGGCCGGAGGCCGCATCTTCGAGGAGGCCGGCGCCCTGGAGGGCCTTGACCAGGTGTTCGGGCTGCACCTGTTCTCCGGCCTGCCCACCGGCGTCGTCAGCGCCACGCCCGGCGCGCAGTGGGCCAGCGTCGACCAGTTCACCATCGACGTCACCGGCGTCGGTGGGCATGTGTCCACCCCGCAGCTCAGCCATGACGCACTGGTGGCCGGGGCAAGCATCGTCACCGAGATCCAGCAGATCGTGGCGCGCGAGCTGAGTCCCTTCGACGAAGTGGTCGTCGGCATCGGGCGCTTCAACTCCGGGGAGAACTACAACATCATCGCCAGCTCCGCGCGGCTCGAGGGCACGGTGCGGGCGTTCGACGAACAGGTGCGCGAGCACGTGCTCGCCTCCATCGAGCGCATCGCCGTGTCGGTGGCCGCGGCCCACCAGACCACCGCCGAGGTGCGCCGGCAGGTGTTCGCCGATGTGTTGTCCAACGATCCCGGGGCCACGCACTTCGCGGCGCGGGTCGCCCAGCAGATCCCGGGTGTCGAGCGGGTCGAGACCAATACCCCCAAGGCGGCCATGGGCGACGACTTCGCCGTCTTCCTGCACCATGCGCCGGGCGTCTACGCCCGCGTCGGCAGTGGGGGAGCGCCCCAGTTCGAGCAGCCGCACCACTCATATGCCTTTGCGATCAACGAGGCCTCGTTGCCCATCGCTGCCGAGTTGCACGCCAGCTATGCATTGCGCTGGCTGGCCGGTGGCCATCAGGGCTGAGTCCCCGACGGGACGTCGGCGCGGGCTGTCCACGGGCACGGTGGGGGAGCGCATGCCGGGTAACCTGCAGTGGTGAGTGACGAGCAGAGGGACCGCGCCGCCGATACCCCGCAGGCATCGGGCCCCGCGGGGAACGCCGGGGCAACCGGGCCATTGCCCGCCCGCGTCGGTGCCCCGCAGTCGGAGGCCGCAGAAGCACAGGGTGCGCCCGTCACCGCCATGGCCCCCGACCAACCGAACGGCCCTGACCAACCGAATGGCCCCGGCCAACCGCACGGCCCTGACCAACCGAACGGCTCCGGCCAACCGCATGTTGCCGACCAGTCCGCGACGTCGGACGAGCCGGAATGGTGGCAGGACGATTCCATGCCCTGGAAGCACAGGCCGGGGCGCTCCGACATCGCCTGCCTGGCCTGGCTGGGTGGCCTAGGCGTGTTCAGCATGCTCATGCTCCCGCTGCGCGCCTGGCTGATGGGCTCGCCCGACCGCATCCCGCTGCTGGTGGCACTCACCGGCAGCCGCACCGGCACCGCGATGCTGGGTGCCGTCGTGCGCACCGGCGACTACGCCGTGAGCTGGGACCTGGGCGGTCACCTCATCGCCATCTCATGGGTCTGGCCGATGATCGCCGCGGTGATCATGAGCTGCAAGTTCGACTGGATCTATTGGTGGGCCGGCAAGCTGTGGGGCCGCGGCATGATCGAGGTCTGGGCCGGCAAGTCGGAGCGTGCGCGACGCCGCTACGAACGCTTGGAGAAGTGGGCCGGGAAGGTCGGATGGCTCGCCTTCGTGCTGGCCTACCTGCCCGTGCCGCTGCCGCTGATGGCCGTCGTGTTCGTGCTGGCAGGTGCCAGTGGCATGCGCCTGAGACGCTTCGTGGTCCTCGACGTCGTGGTGTGTTCCTGCTGGACCGTCGTGTTCGGCGTGCTCGGCTATGTGGTGGGCACACCCATCACCGACGTGCTGAACGTCTATTCGAAGGTCGCCAACTATGTGACCATCGGGTTGGTGGTGCTGGTGGTGGCCTGGTCGATCATCGGTTCGGCCCGGAAGGCCCGCACGGCGCTGCACGAGCACGCCTAGGGCGCAGGCCGCGCGCCGCGACCCTCAGCCCTGCAGTGCCTTGTCATAGGCAACTCGGGCCGACTCGGAGAAGGCCACCAACAGGGCCCGTTCCACCGAGGTCCGCGTCTGGCGCAGTGTGGTCACGGCGATGCGCGTCGCATCGTCCATCGGCCAGCCGTAGACGCCGGCGGAGATCGTCGGGAAGGCGATCGAATGCACGCCCAGCTCGTCGGCCACGCGCAGGCACTGGCGGTAGCAGCTCACCAGCAGCGCCGAGCGGTCCTCGGTGCGCGAATAGACCGGCCCCACCGTGTGGATCACCCAGGTGGCCGGGAGCTTCCCGGCCGTCGTGGCCACGGCCTGACCCGCCGGCAGTCCGTCGGGCAGCGACGTCGCCCGCAACTGGCGGCAGGCCGCCAGGATCGCCGGGCCGCCGGCGCGATGGATCGCCCCGTCCACGCCGCCCCCGCCCAGCAGCGATGAGTTGGCGGCGTTCACGATGGCGTCCACCCGCAGCCGGGTGATGTCGCCCTGCACGATCTCGATGTCCATGCCCCCAGTGTGCTTCAGATCCGCGCCGCGAGTGCCGGGGCGGTAGCGTCTACAGGAGTCATCATTGATTTCGACGGAGGCAGTATGAATCTGGAGAAGGTCGTCTTCGGCTTTTTCGTCACCCTTGCCGCTGCCCTGAACCTGGGTTTCTTCTATGGCCGCATCGACGATCCAGCGCTGCACAACGGCTATGAGCTCGCGGCTGCGCTGGTGGTCAGCTTCATCACCACGGTGCTGAAGTTCGGCGACCGCACCCAGCTCGGTGCCGTGCACCTGGCGACCAGCCTGGTGGCCGACCTGCAGCTCGTGGTGGCCGCCGTCATCTGGGTCTGGGCCACGCAGATCGTGGCCACCACCATGACGCCGGGTCACATCTCGCTGATCGTGTCGATGTCGGGTGGAGCCCTGCTGGCCAACCTCGTCTCGGTGATCCTGATGATCAGCGAGATCGTGCAGATTCGTCGCTAGCCGCCCATGCCCGCCAGCAGCACACGGTTGAAGCGTCCCGGTGGCCTCACCGACGTCTTCTACCTGATCATGCGCAGGATGCGCTTCCCGCTCATCCTGCTCATCGTGATCTACACCATCTGTACGGTCGGCCTGGGGTTGATCCCCGGCGTCGACGACGCAGGGAATCCCACCCCGGCGATGGGCCTGTTCAACGCCTTCTACGTGGTGAGCTACACCGGCGCCACCATCGGCTTCGGCGAGATCCCGCAGCCCTATTCGGCGGCGCAACGCATGTGGATGACCATGACCATCTACATGACCGTGGTGGGTTGGTCATATTCGCTGGTCAACATCCTCGCCCTGGTGCAGGAGCGGGCGTTCCAGAATGCGCTGCGCCAGGCACGCTTCACCCGACGCATCTACGGGCTGCGTGAGCCCTTCTACATCGTGGCGGGCGCCGGCGAGACGGGGGCCCTGGTGTGCCATGGCCTCGATCGGCTCGGGCTGCGCTTCGTGGTGGTGGAGCGCAACGAGGAGCGCCTCGCGCGCATGCGCCTGGAGGAGTTCCGCTCCGATCCGCCGCTCATCGTGGCCGACGCCAGCCAGCCCTCGGTGATGCGCGATGCCGGCCTGGTGTCCCCGCATTGTCGCGGGGTGCTGGCGCTCACCGAGGACGACTCCACCAACCAGGCGATCGCGGTCACCACGCGCCTGTTGGCCCCGCGGGTGGTGGTGCTGGCCCGCATCCGCAATGTGGAGACCGAGACGCATGTGGGGGTCTTCGGTGGCGACCTGGTGATCAATCCCTTCGAGCGCTTTGCGCGGCAGCTGGCGTCGTCGATCATCGCCCCTGAGCGCTACCGGCTGCGAGAGATCCTCACCGGACTGGTCGGCGAGCCCGTTCCCGACCAGCGCCAACCGCCCCGCGGGCACTGGATCATGTGCGGCTATGGGCGTTTCGGCCACGCCATGGTCGAGGAGCTGCGCTCCACCGGCATCGAGGTGACGGTGATCGACGAGGCCCACTTCGACCAGGGCGGCGTCGACGTGCGCGGCACCGGCACCGATTCCGAGAGCCTCATCGCCGCGGGGGTGAAGACGGCCGACGGCATCGTGGCCGGCAATGCGTCGGACACGAAGAACCTGGCCATCGCGGTGACGGCCCGCGAGCTGAATCCCGGCATCTTCATCGTCACCCGGCAGAACCAGACCGCCAACACACCCCTGTTCGACGCCTTCCTCGACGACCTGTCCATGGTCCCGAGCCATATCGTCGCCCAGGAGTTCCTGGCCCGCATCACCACCCCGTTGTTGGGGCAGTACCTCAAGCGCATCGACCAGTACAGCGAGAAGGAATGCGCCGTCCTGTCTGATCGGCTCACGCGCTTCGGCCGGGGGCGCATCCCGGAGTTGTGGGACGTCGTCATCCGGCGTGGACAGGCCACGGCCGTGTCGCAGCGTCTGGCCTCCGGCCACCGGGTCACCCTGGCCGATGTGCTCACCGATCCCGACAAGCGCACCCAGCGCAGCGAGGCGGCGGCGCTGATGGTGCGTCGCGGCAACAAGTCGATGGAACGTCCCGAACTCACGATGGAATTGCGTCCCGACGACCGCATCCTGTTCGCCGGTTCGACGCAGGGCCACGGCAATGTGTCCCTGGTGCTGCAGAACGCGAATGCGCTGGGCTATGTGCAGACCGGGCAGGAGGGCAATGGCGGGGTGGTGTGGCGCTGGATCACCGGCCAACGCCGCCAGTCCGAGGAGCTGCACGACCATGATGCGGTGCCTCCCCAGGAGGGTGCCCGCGCCCTGGCGGCGAAGCAACGCGTGGCCCGCGCCAAGGCCGCCAAGGCGAAGGCTGCCAAGGCGCTGTCGGGCAAGCCCGGTGGCAGGCCGGGCCGTGATGCCCGGGGAGCGCAGTCCGGGTCCGACGGGCGCGTCAACGCCGTGGGCGGGCGATCCGGGCAGGGGATACCGGTTCCCTGTGGCGACGGGCCGACAAGCGCCGGTAACGGTGTCCCGGCCGCACCCGCGCAGGACACTCCAGGCGCGCCCCCGAAGGATGATCCGGCACGGCAGCCGGAGGCCGACGCCGGGCATGGCACGGCGTCCACCGGCGACGACAAGGGCACCGGTCCCGAGCCGTCCGCGTCCGAGCACCACTGACCTGCGCACGGATCTGCGTACGGATCTGGGCCCGGACCTGCGCAGGGACCTGGGCCCGGACCGCGCGCCCGTCCGAGGCCCGGGCGGCCCGGCAGTCCGGCGGGGTCGGGTCCCAGTGGCTCAGTGGTGCAGCTGGAAGCGCTCGTAGACCTTCCGCAGGGGCCGCGGCGCCCACCAGTTCCAGTGGCCGAGCACCGTCATCGTGCTGGGCACCAGGAGCAGCCGCACCAGGGTGGCGTCGGTGGCCACCATGATTGCCAGTGCGACGCCGAGCTCCTTGATGGCCAGCATCTCGCCCGAGACGAACCCGAGGAACACCGCGATGATGATCGCCGCCGCCGAGGTGATGATGCGTCCCGACCGTTGGAGTCCACGGGCCACGGCCTCGTTGTTGTCGTGGCCGGCTTCCCAGTACTCCTTGATGCGCGCCAGCAGGAACACCTCGTAGTCCATCGCCAGCCCGAATCCGAAGGCCAGCATGCACGCCACGATGAAGGTCTCCAGCCCGTTCACCTGTGGCAGTCCCAGGTGGCCGCCCTCGAACAGCCAGGCCGTCACTCCCAAGGAGGCCACCAGCGACAGGCTGTTGATGAGCAGCGCCTTGAGGGGCACGATCAATGACCCGGTCATGAGGAACAGCAGCACCAGCACCGAGACCACGATGATCAACGCTGACCACGGTGCGCCCTGGGCCAGTGAGTGGTTGAAGTCGATCTGCGAGGCCGCCGCGCCGCCCACCCAGATCCGGTATCCGGGGTCCTCGCCCCGCAGGGTGCGCACCATGTCGCTCACCTCGGGGCCCACCTGGTCGGACGCGTCGACCCGCACGTCGATGCGCGTCAGCCCGGGCTTGTCCGCCAGCGCGCCGGGGCTCACCCGGGTGACGTGGGCAAGGTCCTCGATCTGTGACACCAGGGCGCCGGTTCGTTCCGGTGGCGCCTCGGCAATCAGGGTGATCGACGGCGTCGCCATCGCCGGATACTGCGACTGCAGGGTGTCGTAGCCGGTTCGGATCATCGAGTTGGCCGGCATGTAGTCGGTGAACGCGGTGCGCAGCCGCAGCGTGCCGATCGGGGAGGCCATCAGCGCCAGGATGGCGCTCACCACCACCATGATGATCCACGGGTGCGCGATCACCCGGTGGGCGAGCTTGTGGAAGGCACCGGTGTCACTCGACGCATCGCCCACCGCCCGCACCAACCCGCGCAGTCCGGGCACCCGTGCCAGCACCGAGGGCCGCACCATGTGCGAGCCCAACAGGGTGATGATCGCCGGGATGAGCGTCACCGCGCTGAGCACGGCGATCACCGTCACGATGATGCCGCCCAGGGCGATCGTCTTGAGGATGGACGAACGCATCACCAGCAGCCCGCCGATCGAGAAGGCGATGGTCAGCGCCGAGAACGACACCGTGCGTCCGGCGGTCTCGATCGACCGGGCCACGCACTGGCGCACCAGCTGGTGCGTCCGGTGTCGGTCGGCGGCCACTGCCGCGTCGGCGTCGAGGCGTTCGGCGAGTTCCTCGCGGTAGCGGCTCACCACCAATAGCCCGTAGTCGATCGACAGCGCCAGGCCGATGATCGAGATCACATTGAGGATGAACGAATCGATGCCCATCACATGGGTGAGGAGCCACAGGCCACCCATGCCGACGCCGATGGAGGTGAGCGCTCCGACCAGCGGAAGCCCTGCGGCGAGCAGTCCGCCGAAGACGATCACCAGCAGCACCAGGGCCACCGGTAGCCCGACGCTCTCCCCGCGGATCAGGTCCTTCTGCACCAGGTCGATGATCGAGTCGCCGATGGCGCGGGTCGACACCTGATAGGCCTCGGCCCCGGGGAATTGCTCGTGCAGCCCGTCGAGATAGCCGGGCAGGGCGGCATCGAGTGCCTCGTGGGCTGCCGATTGCTGCTTGGCGTCAAGCCCCGCATCCAGCGTGATCACCTCGGTGAACCCGTTCCCGTC
The DNA here is from genome assembly GCF_000940845.1 of Propionibacterium freudenreichii subsp. freudenreichii. NCBI lineage: Bacteria > Bacillati > Actinomycetota > Actinomycetes > Propionibacteriales > Propionibacteriaceae > Propionibacterium > Propionibacterium freudenreichii. Next base: position 1,977,129 of record NZ_CP010341.1, on the reverse strand, counting down.
GGCGGCCAGCATCGCCTGCGCCGAGGCCTGTGCCCTGGCGGTCGCCTCGGCCGCGGCACGTGCTGCGGCCGGATCGGCCTGTGCCAGCGCCGGATCCGTCCCGGGAACCCGGGCCAGCACCGAGAAGGCGTCGGTGACGGAGGCCACGTGCTCGACGTCGAGCTTGTCGCGCAGCGTGGCGACCAACTCGCCAGCCTGCGCCCGGTGCGTCCGCACGTCGACGCCGGTCACCACGATCGTCACCGTGGTCGACGATCCCCGGGCCTCGGCCACGGTGTCGGCGACGTGCTGTGAGTCGGTGTCGGGCACATTGGTCTCGCTGCTGGTCAGCCGGGAGAACAGGTTCTGGCCACCCCATCCGGTGAGCGCCAGGCTTCCTGTGATGCCCAGCACCACCGCCCAGATGAGGACGAAGGCCAGTGGGTGGCGGGACACGGCCCTGCCGATGCGAGTGAACAACTGAGTCTCCCAATGCGCGGCTGCCATAGCCGGACGGTCCGCTCAGGATAACACCGGGTTTCGTGATGGCTCCGGCCCCGAGGGGCCGCCCATCGGCCTGCGGAAGGAGCCCCGGTGGGGGTCGAAATGACAGCCAACCCACAGCGACGCCTGACGGTGACCACAATCACGCTGCGCACAATGGGAACTGCTCCCGGGGAAGGCCGGATGGACGGCAAGGACAAGCCGGGAGTCCAAAACTTGGGGCGTCGGGTCTGGTGGGTGATCCGGCGCCCCATTCCCCTGTCCGGGACGAGCCGGTCCACATGGAGCCCCCGGAGGGAGTCGAACCCTCGACCCTTCGCTTACAAGGCGAATGCTCTGGCCGCTGAGCTACGGAGGCGTGCCGGTTGGTCAACCTGCGTTGACCCGATCTGCAAGGGCCCAACGTGCCAGGGCCCAGGCTGCGGGCACCATTGTGCCTGCCGGGCCATTCTGCCCGCCAGCCGCGTCCGGCGCGAACCGGCGACGGGGGACTAGATCGCCTCGTGGAGACCGGGGGCCGCCAGGAATGCCAGGCAACTTCCCTTGAGGGTGACGTCCTCGCCGGCGTCGAAGAAGGCCGACTGGCCCTGCACGAGTTCGGCCTTGTGCTGGCCCCGGGCGTCCATCACGTCAACATGGCCCTCGATCACCAGCAGGATGCGCGACATCTGCTGGGCGGGCAGGGTCACCGTGCGGTCGGGCGACAATTCGGCGCGCCACAGGGCGAACTGCTCGTCGGGCGTCTGGTAGCGGGCCAGGCCACCACCGACGGGGGTCGGGGTGATGATCTGCGGCGTGCTCGGGCTGAAGTCCAGCAGGTCCACCAGGGCCTTCACGTCAATGTGCTTGTGGGTCAGCCCGCCCCGCACCACGTTGTCGGAGCTTGCCATGATCTCGATTCCGGTGCCCTGCACGTAGGCGTGCAGCACATCGGCCTGCACCCGCAGTCCCTGCCCCGGCTTCAGCGTGAAGTGGTTCAGCAGCAGGGCCGCGAGGATGCCCGGGTCGCTGGGGTAGAACTCGTCGAGGCGCAGTGCCAGGCGGGCGAAGTCGCCGAGCGGCGACTTGTCGTGCTCATGGGGCAGCGCCGCGGCGAGCACCCCGTTCACCATGGCCTTGTGCTCGTCGTCGGGACACAGGCATTCGAGGAACACCTCGGCCAGGCCCGCCTCGGCGCCGCGGTGGCGCAGCGGGCCGATCAACGATTCCAGGGGTTCGCGCGGCTGCAGCTCGTCGAACAGGGCCACGGTGCGCTTGGGATCACGGAAGCCGGCCAGCGCCTCGAAGGGGCTCAGCGCCACCAGCACCTCCGGCTTGGGCCAGGTGTCCTTGAAGGTGCGCTTCGGGTCGTCCACCGGCACCCCGCGTGCTTCCTCGGCGGCGAATCCGGCCTCGGCCTGTTCCGCGGAGGGATGTGCCTGCAGGCTCAGTGGCTGGGCGGCGGCGAGGATCTTCATCAGGAAGGGCAGCTTGCCGCCGAAGCGCTCATTCACCGGGCCGCCCAACAACTGCGGTTCATCGGCCAGTAGCCGGTCCAGGGTGGTGCCGTCCACCTTGGCAGGTGCGGAGTCGTGCGCGCCCAGCCAGTACTCGGCCTGCGGCGTCTCATCGGGCACGGTGCCGAGGATGGCTGGAATGGCTGTGGGTGATCCCCAGGCGTAGTTCTTCACGATGCCTGTCAGAGATCGCATGCTCTTCCTTCTCTCAGGTCCTGCGTTTCCAGGTCCTGCTTTCGGGCCTTCTGTGGCGATGTCGTGCTCCGCGATGGCCGCACCCCTCACCGGTCCGGCGCTGTCCATCATGTCAGTTGGAGGCCCCGGCCGGGCAATATCCCCAGCCGCCGCCGCGGGCCGTGTCGCCGGTTCCACAGGCTTTCAGACCATGGGCGGTGAGTCGTTAGACTGCGGGTATGCCCCAGGTAGCACACGACGCGCAGAGCGGCCCCGAGTTGTCGCCGCGCGACATCGCGATCCTCGACTTCGAGAAGACCTGGTGGAAGTCACGCGTCTCCAAGGAGCAGGAGATCCGGGAACGCTTCGACCTGTCGACCCCGCGCTATTACCTGATCCTGAACTCGCTGATCGACCGTCCCGAGGCCCTGGCCCACGATCCGCTGTTGGTGAAGCGACTGCGTCGCCTGCGTGAGCAGCGCCAACGGGAGCGGTCGGCGCACCGGCTGCACAAGGCCTAGCGCCCCCGGGGCAGTGATTGCCCTTGTCGACGCCGCAACGGCGGTGCAACGGGCCCTCGTCCCGACGTTCGGGCGTCCCCCGAAGTGCCTGCGGGGCCATCCATGGTTGAGTCGGGGCGGCTCAAGTCCACGTCAGACCTTTGCACTCGCTTCGGTCGAGTGCTAAAAATGGTGTTAGCACTCGGCGTGGCTGAGTGCCACGCAGGGAATCGAGGGTGAGGCCGGAAACCGGTCGTCCGTCGCGGGCACCATCATTCCCCTCCGACAAGTACCCGGGGGCCGTTGGCCCTCGCCAACATACGAAGCGCCGGCAGTCTGCGGCGCGGGAGGATTCCCACCAACAATGGCAAAGCTTATTGAATTCGACAGCGAGGCCCGCCGCGGCCTTGAAGAGGGCATGAACACCCTCGCAGACGCGGTCAAGGTGACGCTCGGCCCCAAGGGTCGCAATGTCGTGTTGGAGAAGTCGTGGGGCGCCCCCACCATCACCAACGACGGCGTCTCGATCGCCAAGGAGATCGAGCTTGCTGACCCCTACCACAAGATCGGCGCTGAGCTGGTCAAGGAGGTCGCCAAGAAGACTGACGACGTCGCCGGCGACGGCACCACCACCGCAACGGTCCTGGCACAGGCAATGGTCCGCGAGGGCCTGCGCAATGTCACGGCCGGTGCCAACCCCATCGAGCTGAAGCGTGGCATTGAGAAGGCCACCGAGGCCATCAGCAAGCAGCTGAGCGCGATGGCCATTGACGTCGAGACGCGCGAGCAGATCGCCCAGACCGCGTCGATCTCCGCTGGCGATGAGTCCGTCGGCGAGCAGATCGCCGAGGCCATGGACAAGGTCGGCAAGGAAGGCGTCATCACCGTCGAGGATTCGAACACCTTCGGCCTGGAGCTCGAGCTCACCGAGGGCATGAACTTCGACAAGGGCTACATCAGCCCCTACTTCGTCACCGACACCGAGCGCATGGAAGCCGTGCTCGACGATCCCTACATCCTGATCGTCGACGGCAAGGTCAGCTCGTTGAAGGACCTGCTGCCCATCCTTGAGAAGGTGCAGCAGACGGGCAAGGCGCTCCTGGTGATCGCCGAGGACGTCGATGGTGAGGCCCTGGCCGGCCTGATCGTCAACAAGATCCGTGGCACCTTCAAGAGCGTCGCCGTCAAGGCCCCCGCCTTCGGTGACCGTCGCAAGGCCATGCTCGGCGACATCGCCACCCTCACCGGTGGCCAGGTCGTTTCCGAGACCGTGGGCCTGTCGCTCGACACCCTGCCCGTGGAAATGCTCGGGCGTGCCCGCAGCATCACCGTGAGCAAGGACGCCACCACCATCGTCGATGGCGCTGGCGACAAGGACCAGATCCAGGGCCGCATCAAGCAGATCCGCAACGAAATCGAGAACTCTGATTCCGATTACGACCGCGAGAAGCTGCAGGAGCGCCTGGCGAAGCTGGCCGGCGGCGTGGCCGTCATCAAGGTCGGCGCAGCCACCGAGGTCGAGGCCTCCGAGCTGAAGCACCGCATCGAGGATGCCGTGCGCAACGCCAAGGCTGCCGTCGAAGAGGGCATCCTTCCCGGCGGCGGCGTGGCCCTGATCCAGGCGGCCAAGGCCGCCACGCTCGAGGGCCTCACGGCTGACGAGCAGATCGGTGCCGAGATCGTCTTCACCTCTGCCGAGGCTCCGCTGAAGCAGATTGCCACCAATGCCGGCCTCGAGGGCGGCGTCGTGGCAGAGAAGGTGAAGGGCCTCAAGCCCGGCGAGGGCCTGAACGCGGCTACCGGCGAGTACGAGGACCTGGTGAAGGCCGGCGTCATCGATCCGGCCAAGGTCACCCGCTCCGCGCTGGTGAATGCCTCGTCGATCGCCGGACTGTTCCTCACCACTGAGGCAGTCATCGCCATCAAGCCCGAGCCGAAGCCTGCTGCTCCGGCCGGCGCTGGTGACGAGATGGGCGGCATGTACTGATAGACGGTATGTGCAGGTAGCTGCATGGACAGGTGACAGGTCGGTTGCACGGATGGTGGATACCCACCAGATGGTGACAACGCCCTCGCCCCCGACATGCGGGCTACATCGCATCACCTGAACGACGAGTGCACGCGTGGTTGGTGCACGACAAGCGGTGGGGTCGGCTCTTCGGAGTCGGCCCCACCGCTTTGTCGTGGGCCGGTCTTGTCAGAGGACCTAGCCTTCGGGGTCCGCTAGTTGTGGGGGATCCCGCGAGGAGGTGTCCGGGGCCGGCTGTGCCCGGGGACCCTGTCTTGTCCGTGGGAGCGTCCCGTCCGGGGGCTGTCGTGCCTCGGCGACCGTCTTCCACCTGCACCTGCTCCTATAGGAGGCCCTGCGTTACTGACCACCGCGTTGTGGACGGCATCACCGCCTGAGTCGGTGCTCCGCCGGATCCACCGCGCGGCGCGACAGCTACGACCATCTCAGGGCTCGCCCCTCACTCAACGCCACAACGTGTCCGGAGAGAACACGCTGGGACACCCGTGTTGGTCTCCACCGGCGCGGGGACGTGCCGGGCAGGGAGTCAGCGCACCTTCCCCCAGGGAGGGGACGCCACAGCCGGTAGGGGCCGCGCACTCCCCATGCCAGCAGGGACGGGCAGAAGCGCGCTCGCCCTTGTGGGTCGCCGCGCGCCCCGGGCCACCCTGGTGTGGCTCTGTTCCCGCAGACCGCATGCGGGGGCAGAGGCAGGGGCAGACAGCAGGTAGCGGCCAGTAGGGGGGGTGGACGCGGGAAGGGAGCCCCCGCGAGCGATCGTCCCAGGGCCGTTCGGAGGGGGTGGGACCTCTCATTTGACATCTGCTGCAGGAGCACGTAATGTTGTCCGAGCTGCCGCAGGGTGGTTCACAACTCAACAAAGGGCCTGAATCAAGGGCTGAGTGCCAAGTGCATAAAGCCTGAGAATTGAGCCCGACAAAGACGGTTCACCGGATTTGATTTGTTGGTGTGAATGCTCTACGATAGTTAAGTCACCTCGAGTTGGTGCCTGAAGGAAGTTTTTGGGTGTTGGTTCGTGTGTGTCCGTTTCTTGAGAACTCAACAGCGTGTCTTTTTATAGTCAATGATTTTATTTTGTTTCCGTGATCGTTGATGGTCCTGCTTTGGTGGGATTGTTGATGGTTTTGGATTCCTTTGTAGTTTGTATTATTTGATTGAGTCCAGTTTTTGGGCTTGGTCAGGTTCTACTTTTTGTTGACGGTTTCTGCTGTGGTCCTGTCCTTTTGGGGTGGGGTTGTGGTTGTGCCGATATTTTTTCAACGGAGAGTTTGATCCTGGCTCAGGACGAACGCTGGCGGCGTGCTTAACACATGCAAGTCGGACGGTAAGGCCCCTTTCGGGGGGTACACGAGTGGCGAACGGGTGAGTAACACGTGAGGAACGTGCCCTTGACTTCGGTATAGCTCCAGGAAACTGGTGGTAATCCCGAATATGAGCCTGGCCTGCATGGGTCGGGTTGGAAAGCTTTATGCGGTCAGGGATCGTCTCGCGGCCTATCAGCTTGTTGGTGGGGTAATGGCCTACCAAGGCAGCGACGGGTAGCCGGCCTGAGAGGGTGACCGGCCACATTGGGACTGAGATACGGCCCAGACTCCTACGGGAGGCAGCAGTGGGGAATATTGCACAATGGGCGCAAGCCTGATGCAGCAACGCCGCGTGCGGGATGACGGCCTTCGGGTTGTAAACCGCTTTCATCCATGACGAAGCGCAAGTGACGGTAGTGGGAGAAGAAGCACCGGCTAACTACGTGCCAGCAGCCGCGGTGATACGTAGGGTGCGAGCGTTGTCCGGAATTATTGGGCGTAAAGAGCTTGTAGGCGGTTGATCACGTCGGAAGTGAAATTCCAGGGCTTAACTCTGGGCTTGCTTTCGATACGGGTTGACTTGAGGAATGTAGGGGAGAATGGAACTCTCGGTGGAGCGGTGGAATGCGCAGATATCGGGAAGAACACCAGTGGCGAAGGCGGTTCTCTGGACATTTCCTGACGCTGAGAAGCGAAAGCGTGGGGAGCAAACAGGCTTAGATACCCTGGTAGTCCACGCCGTAAACGGTGGGTACTAGGTGTGGGTCCCTTCCACGGGGTCCGTGCCGTAGCTAACGCATTAAGTACCCCGCCTGGGGAGTACGGCCGCAAGGCTAAAACTCAAAGGAATTGACGGGGCCCCGCACAAGCGGCGGAGCATGCGGATTAATTCGATGCAACGCGAAGAACCTTACCTGGGTTTGACATGTACTGGAAGCGTTCAGAGATGGGCGTGCCTTTTTGGCTGGTACACAGGTGGTGCATGGCTGTCGTCAGCTCGTGTCGTGAGATGTTGGGTTAAGTCCCGCAACGAGCGCAACCCTCGTCCAATGTTGCCAGCAGTTCGGCTGGGGACTCATTGGAGACCGCCGGGGCCAACTCGGAGGAAGGTGGGGATGAGGTCAAGTCATCATGCCCCTTATGTCCAGGGCTTCACGCATGCTACAATGGCCGGTACAAAGAGTTGCGAGCCTGTGAGGGTGAGCGAATCTCAGAAAGCCGGTCTCAGTTCGGATTGGGGTCTGCAACTCGACCCCATGAAGTCGGAGTCGCTAGTAATCGCAGATCAGCAACGCTGCGGTGAATACGTTCCCGGGGCTTGTACACACCGCCCGTCAAGTCATGAAAGTCGGTAACACCCGAAGCCGGTGGCCCAACCTTTTGGGGGGAGCCGTCGAAGGTGGGACTGGTGATTAGGACTAAGTCGTAACAAGGTAGCCGTACCGGAAGGTGCGGCTGGATCACCTCCTTTCTAAGGAGCCTTTTCGCCATCGTGCGTTTCGTGGGCTGTGTCCTGCGGCGTTGGTGGTGGAGGTTGTGGAGCATTGACCGTAGATTGTCGGCTGGTTTCTGTTTGTTAGTACTGCTGGTGCCCTGTTGGGGTGTTGGTGTGGAACGCGGGTGGGGGTTGGTTGGTGGTCGTGGGAGGCACGTTGTTGGGTCCTGAGGGATCGGCCATGTTTGTGGCTGGTTTTTCGGTGTGGCCAGGTGGTTGTTCCCCGTGTTTGGGGGGTGGCTGGTTGGGTCCGCCCGTATGTTGAGAACTTCACAGTGGACGCGAGCATCTTTGTAGTTTTTTATGAGTTTTGTGTGACAAGCTACTAAGTGCGATCGGTGGATGCCTAGGCACCAAGAGCCGATGAAGGACGTTGTAACCTGCGATAAGCCCTGGGGAGCTGGTAAACGAGCTTTGATCCGGGGATGTCCGAATGGGGAAACCTCGAAGGTGACCAGTTTAGCTACTGGCGACCGCCGCCTGAATGTATAGGGCGGTTGGAGGGAACGTGGGGAAGTGAAACATCTTAGTACCCACAGGAAGAGAAAACAACCGTGATTCCGTGAGTAGTGGCGAGCGAAAGCGGAAGAGGCCAAACCGTATGTGTGTGATAGCCGGCAGGTGTTGCATGTGCGGGGTTGTGGGAAGCGTTTTGACTGAACTGCCGTGAGGTCGGAGAGTGATAAAGGATTGATGAAGCAGAAGCGTCTGGGAAGGCGCGGCATAGATGGTGATACCCCTGTATGCGTAAGTTGATCTCTCTCTTAATGTTTTCCCAAGTAGTACGGAACCCCTGAAATTCCGTACGAATCTGGCGGGACCACCCGTTAAGCCTAAATACTCCTTGGTGACCGATAGCGGACAAGTACCGTGAGGGAAAGGTGAAAAGTACCCCGGGAGGGGAGTGAAATAGTACCTGAAACCGATCGCATACAATCCGTCGGAGCCTGCCCTTGTGGTGGGTGACGGCGTGCCTTTTGAAGAATGAGCCTGCGAGTTAGTGGTGTGTGGCGAGGTTAACCCGTGTGGGGAAGCCGTAGCGAAAGCGAGTCCGAATAGGGCGTTTGAGTCGCATGCTCTAGACCCGAAGCGGTGTGATCTATCCATGGCCAGGGTGAAGCGACGGTAAGACGTCGTGGAGGCCCGAACCCACCAGGGTTGCAAACCTGGGGGATGAGCTGTGGATAGGGGTGAAAGGCCAATCAAACACCGTGATAGCTGGTTCTCCCCGAAATGCATTTAGGTGCAGCGTCATGTGTTTCTTGTCGGAGGTAGAGCACTGGATGGTCTAGGGGGCTTACCAGCTTACCGAAATCAGCCAAACTCCGAATGCCGACAAGTGAGAGCATGGCAGTGAGACGGCGGGGGATAAGCTTCGTCGTCGAGAGGGAAACAGCCCAGATCATCAGCTAAGGCCCCTAAGTGGTGACTAAGTGGAAAAGGACGTGGAGTTGCGGAGACAACCAGGAGGTTGGCTTGGAAGCAGCCATCCTTGAAAGAGTGCGTAATAGCTCACTGGTCAAGTGATTCTGCACCGACAATTTAGCGGGGCTCAAGTCATCCGCCGAAGCTGTGGCATCTACGCGTGTATCCGGCATCCTTTGGGGTGTCCAGGTGCGTGGATGGGTAGGGGAGCGTTGTGTGTGCGTTGAAGCGGCGGGGTGACCCGGTCGTGGAGTGCACGCAAGTGAGAATGCAGGCATGAGTAGCGTATGACGGGTGAGAAACCCGTCCGCCGAATATCCAAGGGTTCCAGGGTCAAGCTAATCTGCCCTGGGTGAGTCGGGTCCTAAGGCGAGGCCGACAGGCGTAGTCGATGGACAACGGGTTGATATTCCCGTACCGGCGCGAGAACGATCCTGCCGAGGTGAGTGATGCTAAGCATGCAAGGCGGTCGTGGGGGCTTCGGTTCCCTGATCGTTGAGTCTGTAACCCGATCTTGTAGTAGGCAAGCTGCGGAGGGACGCAGGAAGGTAGTCTGGCACCGTATTGGTTTGCGGTGTTAAGCCTGTAGGGTGTCTGGCCAGGTAAATCCGGTCGGACGTGTGCCTGAGAGGTGATGAGTGGTGCCACTTTTGTGGTACGTATCCGGATGATCCTATGCTGCCTAGAAAATCTTCGTGAGCGAGTTCTCGAGCTGCCCGTACCCCAAACCGACACTGGTGGATAGGTAGAGAATACCAAGGCGATCGAGATAATCATGGTGAAGGAACTCGGCAAAATCCTCCCGTAACTTCGGAATAAGGGAGACTGGAGGCGTGACGGCAGTTTACTTGTCGGTGCGTCGATAGTCGCAGAGAATAGGCCCAAGCGACTGCTTACTAAAAGCACAGGTCCGTGCTAAGTCGAAAGACGATGTATACGGACTGACTCCTGCCCGGTGCTGGAAGGTTAAGGGGACGTGTTAGCACTTTTGTGCGAGGCACTGAACTTAAGCCCCAGTAAACGGCGGTGGTAACTATAACCATCCTAAGGTAGCGAAATTCCTTGTCGGGTAAGTTCCGACCTGCACGAATGGAGTAACGACTTGGGCGCTGTCTCCACCATGAACTCGGCGAAATTGCATTACGAGTAAAGATGCTCGTTACGCGCAGCAGGACGGAAAGACCCCGGGACCTTTACTATAGTTTGGTATTGGTGATCGGTACGACTTGTGTAGGATAGGTGGGAGACTTTGAAGCGGTCACGCTAGTGATTGTGGAGTCATTGTTGAAATACCACTCTGGTCGTTCTGGTTATCTAACCTAGGTCCGTGATCCGGATCAGGGACAGTGCCTGATGGGTAGTTTGACTGGGGCGGTCGCCTCCCAAAAGGTAACGGAGGCGCCCAAAGGTTCCCTCAGCCTGGTTGGTAATCAGGTGTTGAGTGTAAGTGCACAAGGGAGCTTGACTGTGAGACAGACATGTCGAGCAGGGACGAAAGTCGGGACTAGTGATCTTCTGGTGGATTGTGGAATCGCCAGAACTCAACGGATAAAAGGTACCCCGGGGATAACAGGCTGATCTTTCCCGAGCGCTCACAGCGACGGAATGGTTTGGCACCTCGATGTCGGCTCGTCGCATCCTGGGGCTGGAGTCGGTCCCAAGGGTTGGGCTGTTCGCCCATTAAAGCGGCACGCGAGCTGGGTTAAGAACGTCGTGAGACAGTTCGGTCCCTATCCGCTGCGCGCGTAGGAATCTTGAGAAGGGCTGTCCTTAGTACGCAAGGACCGGGACGGACCAACCTCTGGTGTGCCAGTTGTTCCACCAGGAGCATGGCTGGTTGGCTACGTTGGGGAGTGATAACCGCTGAAAGCATCTAAGTGGGAAGCACGCTTCAAGATGAGGGTTCCTGCACAGTTAATGTGGTAAGGCCCCCGGTAGACCACCGGGTGATAGGTCGGATGTGGAAGCATGGTGACATGTGGAGCTGACCGATACTAAGTGGCCGAGGGCTTGTCCCACACTTTAATTCTTGTAGATTGTTGTGAAGAGTTTTGTTCGCGTCCACTGTGTCGTTCCCGGTATACGGTCGGGAACCTCCTGTTCATGCCGCCCTGTTGGGGTTGGTGTGGGGGGTTGTACACGTAGTAAGCCGATAGTTGTTTCGGTGGCCATAGCGAGAGGGAAACACCCGGTCCCATTCCGAACCCGGAAGTTAAGCCTTTCTACGCCGATGGTACTGCAGGCGGGAGCCTGTGGGAGACTAGGAAGCCGCCGGACTTTCAACTCCCTCCCACCCGATGGTGGGAGGGAGTTACTACATTCAGCACCTCTTCAGCGTGCAATCAATGCGGTGCCGTCAACACGGTGCAAGCGTTGCGTCCACTGTTTGTTTTCCCGGGACACCTCATACGAGGTCTTGTCCCGGGTTTTTTGCGTCCTGGGAGCGTTCACGTGCCCCGGACCCTCCTGCGGGGTTCGCCTACCGAGCGAGCATGGCCATGCGGATAGCCTTGCCCCATGGCATTGGAAGACGAGCATCCCCGCAGCTTCGTGACCGTTCCTGCGGAGCAGCGACCCATTCGGCACCGCACCGCCAGTCGCGTCCTGGTGATTGCCGACGACAAGGTCCTCCTCGAGGAGGACAGCGATCCCGGTAAGCCGGGTGTCGTCTGGTGGGTCACCCCGGGTGGTGGCGTCGGGCCCGGCGAGACCTATGAACAGGCGGCCGTGCGCGAACTCCAGGAGGAGACGGGCCTTGTGATCACCGAGAAGGACCTCGAGGGGCCCATTGGTGATCGCACCGTGCGCCATGGTTACTCGGATCAGGTCCTGATCCAGCACGAGCAGTTCTATATCGTGCGGACCGAGCCCTTCCGGACAAGCTCCAGTGGCTACACGGAGGAGGAGAAGATCACCCTCCAGGCCACGCGGTGGTTCACGCGAGAGGAACTGGCGACGGTCACGGTGTGGCCGAAGCAGCTCGTGCAGCTGTGGAAGTACCGGCCGGGCATCTACTTTGACATGGGCGTTGTCGAGGAGTCGACCGTTCCCCTCACCGACGCGCAGCGGTCCCAGTAGCCCCGAGGTCCACACGCCGGGCCGAGGCGGGTACACCTGCCGGGCAGGCCGGGGGTTCCGGCTCTGGGAATGGAGCTGTTCGGTTATCCACCATGTGGACGACACGCAGGCACCATGCTCGTCTTCGAGCGGAATCACGGGCCCCGATAACTGTGTGATTTGTGCGTGAAGGCCGATTCGGGGGCCGTTTGAGCGGCGCGCCGCACGGATAACAGCGTTCTATGCCACCGATAACACCAATAGTCCCCAAGTGCTTGACAGGACTCTTCGAAGCCTCTTTGAAGATGGCTCTGACTAGGGGAAACAGTCCTCAGTAGTCACCGCGAAGGAGCAGTGGCTCTGTTACTGTTCTAGCGGCTGGACGGGTAGTTCGATTGATGATGCTCTTGCCTCGGCATAGTGCGTCGCCAATCCTAGGGAACCCATCGAAGGCCATGAATTTTCCCAGAGGACATGGGTGTTCGAACATCCCGGCAGAGCTCTTGAAGGTCGGCCGTGCACCCTTGTCCAGGCTTGAAAGGAAACAAGTTGTCTGTTCGTAGGATTGCGGTGGCCACAGGTGCTGCGGCCGCCATGTTTGTGACGACGTTTGCGGGCATGGCGCCTGCGAATGCCAAGGAGGTGGCGTCCACTCACGAGGGGTACTGCACCTCAGCTGATGCGCCCGGCTCCAAGTCAGTGGTGGTTGACTTCACCTCCGTCGACAAGGCCAAGTGGGCTGACCCCGTTTTTTAGGTCCGGTGGTTCTGGGAGTCGTCCTGTCGCCCGTGGTTGCGGGCAGGGAGACTGGTCAGATCATGTCGAACAGCAGGAAGCGTCACACCCCGGAGCAGGTCGTCCGCAAGCTCGGGCAGGCCGACAGGATGCTCGCCGACGGCAGCGACATCGCCGCGGTGTGTCGGGAGCTTGGGATATCCGAGCAGACGTGTTACCGGTGGCGTAACCAGTACGGCGGACTGAAGGCCGACGACGCGAAGCGCCTCAGGGAGCTGGAGAAGCAGAACGCCACGCTCAAGCGGTTGCTGGCCGAAGCGGAGCTGGAGAAGGCTGCGCTCAAGGAGCTGGCCGAGGGAAACTTCTAGGCCCGGGCAGGCGCCGCGCCGCCGTCTCGCACCTGATCAGGACACTGCAGGTGAGCGAGCGGATGGCGTGCCGTCTGGCCGGGCTGAGCAGGTCCGCGTACCGTCGCCCGCTCAAGGGCGACACGGTCGCCGACCCTGATCGCGCGTTGCGAGACTGGCTGCGCGCGTGGGCGAAGAAGCATCCCCGCTACGGGTACCGGCGGGCGTATCACGACGCCCGGGGTGAGGGCTGGGCGGTCAACCACAAGAAGATCCAACGCCTCTGGCGAGCCGAAGGCCTCCGCGTCCCGCAGCGGCGACGCCGCAAGCGTGTCGGATCCTCGACCGTCGACGCCCCGGCGGCGGTCGCACCGAACCTCGTATGGGCGGTGGACTTCCAGTTCGACGCCGACGAGCGGGGCTGCCCGATCAAGATCTGCTCCATCGTCGACGAGCACACCCGCGAATGCATCGGCGGGCTCGTGGAGCGGTCGATCACCGCCGACCGGCTCACCGCCCACCTCGAAGAGCTCGTCGCCGTCCGCGGTGCACCGGGTGTGCTCCGCAGCGACAACGGGCCCGAGTTCATCAGCGACGCGATGGCCGACTGGGCGGGTACCCGCACCGGCCTGTTCTACATTCCGCCCGGCTCGCCCTGGCACAACGGATACGTCGAATCGTTCAACAGCCGCCTCCGCGACGAGTGCCTCAACATCAACAGCTTCTACTCACTGCTGCACGCTCAGGTCGTGATCGGCGACTGGAAGACCGAGTACAACCATCAGCGTCGGCACTCATCGCTCGGCTACCTACCCCCGGCCGAGTACGCTCGGCAGTGCACCCATCAAATCGAAACCGACGACTCACAGAGCGACCGGACCGAATGAAGGGGGCGGCCCACAAGGGCATCCAGACCAAGTGCGCAGTGAACCTGTCCGGTAAGGATGACGTCACTCGCGATGTCAGCCAGCTGTTGACGGATGCGGGTTTCTCGGCCGACACAACGGCCTTCCCGGCCACGACGGTCCAGGGCCTGCCCGCCAAGGCAGTGGACGGCGAGGGCTGGTTGGCCTTCACCGGTGAGCCCGGTACCAAGGAGTGGAGCCAGCTGAAGGCTGCACCTGCTTCGGTGACTGCCTCCGTGCTCGGCCTGGTCTATGGCGACAACACCGGTAGCGGGCCGGCCAAGGGACCTGCCGTTGACCTGTCGACGTGGAAGACCGCCGCCCCTGTGGTGGTCGCCGGATCCCTGGACAAGAGCGTCCCCAGGGGTTCGACCGCCGTTGGCCTCGACTTCTCCGTGACGGCTCAGTCGAGTGCAACGTCGACTGACCAGCCGACCAAGGTTGAGTACAAGCTCGACAATGGCGACGAAGAGGGCACTTGGACCGCAGTGCCGAAGGCTGGCGTGTGGGACGGAACCAGTGCTTGGACCTACAAGTGGAGCCAGGCGAATGCCGCTTCGGGCATCGACACGGCGACCTACCGCGTCACCAATGCCGACGGCCTGGTGACCACCAGCAAGCCCACCGAGCAGGCCGTTGTTGCTGGCCCGGTGGCGATTGCCCAGCAGCCTACTGATGTGACGGCTGCCCCCGGCGGCAATGCCGTGTTCACCGTGAAGACCACGGGAACCGGTGTGGATGGCGCCGCGGTTGCTTACCAGTGGCAGTCCCAGGACAAGGTGACCGGCGAGTGGGCCGACGTCACCGGTGCCACGAAGTCGAGCTACACCGTGCGTCAGGTGACCGAGGACCAGGACGGCACGCTCTACCGCGTGGTCGTCACCGGTGCCGATTCCCAGGGCAAGGAAGCCTCCTTGTACTCCAGCTCGGCGAAGTTGACTGTTGCTGAGGTGCCGGTTGCGACCGCGACCTTCGTGGACGTCCCCAAGGGCAACGAGTTCTTCAAGGAGATCGAGTGGCTCGCCGGCGAGGGTATTTCGACTGGTTGGGTGCTGCCTGATGGCACCAAGGAGTACCGTCCGCTGGATTCGATCCACCGTGATGCGATGGCAGCGTTCATGTACCGTCTGGCCGGTAGCCCGGCCTACACGCCACCTGCTACCTCGCCGTTCTCCGATGTGGCGACCTCCAACCAGTTCTACAAGGAGATCTCCTGGCTGGCCTCGACCGGTATCACCACCGGTTACGGTGACGGAACCTTCCGTCCCCTGGACAACGTGAACCGCGATGCCATGGCTGCCTTCATGTACCGCTTCAAGGGCAACCCGGCCTACACCGCTCCGGCGACCTCGCCGTTCAACGATGTGGCCACCAGCCAGCAGTTCTACAAGGAAATGGCCTGGCTGTCCGATGAGGGCATCTCCACTGGTTGGGAAGACGGCACCTACCGTCCCGTGACCCCGGTCGCGCGCGACGCCATGGCTGCCTTCATCTACCGCCTGCAGGGCAACTGAACAACTGAAAACTGAAGGCACTTCGTGAGCGAGGAGTCTTCGGCCTGAACAACACGGTAGGCCCGGAACACATGTTCCGGGCCTACCGTGTTGTTTGCCCACCGGGTTTGTGTCTGCTCGCGTCTCTTCGCCGCCCGTGTCGTGGGGCCAGCGCGGCGCGCGTGGGGCGGCCGGGGGAGTTGTGGTCCGCAGTCACTGGATGTCGAGTTTTGCGCCACGTCGAGGAAAATCAACATATGTTGCATTGTCGCGGTGTTATCCACAATCGCCGCGCATAATCACGTCCTGTGATTGCGCTGTGTTAACCTGCCCACGACCGGAGGCTGTGATCAGCGCCCAGGTGCCGCGCGGAAGCGCAGTGCTGGGCGAGGGATTGCCAAGGGTCACTTGATTTCACCGGGTCGTGGTCCACACACAGACGGCTGAAACAGCCCCCCGCTGGTTCGCGTGCTTGGTATCCACTCAGGAAGGGAAACAAGTTGTCCGTTCGCAGAATCACGGTGGCCACGGCCGCCGCAGCCACCCTGGTGATCAGCTCACTGGGCGTCACGGCGTCGGCAGGCGCCGACACGGTCAAGGGCCATGACGGCCCCTGCACCACCTACGAGCTGTCCAACGGGGCCGTCCCGGTGGCCGTCGACCAGCAGGATGGGTCAGGGCGCGCTGCAGGTGCTCTACCGTGCCGGGTTCAATCCGTCATCCACCGGGGGCACTGACGCGCCCACGAGCATCAACGGGTTCCCCCACGGCGCGCAGACCGGATACACATGGCTGCACTACACCGGCATCGCCGGGGCCAACTGGACGCAGTCAGACATCAGCAACTCCACCCATGCCCCGGTGGAGGGCTGGTCATATGTGAAGACCGGCGAGCAGAAGGCGCCGGGCATCGGGCCCACCTTCTCCGACGTCACCCCACCGGCCGTCACCGATGTCACGGTGGCCGATGTCAAGGCGGGCTCCACCAGCACCACTGCGAGCTTCAAGACCGACGACCCACAATCGCGCGGCATCTGGAAGCTCGACGACAACGGTGCCTGGTTCGACCTGCCCTTCATCAGCGGACCGGACAATCTGCGCACCTGGACGATCAAGGACCTGACGCCCGGCGTCCACACGCTCTACATCCGCATCTGGGACCTGGCCAACAACAACACCAACACCTGGGAGAGCCACGATGGCACCCAGTTCAAGGTGTTCGGTGCCCCGACGATCACCCAGCAGCCCTTCTCACCGACCACCTCGGTGGGCCAGGACGCCAGCTTCACCGCCAAGGCGACCGGCTACCCCGATCCCACCTACCAGTGGCAGCGTATGGATGGCCAGGGCCACTGGGTCAATGTTGATGGTGGAGACCAGGCGACCCTGACCGTCACCAACGCCACGATGGCGATGGACCAGGGCAAGTACCGGGTGCAGGCGACCAATGACTATGGCACCGCTGATTCCGACGTGGTGACGCTGTACGTGTGGGCACATCCCCAGAGTCAGTACTTCGTCGACGTTCCCGGCGACAACATGTACTACACGCAGATCAACTGGATGGGCACCTCCGGCTATGCCACCGGCTGGCAGGTCGCCGGGGGACACGAATACCGTCCCCTGGAATCGATCCACCGCGACGCCTTCGCCGCGTTCATGTACCGGCTGGCGGGCAGCCCCGACTACACGGCACCCACCACGTCACCGTTCAGCGACATGGCGCCCAGCGATGAGTACTACAAGGAGATCTGCTGGCTCCAGTCGAAGGGGATCGCCACCGGCTATGACGATGGCACCTTCCGTCCGCTCGACGACGTGAATCGCGACGCGATGGCCGCCTTCCTCTACCGGTTCAACGCCAGCCCCGACTTCACGGCGCCCACGACCTCGCCGTTCCGTGACGTGACCACGGGCCAGCAGTTCTACAAGGAGATGGCCTGGCTGTCTGACAAGGGGATCTCCACCGGCTGGCCCGACGGCACCTACCGTCCGGTCACCCCGGTGGCACGCGACGCGATGGCCGCGTTCATCTACCGCATGAAGAACTGAACCACGATCCCGATGACGGTGTGGCGGTGGCAGGAGGATTGCCACCGCCACACCGTCATCCCATGGGTTGTTGTGTCCCGTGCGTTGTCGTGCTCAGTGAGTTGTCAAATTCGGTGGCGTGACATGCACAATCCCGCAACAAATCGACCCGATGGGTCGGCGGGGATCCGCACCGAATTCGAGTGAGCGCCTGTATTCCTGTCAGAGGGCTGTGTTAGCCTCAAATCGGCTGGATTGCAGAGCATCGCCATGAGCCCGGTGGTCACCACCGATGGCGGCCAGCAGACCCGGCCGGACGTTTCGTATCCACACGGGGCTCGAATCACCATGCGAACCCTGTCGTTTCGCAACAGTTTCGCAAAATTTGTGTTTTTGCACCCCACATGAGAGGAAACACATGCTCACTCGCAAGAGAGTGGTTGCAGCGGGAGCTGCCGCCACCCTGTCCCTCACGGCGTTTGCCGGGTTGCAGCCCGCCAGCGCCGCCACCGGCCCCCATGGCGGTGCCTGCACCGATGCTGAGTCCGCAAACAGCATCACTGTCGTGGTCGACAACCATGACGGCACCCCGATCCAGCAGAGGTGCGCGGTGGATGTCGGCACGGTGAACTCGAGCAAGCTGCTCCCCGCGGCGGGCTACACGCAGAACGAGTGGCGGCCGCTGGAAGCCGGCCCCACGACGATCAATGACTATCCCAAGAGCTCCGATTTGTTCAAGGGTTGGCGCTACTTCACGGTTGACGGTGCCAGTGGCGCGTGGAAGCTCGTGGATACCCGAGTCGGGCTGGGTTTCATCGACGTGACGCCGGGCCAGACCGTGGCTTTCTCGTACACGAATGGCTACTTCAACCAGGCCGGCCCCTCGAAGACCGCCAATGAGCTGAACCCCGGACCAGTGCTGTCCAACCTGAAGGTGGCCGTGGCCGGAGCCAGTGCCACAGCGTCCTTCGTCGCTGATGACGCAACCGACACTGCGCAGTGGCAGCTTGATGGGGCCAAGGAATGGAATGACGGACCCGAGATCAAGGACGACAAGACTGCTAGCTGGTCGCTGGGTGAGGGCCTGACTGCTGGCAACCACACGGTGACCGTGAAGCTGACCAACAAGGCCGGCAAGAGCGCCCAGTTCAGCCAGTCCTTCACCATTCAGGCCGCGGCCGAACTGATCACAGCCCAGCCGCAGCCTGTGACGGCAGCACCTGGCACCGATGCCACCTTCACCGTGAAGACCATCGACGGCGGTGCCGGCCTGACCTTCCAGTGGCAGAAGCAGGATGCAGAGGGCAAGTGGCAGAACGTTGAAGGTGCCACGAGCGCCACGCTGGTGGTCCCCAAGGTGACCGCCGAGTAGGACGGCTCGAAGTACCAGGTGGTCGTGACCGACAAGAACAAGGGTCAGGAGACCTCGAAGACTGCGATTCTGACCGTCGCCGAGGCGGCAGAGCTGATCACTGCACAGCCGAAGTCGGTGACGGTGCAGGAGGGCTCACCTGCCAGCTTCACCGTGACCGCTGCGGGTGACAACCTCACCTACCAGTGGCAGGCCAAGGGCAACGACGGCACGTGGCAGGATGTTGCCGGTGCCACGAAGGCCACCCTGTCTGTGAGCCAGGCCACCAAGGAACTGAACGGTTCCCAGTACCAGGTGGTCGTGAAGAGCGGCGACAAGTCCGAGACATCCTCGGTGGTCACGCTCACAGTGACCGACAAGGCCGTGACGCAGTTCTTTGCGGATGTGCCGTTGAACAACCAGTTCTTCACTGAGATCAATTGGATGGGGACGTCTGGTTATTCGACTGGTTGGGTGCAGGCTGATGGTTCGCGTTTGTACATGCCGTTGGATGGTATCCATCGTGATGCGTTTGCGGCGTTCATGTACCGGATCTCGGGTGATACCGGCTATCAGGCTCCTGCGGTGTCGCCGTTCCGGGATATCACTCCTTCGACGATGTATTACAAGGAGATGTGCTGGTTGAGTTCGAAGGGCATTGCGACGGGTTGGCCTGATGGCACCTATCGTCCGTTGGACAATGTGAATCGTGATGCGATGGCTGCGTTCATGTACCGGTACAACGGGAGTCCGGCCTATCAGGCTCCCGGTTCTTCGCCGTTCTCTGATGTGGTGACGAGTCAGTTGTTCTACAAGGAGATGGCCTGGATGCAGTCGCAGGGTCTGTCGACGGGTTGGCCTGATGGCACCTATCGTCCGGTGACCGCGATTGCGCGTGATGCGATGGCCGCGTTCTTGTATCGCATGGAGAACCCCACGAAGTAACACCCACACCGCTGGGCAACCACCCAGCGCGACAGGAAACCAGCATGGCAAGAAGGTGGTGGCCGGGAAGTCCTCCCGGTCACCACCTTCGTCTGTTCGGGCCCCGCAGGAGCAGGTCATGCCCCCGTGCGGCGTCATCGGGCGTCGTGCGGCCAACCCGCCTCAGCGGGCGGCGTCGGTGCCCACCTCGGCGCCATCGATGATGCGGTACGAATAGCCCTGCTCGGCCAGGAACCGCTGCCGGTGCTGGGCGAAATCGGCGTCCACCGTGTCGCGGGCCACAACCGAATAGAAATGCGCCGTATTATCGCCATCGGCGTCATGGCCGCTCAGTCGCTGCTTGGGGCGCAACAGGCGGCCGAGGCGCTGTGCCTCTTCCTGGCGCGACCCGAATGTCCCGGAGATCTCAATGGCCACCTGTGCCACGGGAAGGTCCACCGAGAAATTGGCGACCTTGCTCACCACCAGGAGGTCGAGGTCTCCCGAACGGAAATCAGCGAAGATCTTCTCGCGCTGCCGATTCGGCGTCGATCCGGTGATGATGGGGCAGTCGAGTTCACGGGCCACTTCCTCCAGCTGATCGACATATTGGCCGATCACCAGCGTGGGAGTTCCCCGATATGCCTTGACCAGCGACGAGATCACCGGCATCTTCGACGCCGCGGTGGACGCGAAGCGATGCCGCTCGGTCGGTTCGGACATTGCATAGGCCATCTTCTCGTCCTCGCTGAGGTCCACGCGCACCTCGACGCAGTCCGCCGGCGCGATCCAGCCCTGCTCCTCCATCTGCTTCCAGGCGGCGTCATAGCGCTTGGGTCCGATCAGGCTGAACACATCGGCCTCGTGGCCGTCTTCGCGCACCAGCGTTGCGGTGAGGCCGAGGCGGCGTCGAGCCTGCAGGTCCGCGGTCATCCGGAACACCGGTGCCGGCAACAGGTGCACCTCGTCATAGATCACCAGGCCCCAGTCACGGGCGCTGAACAGCTCCAGGTGGGGGTGTACGCCATCGCGCTTGGTGGTGATCACCTGATAGGTGGCGATCGTCACCGGACGGATCTGCTTCTTGGCGCCCGAGTATTCGCCGATCTCATCGGGGGTCAGCGTGGTGCGGGCCAACAACTCGTCGCGCCACTGGCGGGCCGCCACCGTGTTGGTCACCAGGATCAGCGTGGTGGCATGGGCCTTCGCCATCGCCGCCGCACCGACGATCGTCTTGCCCGAGCCGCACGGCAGCACGACGACGCCCGAGCCGCCCTCCCAGAACGACTCGGCCGCCAATTCCTGATAGGGCCGCAACTGCCAGTCGTCCAGGTCAAGGTCGATCTGGTGCGCCTCGCCATCGACATAGCCGGCCACGTCCTCGGCCGGCCAGCCCAGCTTCAGCAGCACCTGCTTGAGGTGCCCCCGCTCGGAGGGATGGATGAGCACGGTGGCGTCATCGACCGCCTCGCCGAGCAGTCCCTTGGTCTTGGCGCTGCGTCGCACCTGGGTCATCACGGCGGCGTCGGTGGAGGTGAGCACCAGGCCATGGGCCGGGTCCTTGTCGATGCGCAGGATGCCGTAGCGTTCCATCGTCTCGGCAATGTCCATCAACAGCCCGGAGGGCACCGGGTAACGCGAATAGCTCAGCAGGGCGTGCACCACCTGCTCGGCATCGTGGCCGGCAGCACGGGCATTCCACAGGCCCAGGGGCGTGAGCCGGTAGGTGTGGACGTGTTCGGGGGCGCGCTCGAGCTCGGCGAAGGGCGCGATCGCCGCGCGGCATTCGTCGGCCTGCGGGTGGTCGACCTCGAGCAGGAGGGTGCGGTCGGATTGGACAATCAGGGGTCCGTCGTGAGTCATCGCCCACCAGTATCCCCGCCGTGGCCAAATGTCAGCGCCGGGCCCGCCCCGGGCTGACACCGGGCGGCAGACTCACGTGTCCGACGGGGCTTTCCCCGCATCGGAGGGGGCGTCGGCGGACGCCGGAATGTCGACTGCGATGATGCGCGTCACGGGCAGGCTGAGCCGTCCGGCGGCGCGGCGCACCAGGTTGACCACCCCGGATCCCATGGACAGGACGCGCATCGTGTGGGAATGCGTGGCGCCGTTGTCGTCGGCCCAGTCGACCCCCACCCACAGGTCGTCGCGGTAGGCCCGGGTGAGGGCCTGCACGATCTGCTCGGGCGACAGGCCGGTGGATTCGCGTCGCAGCAGGGCCGCGGCGAGCGCATCGGCGTCCACCGGTGGTGGGGCGACCGGACGGGCCGGTGCCGGGGCGCGCCTCGACGGGGGAGTGGTGATCTGCACGCCCTGGCTGCTCTGCGCGACGGGCGCCAGGCCACGTTGACGCAGGAACGCCACCAGCTCGGCCGGTTCGGCGGCAGCGCCGAGCACGCCCGGTGCCAGGGCGATGAGGCCCAGGTCCTCGGCCCGTGGATCAGCGAGCAGGGAGGCCTCGGTGGCGGGATCGTCCAACTGCACCACGGCGCCCAGGGTCATCACCCGCACCTTGCCGTGTTGGCGTGCCACGTCGTCGAGCAATGAGGTGAGCGGGGCGGGCAGCCCGGCGTCGGCACCCGATTCATTGTGGGTCGTGAGCCATTCGGAGATGTCCTGTACGCTCCACCCGGCGTCCAGCGCCCTCTCGAGCGAGGCAGGCGTGAAGCGGTAGGTCGCAGCCGCGCCATGGGACTCCCGGTTGGCCATGACGCCGATCAGCGCCGCCGTGTCATGGTCGAGCGGCGCAGGGGCCACCGCCGTGAGATCGGATTGCAGCACGAAGCGGTCGCCGTAGGCGGTGAAGCCCGGATCGGGCGTGCTCCGGGTGGCATCGAGCAGGCCGGTGGTGCGACCGAAGGCCATCAGGCCCAGCCATTCGGCCTCGCGGACCAGTTGGCGGGCGACGCCGGGCCAATCGACTCCCAACCACGCCGGATGGCGCCACGACAATCTCTCGGCCAGCGAGTCGGCGACAACGGCAGTACCGCGGGTGGCGGCGACGAGCTCGTCCCACGCTGCCTCACGCAATGCCGCCGAGGTGGGCAGGCCCGGATGGGTGGGTGCGTCGCCATGGGCCCCCGACTCCGGCTGGCCGGTGGGCCGCTGGCCGGCAGCCCGTTGACTGGCGGCCCGGGAGCTGGCCGACGAGCCCGTCATCTCCTCTGCCGGTGCGCGCCCGGCGGCGTCGAGGTCCGCGGGCCACCATGTCAGGGAGCGCCAGGCGTCACGCACCAGCAGCCACCGTGCGAAGGCGTCGAGGTCGAGGAAGTCGTCCAGGCCGGTCGTGGGCATCAGCAGGCCGCCGCGGGTGGTGAACAGTCCCGCGCCGCGCGTGATTCCGATGACGAACTCGGCCAACCGGGCATCGTCGACCAAGCGGGTGAAGGTGCCCATCTCGCGCTTCGGTACGCCGCCGGTGGCCAGCGCCCGTGGGGTGCGGGCGGCAATGTCGTCGAGCACCGCCACCACGTGGCTGGTGAGCTCCTGGGCCGAGCCGATGGCGGCCCGGTCGACCAGGCTTGCCGGCAGGGAAGCCCCGGTGGCCGAGGTGGGGGCCTGCCAGGCGGGCACCTGCGTGGGCACGGGTTGGCGCACCAGCCGGCCGCCGCGCAGCCGCAGCGCCACCTCACGGGGCAGCAACACCT
Organism: Propionibacterium freudenreichii subsp. freudenreichii; assembly: GCF_000940845.1. Classification (NCBI taxonomy): domain Bacteria; kingdom Bacillati; phylum Actinomycetota; class Actinomycetes; order Propionibacteriales; family Propionibacteriaceae; genus Propionibacterium; species Propionibacterium freudenreichii. The sequence goes on along the minus strand of NZ_CP010341.1, from coordinate 1,953,733 downwards.
GATCGGGGCCGATCGGACGCAACAGCCCCCACGCCAGGAGGAGATCCATGGTGGATTCGGCCGATTCCCGAGTGACGGCCCGGTCGGCGCGCTGCACGGTGCCCGTCGGCGGCCCCCAGACCAGCCGATCGAGCACGGCGCGCCCCGCCTCGCCGACCGCCCGGAGGGCCTCGTCGATCGTGGCCGGAGCAAGCGGGGTGGGGGATACCGCCGCGAGCCCGCCCGGGTGCTCGCCGAAGGCCGCGCGCGCGGCCTGGGTCAGGTGCACGGGGCTGCCCCACGCCAGACCCAGTTGTCGCAGCCCATCAAGGGCCCGGTCCACGGCGGCGACATCGTCCGGCAGGCCCATTGCTGCGGCCAGCTGCTTGTCGTCCACCGGATCGCCGCCACCCTCCCAGGCGGCAACCGCCTGCGCCACCAGCAAGTGCCAGGCGTCGAGGCGGTCAAGGGCCCGCAGGGTGGACGCGCGGGCCGAAAGGCGTTCGATCAACTCGGACAGGTCGAGCGGGCGGGGCTGCGTCAGATCGGGCCGGGCACGCAACAGGACAGCCAACTGTTGGGCGTCGAAGGCCCTGATCGCGTCGGCAAGCGAACGCGACGAGGCGCTCACCGGGAGGCTCCCCCCGACGGGGCGTCCGGATGATGGAGGCCGCGCCAGACGCAGAACAATGTGGCGGGAATCATCGCCAGGCAGACCCAGCGGGCCAGCCCCAGCGTGATGTCAAAGGGGGAGAAGACCTGCTGCGAAATCGCCAGGAAGAAATTGAAGCCGAGCAGCCCGAACCCCGCCAGGAAGCAGAACTGCAGCCACTTGCGGCCCACCTGGATGCTCATCGCGCAGATCCACGCCACGAACAGGCAGGTCAGCGACAGCGCTCCGACGAACAGGCCGAGTGCAAGGGCGCTCACCATGAGGACGCCCCCCGAACCGAGGGCCTTCGACATGGTGGTCGGCTGGGGCGGGCGGGGTGCCGAACCCTGTGGTCCCGGATAGGGCGCTCCCGGATAAGGGGCCCCCGGATAGGGGGCGCCGGCGGGGCCCTGCGGATGGTTGGGCGCGTGGTAGGGGCTCGGCTGGCCGCCCTGGAATCCCGGCGGCGGGAACTGGCCGGGCCTGAACTGGCCCTGTGGGGCCTGCGCCTGACCCGGGCGGCCGGTGGGCTGCGCCCCGGCGGTGCCGCCCGCGACATGGGACGAGTCGAAACGTGCCGCCGGGTTCGGCGGCGGGGCATCATGTGGTGCGGCGACCATCGTTGAGGGATCGGGTGGGTTGTTGGCGCCACCCGGCGCCAGAGCCGCATCAAGTCGGATCGGCCGATGGGGATCGTCGTGGCCCGTACTGGTGGGGAACAGGGAATCGCCGGCCGCGAAGGGCGTGGTCGGGTCGCGCGGGGCCTCGGTGGCGGGTTCCACGGCGTCCAGGGCGGGGCCGGGGTCGGCGGGTTCCTCCACCGTGGCGGGCGGTGCGATCGCCGCGGCAACTTCCACCCGGGGTGTCGGGCTGCCGGCATCCAAGGGTGCGGCCACCGGCGCGGCGAAGCCGTCGGGCACGGCAGCGGGCGCGTCCTCGGTGGTGAGAGTGGTCATCACGCGCGTCCGGGAGGTCATGGCCCAAGTGTATGAGTCGGTGCCCATCCGTCCGGGGATGGTCGTCCCGGTCGACTAGGACGATCTTGCGGGCGCCGGTAGGCTTGGAAGACGGCCCCGGCGCCGGTCGTCCGGGCAGGTCAGGTCGTCCGGAAGGCTCCGGGGGAACTCCCGGTCACCGATGAAGTGGTCAGGGCCACGCGGATCGTCAACAGCGGTTCAGAACGATATACGTCGGATCGCCCAGCGATCCCCGAGCAGTGTGAGGGTGCAGATGCCAAGCGGCAGGGTGCGTTTCTTCGACCCCGATAAGGGTTTCGGATTCATCACCAAGGACGAGGGCGATGGAGAGGTCTATTTCCGCGCCAATGTGCTGCCCGACGGGGTGACCTCCGTCAAGCGGGGTCAGCGGGTTGAGTTCGGCATCGTCGATGGCCGGCGCGGTGAGCAGGCGCTGTCGGTTGAGCTGATCGATCCGCCGCCGTCGCTGTCAAAGGCCACCCGTCGCAAGCCGGAGGACCTGGCGGCGATGATGGAGGATTTGATCAAGATGCTCGACGGGTTGTCGAACGGCTACCGTCGTCGCCGGTACCCCAGCTCGGGTCAGGCCTCAAAGATCGCCGCCATGCTGCGCGGCGTCGCCGATGAATTGGAGAAGTGATCTATGGCCACGGTGAAAGCGGCTCTCAAACCGGACACGGTGTTGTCAGCGGCAATCGAGGTTGCCCAGACAGCCGCTGAACACCAGGCCGGTGACTTCGGCGTGGGTGAGCATCTCGGCTTCCGGATGGAGGGCGACCGGGTGCTCACGCACTTCTTCGCCTGCCCGCATCCGGGCTATGTGGGTTGGCACTGGGCCGTCACGCTGACGCGTCCGCCGCGCGCCCGCACCGCCACCGTCGACGAGGTGGTGTTACTGCCCGGCGAGGGTGCACTACCCACCCCGCAATGGGTTCCGTGGTCGCAGCGCGTGCGCCCCGGCGATGTGACGCCGGGTTCACTGCTGCCCACGCCCGACAATGATCCCCGCCTCGAGCCGGGATTCACCGGCGGCGAGATGGCTGCCGATGATGATCCGGCTGAATGGTCGGAGACCCGTGCCATCGTCGCGGACCTCGGCCTGGGCCGTGAGCGCGTGCTGTCGCACGAGGGACGCAGCGAGGCCGCGCAGCGCTGGATCGAGGGTGCGGCGGGTCCCGACAATCCCTCAACCGAACATGCGCCGGCCTATTGCCTCACCTGCGGCTACTTCCAGCGGCTGTCCGGATCGCTGGGGGTGGAGTTCGGGGTGTGCACCAACTCCTTCGCCCCGCGCGACGGCAAGGTCGTCAGCGTCGACCACGGCTGCGGTGGACACTCCGATGTGGTGGCCGACGAGCGTGGCATCGAACTGCCCGAGCCGGTGTACGACACGATCAGCATCGAGCAGTCGCTGTTCGACTGATTCATGCCGGGGCGGATGACCCGCCCCAGTGGCTGTCCCAAGGGCCGTGCGGATCATTCCGCGCGGCCCTTGTGCTGCTACGGCAGCTTCTTGGCGGCCGCATCCGAGGCGGTGGTGCGGGTCTGGCCCATGCGCCGGCGTCGCAGGATGCCGTAGCTGATGGCCAGCACCCCGATCACCGCGCCGCTCACTGCCACCCAGAACCACCAGCCCAGGCCGGCGTCGCCCAGCGGTACCCGCCAGAAATATGCCGCAATCGCCAACACGATGAACACCACCGTGCCGATGGTGAAGGCGATGAGCCCGTCCTCGCGCAGGGGAGCGACGGGTGCCTGCACGAAGAAGCGCTCCTTGTCGGAGATCTCGGCGTCCGACGTGTGGGATCCGGTGCCATTCGCTGGATTCGATGCTGGGGCCATGAGCACATGCTAGAGCACCTGTGAAACGCCTATAGGGTGTCGCCCATGGTCTCGCAATCCCCTGGGGAAACCCCTGTGGCAAGCGCCGACGACAGCGCAAAATTGTCGTCCTTCAACCGGTGGTTCTCCATCACGGCCCGCGGCTCATCCGCCTCACGCGAAGTGCGCGGCGGGTTGGTCACCTTCTTCACGATGGCGTACATCCTGGCCCTCAACCCGCTGATCATCGGCACCGCCGTTGATTCACGCGGTGAGCTCGTCAGCGGGGCGCCGAAGTACCTGGATGCCGCACACCAGGTGGTGGACCAGGCGGCGGTGGGCCATTCCATCGCGATGGTGGCCGCTGCCACGGCCCTCGTTGCGGGCCTGATGACGATCCTGATGGGCATCGTCGGACGCTTCCCGATCGGCCTGGCCGCCGGACTCGGGCTCAACGCCATGATCGCCTATGTGATCGCCCCCACCACCACATGGCCGCGTGCCATGGGGATGATCGCCGTGGAGGGCATCATCATCACGGCCCTGGTGCTGACGGGCTTCCGCGAGGCGGTTTTTCGGGCGGTGCCCAAGGAATTGCGCGTGGCGATCTCGGTGGGCATCGGCCTGTTCGTCACCTTCGTGGGCCTGGTCGACGCCCATGTGATCACGCCCGGTTCCGGGACGCCGGTACAGCTGGGCCTCAACGGCTCGCTGAGCACCTGGCCGGTGCTGATCTTCGTGATCGGCCTGCTCGTGCTGCTGTTCCTGTACGTGCGCAAGAAGCGCGGCTCGATGCTCATCGCCATCATCGCCACCACCGTGCTCGCCATGATCGTGCAGGCCGTCGTCAAGGTGCCGGCCACGTTGTCGGACGACACCACCAACCCGGCGGGATGGGCGCTCAATGTGCCCAGCTGGCCCGGACTGGCGGCGTTCAAGCTTCCCGACCTGGGCCTGCTCGGCCGGGTGGACATCATCGGTGCCTTCGCCAACGGTGAGGGCCACTTCACCGCGGCCAGCATCCTCACCACCGTGATGCTGGTGTTCTCCCTGCTGCTGGCCGACTTCTTCGACACCGTCGGCACCGTGGTGGCCGTGGGCTCGGAGGGGCAGCTGCTCAACTCCGAGGGCGAGCCGCCGCGACTGCGCGAGATCCTGCTGGTCGACTCGATCGCCGCACTCGCCGGTGGCCTGGCGTCCACCTCGTCGAACACCTCGTATATCGAGTCCACCGCAGGCGTTGCGGAGGGCGCCCGCACCGGCTTTGCCTCGGTGGTCACCGGCCTGGCGTTCCTGTTGGCCGTGTTCCTGTCGCCCCTGACCAATATGGTGCCGGCCGAGGCCGTGGCCCCGGTGCTGGTCCTGGTCGGCTTCCTCATGATGCAGCAGGTGTCCGAGATCAATTGGAACCACCTGGTGGACGCGATTCCCGCGTTCTTCACCATCGTGTTCATGCCCTTCGCCTATTCGATCACCGCCGGTATCGGCGCAGGCTTCGTGATCTTCGTGCTGCTGAAGGTGTTCCAGGGCAAGGCCCGTCACGTGCATGCGTTGATGTGGGTGGTGAGCGCGCTGTTCGTCATCTACTTCGGCCAGGGCGTGATCACCAAGTGGATCGCCGGCACCTGATCGGTCCCGTTCCTGATGGACGACACCGGGCTCCCGCACTGGCGGGGGCCCGGTGTTCCATCGTGGCGGGCGCGGCGCCATCGCGGGTGCGTGGCCTAGAGTCATCGACAGTGGACAGCCCGTCGCGGAGTGATGCGACGACGGATGGTGAGGATGATGCGATGACGGCGCAGAGCCGGCGGCCCGGTCAAGCAGCGCGTTTCGGCAGGGTTCCGATCGCCGTGCTGGTGACCGCCCTACTGCTCGTCGTCGGGGTGCTGGCCGCCACGCCCCCCACGGCCGGGGCCACTCCCGGGGTCGCCTCGACCACCACGGCCGTGCCCTCGACGTCATCGCCGGCCACCTCGCCGGCCACCGTGGGAACCACGGCGACTGCACGGCCCCTGGCCACCGCCAGCGCCACGGCAGGCGCCACGTCGTCCGGCAAGGGCCCGGGCCGCACCAAGACGTTCATGGCGCTCATCGCCACCGGCGTGCTCGCGGCGCTCGCTGCGGTCTTCGTCTTCATCCGCTCACGACGCGAGAACGCCCCCGAGCAGGCGGAATAGCGTCCTGCCCCGCTGGCCGGGGAATCACCCGGCCGGTCGGGCTCAGATGATGCGCTCCAGCACCCAATCGATGCAGGCGAGCAGCGCCGAGACGTCGTCGGGATCAACCGAGGCGAACATGCCGACGCGGATCTGGTCGGTGCCGAGCTTGCGGTAGGGCTCAATGTCGACGATGCCGTTGGCGCGCAGCACCTTGCACAGCTGCGGGGCGTCGACGCGCTCGTCGAAGACCACGGTGCCCACCACATTGGAGCGCAGCGCAGGGTCTGCCACGAACGGACGGGCGACCTCGTGGGCCTCGACCCAGTCGTAGAGGCGCCGGGCCGAATCGGTCGTGCGGCCGGCCACGAAGTCCATGCCGCCGTTGTCCATCATCCAGTCCAGCTGGTTGCCCAGCAGCACCAGGGTGGCGATGGCCGGGGTGTTCAGGGTCTGGTGCTTGGCGGAGTTGTCGGCAGCGAGGGTCAGGTTCAACACATCGGGCACCCAGCGTCCATCGGGAGCCGCGGTGAGCTCGGCGGCGCGTTCCAGGGCGGCCGGGGAACACAGGGCGAGCCACAGCCCACCGTCGGAGCTGAAGTTCTTCTGCGGTGCGAAGTAGAGGGCGTCCGCCTGCCGCACGTCGGCGGCGAGCCCGCCCGCCGCGCTGGTGGCGTCGATCATCACCAGGGCGTCGTCGGCGATGCCGGCGGGGCGCTGCACGGGCATGGCAACCCCGGTGGAGGTCTCGTTCTGTGCCCACGCATACAGGTCGGCATGCTCGTCGGTGGCGGGGAAGGCCCCGGAGCCGTAGTTGGCCTCGACGATCGTCGGCTTGTCGAGCCACGGGGTGCGTGACACGGCCGCGGCGCACTTGCGGCTGAACTCGCCGTAGACCCCGTGCGAGCTGTGGCGTCGCACCAGGCTGACGCAGGCCAGGTCCCAGAACAGCGAGGCCCCGCCGTCGCCGAGCACCACGCGGTAGTCGTCGGGCAGGGAGTAGAGCGCGGCCAGTTGCTCCTGGATGTGGGCGACCAACGACTTCACCGGCGGCTTGCGGTGGGAGGTGCCCATCAGCGGACTCTGCGCCAGGGCGGCCATTGCCTCGGGTCGAACCTTGGCGGGGCCGGATCCGAAGCGTCCGTCGCGGGGGAGCAGGTCGGTGGGGATACGCAGATCAGTCACCTGCGGATTGTTTCACTGTCAGCGGAGCGGCTGCAGCACGGTCCAGTGGGCCGGTGTGGCACGGTTGGGGGACCCGCCGGTATGGCCCGCCCCGAGCGCGGCTTGGTGCGGCGGGGAATAATTGGTGTAACCGGGGTGCTCATAGGTTCTGTGGGCGGGAGGACGGAGAGCGCGCAATGAGTGAACTCATCGACACCACGCAGATGTATCTGCGCACCATTTATGAGCTTCTGGAGTCAGGGGTTGAGCCGCGTCGGGCGCGGATCGTGGAGCGTCTGCACCAGGCCGGCCCGACGGTCTCCCAGACCGTGGCACGCATGGAACGTGACGGCCTGTTGGGCCTGAGTCACGGTCGCACCATCGAGCTGTCCGACACCGGCTACAACGAGGGACGCGCCGTCATGCGCCGTCACCGGTTGGCTGAGTGTTTCATCGTCAATGGGCTGGGCATGGACTATGCCTCGGCCCACGACGAGGCCTGTCGCTGGGAACACGTGATGAGCGAGGAAGTGGCCAACCGGTTGTGCGAGATGCTGGGCACGCCCGTCTCGACCCCCTATGGCACGCCGATCCCGCATCCCGATGCACCGGAGGCCTCCTCGCTGGAGGACTACGGCGTCGACCTGCTCGAGGCCGAGCAGAAGGGCCTGGGCAAGGCACGCTTCGTGCTCATCGATGAGTACGCACAAAGTGACATGGACTTCCTCGAGGCGGTCGATGCCGCCGGGATCCATCCCGGTGCCACCGTTGACCTGTCGCGCGACGGCGAGGACTATGTCGTGGCGAGCGAGGGCGGAAAAGCCCTGCACGTGCCCGAGAAGTACGCGCCGTCGCTGCGTGTGAGCGCCCTTTAGTCAGCGCTGGGCCGAAGGGGAGCCCCGGATCACGGGGAATACTTCGACCCCACCGCGGCGTTCCCCAATTGTCGCCCGGTGCATTGCGCGGGCACCCGGACTTTGAAAGGACATTATGGCTACCGTTGAGTTGACCACCGACAACTTCGAGCAGACCGCCCTGCAGAAGGGCATTGTGCTCGTTGACTTCTGGGCCGATTGGTGTGGCCCGTGTCAGCGTTTCTCGCCCATCTTTGACGCTGCCAGTGACGCCAATGACGACATCACCTTCGGCAAGGTCGATACCGAGGCGCAGCAGCAGCTCGCCGCATCGCTGGAGATCCAGGCGATCCCGACGCTGATGGCGTTCAAGGACGGCAAGCTGATCTACCGCAATGCCGGACTGCTGAACCGGCAGGCGCTTGATGCGCTGATCTCGCAGGTGCGTGACTTCGAGCCCGCCAACGCCTGATCCCCCTCAGAGCCGCCCAACCGGCTCCCAGGACTCATACAAAGAACCGGTCACCACCTGCAGGTGGTGACCGGTTCTTTCGTCGTCACGCTGTGCTGTCCAGAGTCGTTCTCACGCTGTGCCAGCCAGAGTCGTTCTCACGACTGGGGATGGCGGTCCAGGGACTGGATCTCGGAGATGGTGCCGAGCAGCAGGTCGACGTCGGACTTGTACGAGTCGAGGCGTCCGGAGAACTTCGCATCGAATCCCTCGAGTCCACCAGCAGCGAACGCGTACTCGTACTCGTAGACGTCGTCGTAGGTGGCGGTGAAGCGCTCGAGCAGCTCGTGCTCCTTGCCGTCAAGCTGGAGGGCCAGCTGGATCACCCGGAAGTCGGTATAGGCGAGCTCGAACTGCACCGCCCATGCACGCATGAACTCATGGCGGTTGGCGATGTGCTGGTAATGGTGGTCGACCGTGGTCGCCACCCGGCGCAGCGAATCCTCGACATCAAGCATCTGTGTCTCCTTGCTGATCGCAACTCCGCGCGGTTGTCAGAGTTGTTGGTGTGAACAGCACAGTAGCTCACCGATTCAAGGCGTTTCCCCTTGTCGTCGCGCGTATTCTGTGATCATCAGGTTGTCAGTTCATCAAAGCGAGGCTTTTCCCAGTGAGCATCTCCACGACCACCGATATCGCCTATTCTTCTGACGGCGTATCGAAGCTTGATGTGTACCACGATCCCGACCATGCCAATGGGGCGGCGGTGATCGATATCCATGGCGGCGGATGGTTCCGGGGGAGCAAGGACAAGGACGCCGATTGGGCCTCACGCCTCGCCGCCGAGGGCTATCTGGTGGTCGTGCCGGAGTACCACGATGTACCCGATGGCTACTACCCGGCGCCGCTGGAGGACATGGACCATGTCTGGCAGTGGCTGCAGGCCAGCGACCTGACCTTCGATCGTCACCGCATCGGGGCCGTCGGCTCGTCGGCCGGTGGGAACATGAGCGTCGAGCTGGCGATCAAGTACGGCATCCCGGCCGTGTCCCTGTCGGGGATCCTCGACATCGATGACTGGCTGACCAAGCATGCCGACGTCGTCCCGGCCCCCGACAACCCGCAGAACTTCGCCGGAGCGAGCTCGGGCATCAACCAGGGCGGCGCCAACGACGCCTTCTACAAGTGGTTCATCATGAACTACTTCCACGAGCGCACCGACCGCCTGACCGAGGGGACGCCGGTGCACCGCGTCTCGCCGAAGACCGGCCCGGTGTACCTGGCGAACTCCCTGAACGAGTTCGTCCCCACCAGCGGGGTGCTGACTTTCACTGAGGCAATGGTGCGCAACGATGTGCCGGTTGTGGCCCAGTTCCTCAGTGGCTCACGTCATGCCAAGGGCTACTTGGATGACGTCTACGACCAGACAGTGCAGTTTCTCAACCACTACCTATTGGATGAAGGACGACCTGAATCATGACTAGTGCAACCCGTCGCGACCCTGTCTCGGATGAACTGCTGACCCCGGAGAACTCGGCGTTCGTGTTGATCGACTACCAGCCCACACAGGTGGACTCGATCAACTCGATGGACCGGGCGAAGTTGATCGACAACATCGCCGTGACCACGAAGATCATTCAGACCTACAAGGTGCCCGTGGTGCTGTCCACCGTGAACGTGGCCAATGGCCGCAACAAGGACACCATCCCCCAGCTCAAGGAGCTGCTGCCCGGGGTGCCTTCCTATGACCGCACCGCGATCAACGCCTGGGAGGACGCCGACTTCAAGAAGGCCGTGGAGGCGACCGGCCGCAAGAAGCTGATCATCGCGGCCCTGTGGACCGAGGCCTGCCTCACCTTCCCCACCCTCGACGCGATCCGTGAGGGCTATGAGGTCTATCCGGTGGTGGACGCCGTGGGCGGCACCTCGGTGGAGGCCCTTCAGACGGCCCTGCGCCGCGTGGAGCAGGCCGGGGCACAGCTGATCAGCATTGCCCAGCTCGCCTGCGAGCTGCAGCGTGACTGGAACCGCACCGATACCGCGGGCGGATTCGTCGAGGACCTCATCGAGGCCGGCATCTTCCTGAAGCTGGAATGAGACACCCGCCGGGTGGTGCTGCGCACGGCTGAAGCGCGCAACCACCGTGGCATCGAGCGGCGTCGCGGGACGATCGATCCCCTGTGTGGGGTCGGCGCCTGCGGCGCCGCCTTGTCATGTCCGCAGGTCGTGCGGACGCATGGCTCAGCTCGCCGACGGGTCGGTCAGCTCAGACTGCTTGGCCATGAAGGCCTGCTCATCCATGGCGTCCACATGCACCACCCGGCCGTCGTAGCCACCCTGTTCCAGGGCAACCAGCACGGCCGGCACCGCGCCCACGATGGCGGTCATGACATCGGGTGAATAGACGGTGGAGGCGATGGTGATCGTCTTGTGGTCAGGGGAGATGCTGGCCGCCGTGTGTTGGCGCGCCAGCCGTTCGATCAGGTCGAGGAGCTCGTTGTCGTCGGCCAGGGGCGGATTCACCCGGATGGCCAGGTTGAGGTGCCAGCCGATGGCCTTGTCTTCTCGGTTCATTGCCCTGTCTCCTTGCTGGTGGGTCTTCCTGATGGGGTGGTGACTCCACACTATTCAGGGCAGGTGACAACGCCGGAGTGGGCCGGGCGACGATGCTGGCGGCCCCGAGAGGATTCGAACCTCCGACACATGGTTTAGGAAACCACTGCTCTATCCCCTGAGCTACGGGGCCAGAGCACCTAGGTTAGCCGCTGCGGTGACGACGCTGCCAGCGCTCGGCTGGCTGCAGCGGCAGCCGACGTTGTGTGCAACAAGATCACGCGTCTTTCGGCTGGTTTCACGCCACTTGCGTGGGCGGGGGCGGAATCGGCGTACGAGTTTACGTAACCATCTGAGAATTCCTCTCAGAGATGGACCCTGAGGTGCTACACCCAGTGAAAGATGCTCTAAAATGGTAGTTGAAGGTGACGTTTCGCCGTTGTAGGTCTCCTGGGGGTGGGCAGACAGCTTCGGCTCCTCGACGGAACGTCACCTTCCTATCTGTCCGGGGTTGGTCAGTGGTGCAGCGTGGCACCCGATCCGACGTTGGTTGACGGCTCCCGTGCCACCCGCAGCCGCTCGCTAGGCTGAGCCCATGAGCGAGCAAGGTCTTCAGCAGGCGCGGGACAAGATGGCGTCCGCCGGCGTCGGACGCACCGCCATCGAGGTGTTCAGCGACTACTACAAGCAGTTGGAAACCGGTGCCACCGGCATCATCCCCGAGAGCAGTATCCGGCCCATCGAGAACCCCCCAAGCCTGGCCGATGTGGTGGTTACCGACCAGCAGGCCCGTGACGCCTTGTCGAAGACGGTGTTCATCAAGCTCAACGGGGGGCTCGGCACGTCGATGGGGCTGGCCCATGCAAAGTCCCTGCTGCAGGTGCGCGACGGCAAGAGCTTCCTCGACATCGTGGTGCAGCAGGTGCGCGCCACCCGCCAGCAATGGGGCGTCAAGCTGCCGCTGCTGCTGATGGACTCCTTCAGTACCCATGACGACACGATGGCGGCCCTTGCCGAATATCCCGACCTGGCGGTGGATGGCCTGCCCCTGGACTTCCTGCAGAGCAAGGAACCCAAGCTGCGGGCCGACGACCTCTCTCCGGTCGACTGGCCCGCTGACCCCGAGCTGGAGTGGTGTCCGCCGGGCCATGGTGACATCTACGCCGCGCTGTACGACTCGGGCCTGCTGTCCACGCTGATCGACAAGGGATATCGCTATGCGGCGGTGTCCAACTCCGACAACCTGGGGGCGGCCCCCGACGCGAGGATCGCCGGTTGGTTCGCGTCCACCGGCGGCGACTGGTGCTCCGAGGTGTGCGTGCGCACGGTGAACGACAAGAAGGGCGGGCACCTGGCGATCCGCAAGTCCGACGGTCGGGTGATCCTTCGGGACACGGCCCAGACCGCACCCGAGGACATGAAGTACTTCACCGACGAGCATGTGCACCGCTACTTCCACGCCAACAACCTGTGGTGGGACCTGGTGGCCCTCAAGCAGAAGCTCGATGAGCGACACGGGGTGATGGGCCTACCCCTCATCCGCAATGAGAAGACGGTGGACCCCACCGACCCGAGCAGCCCGGCCGTGATCCAGGTGGAGAGCGCCATGGGTGCTGCGGTGGAGGTGTTCGATGACGCGCGCGTGCTGCTGGTGGGTCGTGATCGCTTCGTGCCGGTGAAGAAGACCAACGAGCTGCTGTTGCTGCGCTCCGATGTCTACTCGATCGGTGATGACGGCCGGCTGCACGCCCGGGTCGAGCGCATTCCGGGTGTTGACCTGGGTGCTGACTACAAGTTCGTCGACGACTTCGACGAGCGCATCCCCGCCCCGCTGGGGATGGTGGAGGCCACGTCGTTGACCGTCGAGGGCGACTGGCACTTCGGTACCGGCGTGCGTGTGCGCGGGACAGTTGACCTGGGCCCGGATGGCGGCACGGTGCCCGACGGGGAGCTGTTGCAGGGTGACTAGTCCCGCCCCGTCGGATGACTCGACCGTTGACGGATCCGCTCCGGATCTGGCGCAGTGCGCCAGTTTCGCGTTGACCGGGCACTATCTCGGCGGTGCACGTCCCGAGGTGAGTGAGCCGGGGCAGCTACTGGCGGTGCTGCGCGACCATGGCTGGACCCCGCAGCGACTGGCTGCGCTGCGCGACCAGCGCCATCATGACGGGCAGGGCTGGCCCATGGCCCTGCCGATCGGCGTCCCCGCTCCCGGCGGGTTCGCACGCTTCCATGCCTGGGTGTCCGAGGTGGTGGTCGCGCTCAACCTGGACAGCCGCGACGCAGGGGTGCGCGACGCCTCCCAACCCCTTGATGCCGAGACCCGCCGGCTCATGGCTGATCTGCCGCCGCACTACGGATCAGCTGGCTGATCCGTAGAGGCGAGTGGGGTGGATCAGCTGGCAGCCCCGTCGATGCCGATGCCTCAACCGTCGCTTGAACGGCGTGCCTGCGTCCGGCCCTCCAGGGAAGGACTGTTGGACGCCGCGAGGTCGTTGACCCGCTCGATGCCCTGTGCCTCATTGCGTGCCAGCAGGTCGCGGATCTCCGTGAGGATCTCGGCCTCGGTCTGGGTCTTCTCGGCATCAGGATGGCGCAATTCACGCATCTTGTTGATCGGCACCACGATCGCGAAGTAGACCACTGCCGCCAGGATGAGGAATGAGATCAGCGCAGTGAGGAAGGTGCCGACGTGCACCCCTCCGGGAGCCCAACTGCTGAAGTTCGGGGTGCCGCCGAGCTTGCCCAGCAGGTCAAGCACGATCTGGGTGAAGCTGGTGACCACCGCGCCGAAGGCGGCGCCGATGATGAAGGCGACAGCGGTATCGATGAGGCTGCCGCGCATGATGAAGTTCTTGAAGCCCTTCACATTGTCCTCCATGTCACTCGAGGGGATCGGTGGAGGTCTTCACGCTACGGCACCCCCTGGAGGGCATCGTCGGCGGGTTCGCGGGAGCCCGGTCAATCGCTTTCCAACACCACGCTCAGCGTGTATTCGGAGGCGGCGGCTGCCAGCTCCCGTGCGGTGCGGGAGTCTGCCGCCACGATGACCAGCGCCCCGCTCGACGATGAGCTGTCATCCAGCGCGCCCGAGGAACCCGGGCTGGGGAGGGCCGCGATCCGCACCCGGCTGGCAATCACCCGGGTGTCGGCGCCCGGGTTGGCGCCCACGACGCTGATCTGGTTGCCGACGCCCAGTACACCCGCCACGCCCTTGTCCTCAATGCGGAACGGCACCAGGGTGAGCCCGTCTGAGTCGGCCACCAGCCCCTTGCCCACGAAATCTGAGCTGGTGAGCACCGTGCCGGCCGGCCGGGGCACGGCGACCACCTGGCCGATCGCAGCCCCGGGGTCGGCCAGTGTGGCCGAGGTGGCGACCTCGGCTGGAACCTGCAGGGTGGTGACGTCGTCGGCGCCCACGGCCACGCCTGCGGCCAGCGGACGACTCGCGATCACCACGGTGTGTGAGGAGGAGGCCGAGGGATCCAGTGCGGTGAGCACGGCCACCACGCAGATGGCCGCTGCGATGAGGCCGAGGCCGCGGCGATGCCAGCGGACGGCACGAACGAGGGAATTGAGCCAAGCGGGAGGAGTCACACCCACACCGTGTGTGCACACCGGGTGGTCAAGCGGTTATCCACAGTTCTGCCCGCCCTCCGCAGGGAAGGCGGGCAGAACTGTGGAACGGGGGTGCTGGTGCGGTCAGGCCACCTTGGCCTGCGTGCCGGAGCCGGCTGCGGCAGTCGATGCGGTGGGCGTCGTGGACCCGGACGTCGACGTCGAGCCACTCGTGGTGGCTCCGGAGGCGGTGCTGCTGCCGGTCGAGGCGTCCCCGGACGTGTGGGTGGCAGACTCCGAAGCCTGCGAGGAATCGGCGCCGTGGGCGCTTTCGGTGTCGTGCAGCGACGAGCCCGGTGCCGTCGAGGCTCCCGAGGTGCGGTTATCGGTGGCGTAGAACCCCGATCCCTTGAAGACTACGCCCACGGGGCTGAAGACCTTGCGCAGGTGGCCGTTGCAGTCGGGGCAGACGGTCAACGGGTCGTCAGAGAACTTCTGGAAGACCTCCAGGTCGTGTCCACAATCGGTGCAGGTGTATTCGTAGGTCGGCATCGCGTCTCTCGTCCTCATGGCCTCGCGTTGCTGCGGGGCCCCGGCAATTCTAAGTGCGATCCACGTAACACCCGAATCAGGTGCGCTATTCCCGAGATGGTCCACGGCGGCGCCGTGCCGGACGTCGGGGTCGGCAGGTGGCTGCCGGGGTGCGTTCACACGGCCGGGCGGTTGCCGTTGTCGGCGGTCACGATCGTGTGATGGGGGGTGATGATCACGCCCACGGCATGGTCGTGGGGTTCCTGGGGCAGGGTGTCGGTGACCTCGTCATCGAACAACAGCAGCCACAGCAGGGTGCCCGGGCGGGTGTGTGCCAGCGCACGGTCGTACCAGCCGGCACCCATGCCCAGGCGTGAGCCGTCGCGTCCGCCGGCAAGTCCCGGCAGGATCACCACGCTCGCCCGGCTGAGCGCAGGGGCGCCCAGCGGCTCGCCCCGGGGTCGATCGATGCCCAGGACGCCGGGGGACAGCTCCGAGCCGGTGGTGTACCAGGCCCAGTCGATGTCGTCGGCGGCCGGTCCGCCGGTCATATAGGGCACCATCACCCGGTAGCCGGCCTCGAGGAAGGAATCGACCAGGGGATGGGTGTCCGGCTCATCGGGCAGCGACAGGTAGCTGGCGATCACCGCGTCGTTCGGAATGCGGCCACGGGCCAGGTCGAGCACGCGCCCGGTGAGTTCACGGGTGGCCTCGCGGCGTTCGTCGGCAGTGCGGTCGGCCCGGCGGCGGCGCGCGAGGCGACGCAGCTGCGCCTTTGTGTTCTGGCCGCCCTCGGTGGGGGGCGCGTTCGGCCCGCCCGCGGCGGGGGCGTGCTCTGCCCGCCTGCATCGGGCGCGGTGCGTCCCGCGGTGTTGGGCCCAGACATGCACCTATCGTAGGCAATATGGCCCTCTTTGGACGCAAGCAGGCGCCGGTCGCCGCCGAACCGGAGCCAGAACCCGACCCCACGTTGCCCGGTGCGCCCGCACCGCAGGCCAATGGATTGCGGTCGGTTTCGGCGCACCGTGACTTCCTGCTGTCGAAGGTGCAGCCGCTGATGCCCTTCGGCATGCGCCTGCTCGACGCCTGGGGACTGTCGCTGTGCGAGGACCTCGTGGCCGACGGTGACCTGCCCCCGTTGCCCGAGGCCGAGAGCGACGGCTATGCGGTGATTGCGCTCGATGTGCGCGACGCCGCAGTGGGCACGCGTGTGCAGCTGAGCGTGCGTGGCGATGTGCAGAAGGTCGGCTCGGCGGTTCCCGTCTATGCCGGTCAGCCCATGCCGCCCGGTGCCGATGCGGTGCTGCCGCTGGCGCAGGTGCGCCGCGAGGGTCAGGAGCTCTCGTTGCTGGCGCCGGTGGTGACCGGAGAACACGTCCGTCCCACCGGCATCGATGCAGCCATGGGCGAGGTGCTGATCCATGCCGGCAAGCAGCTGGACGCCCGGGCGATCGGCCTGCTCGCCGGCGCCGGCTTCGACAAGGTCTTCTGCCGCCCTCGCCCGCGGATCGTCGTGCTGGCCGTGGGGGAGCAATTGGCCGACGACGCGCCCGCCTCCATGGCGGAACGACGCCGCGACGCCGCGTCGCACATGGTCGCGGCCGCAGCCAAGGCCGATGGCGCCCAGGTGTGGCGCGAATCCGTGGCCGGAACCACGCCCGATGACGTGGCCGAAGTGGTCTCTGACCAGCTCATCCGGGCCGATCTGATGGTGATCTGCGGTGGCACGGCCGGCGGACGGGACAGCTTGGTGGGGCGCAGCCTGAAATCCCTCGGGCAGACCGATTTTGCCGAGGTTGCCATGGAGCCCGGCGGCCTGCAGGGCTTCGGGATCATTGGCCAAGACGAGGTGCCGGTGGTCATGCTGCCGGCCGATCCATTGGCGGCCTATGTGGCCTTCGAGCTGTTCGCACACCCCTTGATCCGCACCCTGATGGGTGCGCGTGACATGGCGCTGTCCAGCGCCGACTGCCGGTTGACGATGGACGTCTCCGGCGAGGCGG
Source organism: Propionibacterium freudenreichii subsp. freudenreichii (assembly GCF_000940845.1). Lineage (NCBI taxonomy): Bacteria > Bacillati > Actinomycetota > Actinomycetes > Propionibacteriales > Propionibacteriaceae > Propionibacterium > Propionibacterium freudenreichii. The sequence goes on along the minus strand of NZ_CP010341.1, from coordinate 1,937,034 downwards.
GACTGATGCAGGTGGTTGCCGGTGTGATCACCCGCGACGCCCAACAATGGTCGGTGACGCCCCTGGACTTTGCCCAGGGCAGCCTCACCACCCTGGTGGATGCCGACGCCCTGATCGTGTTGCCGGCCGAGCTCGGCACGATCGCCGCCGGCGCCGTGGTCACCTGCTGGCTGCTCGATCGCGACTGAACCATGGTCGACCTGGACCTGCCCCGGGCACACCGTTGGCCCCTGACACTGCGCTTCGGCCCGCTCGCGCTGCGTCCGATCGAACGGCGGGACGCGGCCGAATTGCGTCAACTGAGAGCCCGGAACCGTGAGTGGACCGGCCCCTGGGACACCACGGTGCCGCCGCAGGGCGTGCCGCGGTCGCTGACCTTCGGGCGCATGGTGGCCGAACAGCGCGCCCGGGGACGTGCTGCCACGCAGTTGTCGTGGCTGCTGACCCTGGACCCCGGGGCGGCAGGCGGCGGGGAGGCACGTCGCAGGAGGCGCGCCCCGATCGTCGGCCAGCTGACGGTTGCCGACATCGTCTACGGGGCGGGCCGTTTCGCCTCGATCGGCTACTGGATCGACGAGGGCCATGCGGGCCGCGGCCTGGTGCCGCTGGCTGCGGCGATCGCCACCGACTACTGCTTTGAGGTGCTCGAGTTGCACCGCCTGGAGATCTGCATCCGTCCGGAGAACCAACGCAGCCTGCGCGTGGTCGACAAGCTCGGGTATCGCCGGGAGGGCCTGCGGCCCCGTTACCTGCACATTGACGGTGACTGGCGCGACCACCTGGTGTTCGTGATGACCAGCGAGGAATGCCCGGCCGGGGGACTGGTGCGTGCACTGGTGGAGCAGCGGGTGCAGGACGCCGCGACGAACCCGGCGAAAGCGGCCGGCGATGCTGTGGATTGAGCAGGCAGTTTGCGTGCCTGCGGCGTTGCGTTGAGAGGCGCGGGCCCATTGCCCATACCGTTGGGCTCGTGGGAATGACTGGGCTTATCTGGCTGGCGATCGTCGCCGGTTGGTTGGCCTATCTCGTGCCGCGGTTCCTGTTGCACAAAGAGGTCAGTATCTCCCCCACGTTGAGCGCGGCGCGCGACGCCTTGGCCAGCCCGATGCACCTGGTGCGCCGTGGCGGACAGGATGACTTCGCGGAGCCCACCGATCCGAGCCTGCAGATCTCCACGCCGCTGCAGCGCGACTCGGTGTTGTTCCAGACGCGTCGGGCCGCCCAGATTGCGATGCGGCGCCGTCGTACCGGTTTCCTGGGCAGCCTGTTGGTGATGGTGGCCGGCGTGGTGGTCTCGGTGATCACCCCCGCCCCTTGGTGGCTTGCCCTGGTGGGTGTGGGCGTGCTGGCCGTGTTCGTGGTGCTCAGCCGCATCAGCGTGCACACCGTCAACGCAATGATCGCCGACCAGCTGGAAGCCGCCGATCAGGACTGGGCCGAGGACACAGTCACCGTCTGTGAGGTGGACCTCACCCATGTGCATGATGAGAACACCGAGATCTCGATTCCGCTGAACCTGCCGGTGGACTCCACGATCGGTGACCTGTGGGAGCCGATTGCGGTCACGCCGCCCACCTACGTGTCGAAGCCGTTGGTGCCGCGTTCGGTGCGCACCATCGATCTGACGATGACGGCTGATCCGCCGGCGCAACCGAAGATGCCGGTGACCGCCGAGCGTCCCGAGGATGTCGACGACACAACTGACATCCGGGCCGCGCAGGACGGTCGCCATGATCACGGTGGCGACGAGGGCGATCTGCCCAGGGCGGTCGGGGAGTAGGAATCGAGTGGGGTCCAGTCGCCGTGAGGTGCTAGGATGGTTCCCGCTCAAAGAGCTCGTTGGGCTCGATGATCTGGGGCTATGGCGCAGTTGGTAGCGCGTCTCGTTCGCAATGAGAAGGTCGGGGGTTCGAATCCCCCTAGCTCCACCGCACGCACAAGGCTCGAACCCTTGCCAATGGAAACGTTGGCAGAGGTTCGGGCCTTGTTCACGTCTGCGGCCCAGGTCAGCGCGTTGGCGTTGACCTGCGGATCGAGGAGCATTTCGAAGGGCCGGTTGTGCTCGACGCGCAGCTCGTTGTCCTCGTCGATGTAGACCTTTGTGAAGAACGCCTGGTTGCATAGCCGCCGGTTGGTGTCGTCGCAGCGAGTGTAGATGTCAGCGCAGTTGGCGAGCAGGCCGAGGGCGTCGTCGAGGTGGGCGCGAGCGTCGGCGTAGTCACCGAAGTGGGCGTCGATACGGCGGGTCACCTGATCGAGTTCGGCGACGATGCGGTCTTGCTCGCGCTTGAGCACGGAGAGCGGGATCGCGTCGGCGTAGTGCGCTTGCATGAGGCGGTCTTGCTCGCTTTCGAGCCGGTCGCGGTTGGTGGTGAGTCGTTCCAGTGCTTCGGTTTCGGCGGCCATGAGTCGGTCGAACTCGTGGTGGAGCATCCCTGCGAGGGCGTCTTGCTGGGCGGGCGTGAACTGGACGCGGGTGTAGTAGTCCTCGACGAGCTTCTCGACGTCTTCGATGAGCATCGCCTGGCGCGTGCAGTCGGTGCGCTTGGAGTGCCGACCCGAGCACACGAAGTAGCAGTAGACGTTGCCGTGCCGGTTCTTCGCGTTCGAGACGATGAGCCGGGACCCGCACTGGCCGCAGTGGACGGTGCCTTTGAGGTAGTGGCCGTGGACTTGGGTCGCCTCGACGGCGCACTGGTGCGCGGTGAGCACGGACTGGACCTGGTACCAGACCTCGGCAGGCACGAGCGCCGGGTGGTTGCCCTTGTAGCGGGTGCCTCGGTAGATGACATCGCCCTTGTAGTACGGGTTGGTCAGGAGCCGATGGATGGTAGACACCGCCAACGGCTTCGCCGGCCGCTTCGGCGTCGGCAGGCTGCGCAGCCCCCGCGAGGTGAGTTCGTCGTGGAGCTGGCTCACGCTCCAGTTACCTGAGGCGTACGCCTTGAACGCCCACTCGATCATCGGCGCCCGCTCAGGATCGAGCTCGATGGTGCGGACTTCACGCCCGAGCTCGTCGCGCTTGCGGACGTTCAGATAGCCGATGGGCGCGCGCCCGTTCGTGCCGCCACCGATGGCCTTCTGGGTCATGCCCTTGGCGACCTCGGTGGCGAGGTTCCGAGAGTAGAACTCGGCGATGGTGGACATGATGCCGTGCAGCAGCATCCCGGAAGGGGTCTCGTCGATGTTCTCCGACGCGGACACAAGCATGACCCCGCACTGTTGGAGTGCGAGGTGGATGCTCACGTCGTCGGCGCGGTTCCTGGCGAGCCGGTCGACCTTGTGAACGATGCAGTACGCGACCTTGTTGGCCTTGACGTACTGGATCATCCGCATCAGCTCGGGCCGGTCGGACGACTTGGCTGAGGCTCCCGCGTCGACGAACTCCTCAACGATGCCGGCACCGAGCTGTTCGGCCTTGCGCCGGGTCGCTTCGCGCCGGGCCGGGATCGAGAAGCCCTCGTCGGTCCCGCCCTTCTCGGCCTGCTCGCGGGTCGAGACCCGCAGGTACGACACGGCGGCAGCCATTGTCTTGGGCGGGTCGATGAGGCTGACAGCCGGATCATCGGCAATGGTGGTCATCGGGGGCTCACTCTCACGCGGTTCGACCCTCGCGCTCCCAACTGTTCGTGGGAGGGGTGTTGATCGTGAGAGCAGCCGATGAAGGCTGTAGGGCGAGACCCGATGGTCTCGGTGCGTGTTGCCCGCCGAGCGGCGAGGTTTAGGCCACAACACCCCGCATCGCGAGGCTTGCACGGTTGATTCTACCGGGCGGCTTCTGGGGCGGCCAGGACATTCGTCGGCGCCCGGTAGGTGTCGGGGACCCGATCGGCCGCGCGGGCCGCGCGGCTCTCGCCGGTCTCCTGCAACGTCAGCCGGATGAGAACCTCGGCGAGCTTGTGCAGGTCGGCGCGTTCGCGGTGGATGGCACGTACGGAGAACGACCGCTCCTCATACGGGCGTCGATCGGTCTTCTTGGCGTAGCGGCTCATCGGTCTACGGCGCTTCGTCGTCGTCCAGGCTGGCGTAGAACTCGTCTTCGGCCTCCTGGCGCTTGCGGACTTGCGCGATGACGAACTCGACGAATTCGGTGTCGCGGTCGGTGAAGGTGAAGTCCTGGATCGTCGGCGCCGGGTCCTCACCAGGCCAAGCAGCTTGCCGGGTCGGGCGGTCTCGGTCTCCACGAGTACCGCAGGCGGTGACCCAATAGCGAAGGCGCTCTCGTGCGTCGGCGAAGTCGCGGTGCCAGCCGAGCGGCGCGGAGGCGTTCTGCTCGGGGTCGTAGGCACCGAGCCAATGCAGGTGCAGCGCCGACAGCTCCCAAACCATCTCCGGGTGGTGATGCCAGAACGGCGGCACCACCGCGACGGTGAGGCCGTAGGTGCGACGCAGCCAATCAACCCACCGGTTCAGCGCGAGCCATTCCTGCTCCAGCTCGTGCGCCGTCAGCAGGTTCCAGTTCACGGGGTGAGGCGGCTCGGGCATGTCCGCGTTGGTGACACGGGGCGGCCCGTCGAAGACGTCCGGCTCATCCATCTCATGCTGATCGTTCATGGTGCTGTCGCTCCCGAACTCACATGGAGACCGGGGCGTGCGCCGCGGTCGCTGCTCGCTGCGTCGGCTCGTACGCCGCTGCGTCCCGGCCGACTCCATTGCGCGGCGTGCGGTCCACCTCGTAGCGGGTTCGCGCGGCGTCATGGCCGATCTTCTTGGCAACGAACTCCTCGCCCTCGATCGCCTGACCGTTGCGCTCGTAGCTGACCGGCCGCGTGTAGCCCTCGGCGACGAAGTTGTCGCCCTGCGCGAAGTTCGCGTGCGCATGCTCAGCGGAACGCCCGAACATCACCAAGTGGTGGTAGGTCGTCTCGGTCTGCGTGAAAGAGCCGTCGTCCTCGCGGCGGAAATGCTCCTTGCCGATACGGGCGAAGAACCTGGCGTCTCCCTTGGCCGTCTCGGTGAGCAACGGCTCCGACGCGATGAAGCCTGACAGCGATTCCTGCGTGTGAATGGCCATGATGGCCTCCTCCTGACTCGGGCGACCAACTGCGTGTGGGTCGCTCTGTCAGGCAGGTGCGCTTTGGCGCCCAAGCGCCAGTCGTCAGGAGGCGGGGCGGTGGCGCAGCAGCGCTTCGAGTTCGTCGCGATCGCTGCGGAGCTGCGCGTCGTCAGACCGTGTCGGCCAGGCCCGCAGGTCGGTGACGATGGGTGGCGCGGAGCGCAGCATCGTGATGCCGGTGCCGAATGGCAGGGTGCGGATGCGGTCTGGAGGCAGGATCGGGACGCGGCGGATCGAGCGTTGGTTCGAGCGGGTGCCGTGGTCGCCGAGGGTCACGCTGTCGGTGTACTCGTCACGCTCACCGATGAGGGTGGAGAGGTCTTGAAGGTCGCGGCTGTTCGACGCGCCGCCGAGGATGATCTTGACGATGCTGGCGTCCCAGATCGCGCCGGCCTGGTGTTCACTCCATCGGTCGCGAGCCTGTGCGAGGGACTGCAAGACCGGCATGGTCGTGATCCCGGTGCCACCGCCTTCGGCCATGAGCGTCGGCAGTGACGGCAGTGGTGCGAGGTTTCCGATCTCGTCGAGCGCGAGCAGCACTGGCGGGTCGAGTCGCGCTCCGGGTGAGCGGGCGGCGAGCCTGCGGGCGGTTTCGATGAGGTCTTCGACGAATGCCGCGACCAGCGATGCGGAGGCTCCTGCACCGGCACCGGTGGCGAGCAGGTAGAGGGTGCCTTGTTCGGTGAGGAAGGTCTCGGGGTCGAAGTGCTCATGCGGGCCTGGTGTGACCGCATCGAGCACTCGTGGGTCGGCGAGTGCGGCGAGCGCGAGGGAGACACCTTGCCAGATGCTGTCGCGGGTCTTGGGGTCGGCGTCGATCATCGCGGCCAGGGAGTCGTCCCAGCCCATCGCGGCGTTCGGGTGGGAGTTGAGGATCGCGACGGCCTCGGATGCGGCGCTGGGATCGAGGGTCCACCTGAACAGCTCGGCGGGCGGGCGGCCGTCGAGCGCTGCGGCGTGCAGCAGGCTTTGGAGTGCGGTGCGGGTTTTGCCTTCCCAGAACCCGCCTGACTCGACCCCTCCCGCGGAGAGTCCTGTGGCGGAGGCGAGGCCGTTGGCGCGGATCATCGCGGTCAGCGGATCGTCGCAGCCGCGAATGGGTGACCAGCGCAGCCCGGCGGGGATGCCTTCGGCGAGGTGTTGAGGGTCGAATACGGAGACCGGTCCGCCCTTGCGGCGTCGGGCGCGGAGGGTCGCGGTGAGGTTGTCGGGCCGCGTGCTGGTGGTGACGACCGCGCCGGGTGCGTCGAGGATCGCGTTGATGACGACGTGCAGGCCCTTGCCGGAGCGGGGCGGGCCGATCAGCAGGATCGAGTCTTCGACCGATGCCCAGACCTTCGTCCCGCGACTGGCACCCAGGAGGTAGCCGACATCTTGTGGTGCTGGCGACTCCCATGAGGGCCGCAGCATGGCCGCGCGGTGAAGCAGCGCTTTCGCGGATGCCACGGTCTTGACCTCGTGGCTGGTCGCGATCCCGGCGAGTCGGTGCGGGTCGGTCTCTGTCTTCCGCGTGTGTCGGCGCAGGACCATCCAGACCCAAACGATCCCGGCGGCGAGTCCGCCGAGCAGTGCCGCGCTGACGAGCCAGTAAACCACCGGGTTGAGTCCGTCGGCACCGAGCGCGGTCGCCGGGTCGCCGGGGTTGAACAGCACGGCGAGCGCCGCCGCTGCGCCGACGTCGGGCTGCGGTGTGCCGGTGAGGAACGCGGCGACGCTGCCAGCGGCACGGAGGACGAGAGCGATCCCGAACATGCCGACCAGGCCAACGAGGGCGGCGTTGGTGAGTTCGTCGCCCATGCCCCCGGCCTGCCGCTGGTTCATATCAGCCGCCGCACCGCGAGCGTGCCCGAGATACGCCCGAACAGGATCACCTCGTGCGATGTTCCGGCGGGCAGGTCGTCGAGGTCGATGAGCGCACGTGCCTCCCCGGTTCCGGTGGCGTCGGTATGGGAGACGATCGTCGCGACGGCGACATCCTCGCCAGGCACGAACCCGTGAGCCGTGACCTCAGACAAGCGCGGCACCCGTCGGGCGTGACGACTCCGACGAGTTTCCGGCACCGAGTTCTCGGACGGTGCCACTGCGCGTCGAGGCTTGCGGGTGCGGAGGATGTCGGTGAAGACGCTACCGTCGCTCTCGCGCACCTCGACACGGACCGCGATGGTGCGATCCTTGGTGATCGCATCCATGAGCGGCCCGAACGTCGCCCGCGTCCACGCGGTCCCGTCCGGCGACGGGAACGGTGCTCCATCTACCATCGCGGTGAGTGTGCCGTCTTCGGCGACGGTGACGAGGACGTGCGGCAGCTCGACGGGAGCAGTCGCCTCGTCGTCGGTAGGGGTGGATCGGCGCGGGCCGGTGAGGTTCATCGGCCGATAGCCCGGAGTGGGGTGAGGTCGCTGGAGTCATGGTCTGGGTGCAGGCTCATGTCTGGCAGGTGTGCACGCGCCCTACGGGGTGCGCCCTAAGAGGCCGCAGGACCTCCGACGGCGCTGGCTTTCCGAGACCGCTGCCGAAACAACAGGGGCCGAGCCCCAGTCTCTGGCCTGCCTACCCCGACCCTGCAAACGTCAAGTCCAACGCCGACGAAGGATCAGGCTTCGGGGATGGGCATCCCGTAGTTCTCCATCGTGATCGAGTCCGGGTCGGGGCCGCTGCGCACCCCGGTGTCCAGGGCGTCAATCGCCGCCAGTTCTTCCGCGCTTAGCTCGAAGTCGAAGATGTCGAAGTTCTCTGCGATCCGGTGAGGCTTGACCGACTTCGGGATCGCCGAACGGCTCTCCTGCGCATGCCAGCGCAGCATCACCTGTGCCGGGGACTTCCCGTGAACCCGCGCGATCTCGCCGATGGTTTCGTTATCCAGGGTGCTCTGCTGCCCGCCGCCGTAGATCGTGATACCTCCGATCGGCGACCATGCCTGGGTGAGGATGCCGTGTTCGGCGTGCAGGGCTTGCAGCTCGTGCTGTTGGAAGTAGGGGTGCACCTCGATCTGGTTCACCGCAGGTACCACGTCCGTCTCCGTCAGGAGGCGGGTGAGCTTGTCGGGCATGAAGTTGGAGACCCCGATCGCACGCACCTTGCCGTCGGCGTAGAGCTGCTCCAACGCGCGGTAGGCGTCAAGGGTGCGGTCGAAGCTCTCGGTCAGGGGTTGGTGAAGCAGGAGCAGGTCGATCTGGTCGACGCCGAGCTTCGCGGCGGACTTCTCGAACCCGTGCAAGGCTGCGTCGTAGCCGTAGTCGCTGATCCACAGCTTCGTCTCCACGAACACCTCATCACGGGCAAGGCCCGACGCGCGAAGCGCATCGCCGACACCGTTCTCGTTGCCATAGGCGGCGGCCGTGTCGATGTGCCGGTAGCCGACGCGCAGCGCCTCCGTCACCGCGGTCGCGGTCTCATCGGGCGGGGTCTGGAAGACCCCGAACCCGAGCGCGGGCAACATGACGCGATTATTCAAAGTGATCGTGGGAGTAGCCATACGTCCACGCTAGGCACCAGGCGGCCGGGTGCGGGAGACACTGCTGTTATCACCCACGCCACCAGGGGCTGGGAGATACCGGCCATGACTCCCAGCCCCACAGCGTGCGGTCGTAACCTTGAGGGTATGGACAATAAGCGGGAGGTGCAGCAGTTCCTCACCGCGTTGCGTGCCCGCCTGACCCCAGAGCAGGCCGGGCGACGATTTTCGGCGGAGAACGCCGGGTTCCGGGCCTGCGCCGCGAGGAGGTCGCTCAACTCGCTGGGGTCTCCACCGCGTACTACACGCGCATGGAGCGTGGGAACCTCGCCGGGGTCTCCGAGTCCGTCCTCTACGCCCTCGCCCGGGCCCTCCACCTGGACGACGTGGAGACAACGCACCTGCTCGATCTCGCCCGCACCGCGACCGGCCCCCGCAGGCCAGGGCGCGTCAAGCCTGCACCACGGGTATCGGAGCGAATCGCGCGGATGCTGGACGCGATGCGAGATGTACCCGCGATCTCCCTTACCCGGCTCGGCGACCCGGCCGCATCGAACGCGCTGGGTCGGGCCCTGTTCCCGCACCTGTTCCCGGAGAACGCTCCGCCGTTGAACCACACAAGGTATCTGTTCCTCGATCCGCGGTCGCAGGAGTTCTACCCCGACTGGGAGAAAAGCGCCCGCGAATCCGTCTCGGCCTTGCGCCTGCTTGCCGGGCACGACCCCGCCGACCGCGCCCTGATGAGCCTTGTTGGGGAACTCTCGACGCACAGCGACCAGTTCCGCACCTGGTGGGGTGCGCACACCGTCCGCACGCACACCAGCGGCACGAAACGCCTGAACCATCCTGTCGTCGGCGAGTTGACCATCGGCTATGACGTGCTCGCGATCCAATCCACGCCAGGCCTTTCGATCACGACCTATCTGCCAGAGCCCGGCACCCCGTCCGCGGACGCTCTAGACATGCTGCGCAGCTGGGTCGCCGACCGGCAGCCAGCGGCTCACATGTCATAGACTCGCGGGCTTCTCCCGGCTGCACGGCTGCTGGTGTCGAATAGGGCGAGTTCGTCGGGGTGGAGTTGGTGTTGGCAGACGAAGCTCCTGGCCTTGATCCGCCACAGGCCTTGTCCGACGCCGAGGTTCGGCAAGAGCTGCTGCTCGGTCCCGGTCAGCCCGAGAGCCTTCGCGGTCGGCCCGAGCTGGTCGGACTCCTGCCGGTACACGATCCTCGTCTCTGCATTCGCCAGCAGCGAGTTGGCCAGCGAACGCATAGCGGAGCCCTGGTCGCCCACGTTGTCGAGATCGGTGAGCTTGTGGAAGATCAGCATGTTCGCGATCCCGTAATGCCGCGCGAGTCGCCAGTGCGCATCCATCCGCCGCAACAGCGCCGGGTGGGACATGAGCCGCCACGCCTCGTCGTAGATCACCCACCGCTGCCCACCGTTCGGATCGAGCAACGCGGACTCCATCCACGCCGACGAGCACGTCATCAACACCGAAATCAGGGTCGAGTTCTCGGTGACCCGCGAGAGATCGAGCGAGATCATCGGCAACGACGGATCAAACGCGACCGTCGAAGGCCCATCGAACAATCCGGCCAAGTCGCCCGCGACGAGACGGCGCAGCGCGTGACCGACGAGCCTGCCGTCCTCGGCCAACCGGCCGTCGGCATCCGAGCTCGGGGCGAGAATGTGATCGACGACCATCGGCAGGATCGGCACGTCGTTCTCCCGCACCGTCTGGGTCAGGGCGATGTCGATCGCGGTGTGCTCCAACGGCGACAACCCGCGCGCGAGCACCGTCTCGGCCAGTGCGCCGATCAGGTCACGCCGCCGCGCCGCAACCGTGGAGGCCCACTGCTCATCCGACAGGCCGCTGGGCCGGTGACCTTCATCGAGTGGGTTCAGGCGGGTGTTGAGGCCGTGGCCGAGCACGATCGCGCGTCCGCCGACAGCGTTGGCGACCGCGGTGTGCTCGCCCTTCGGATCGCCGGGAACATACACGCGCCGCCCGAACGGCAACGACCTCGTGTGCAGCGACTTCGCGAGGCTCGACTTCCCCGAGCCGACGATCCCGGCCACCACCACGTTCGGTGCGGTGATGATCCCGCGCGCGTACAGCACCCACGGGTCGTAGACGAAACTCCCACCCGAATACAGGTCCTGCCCCACGAACACCCCATCCGCACCGAGACCACCCTCGGCGACGAACGGATACGCACCCGCCAACGTCGCCGACGTGTCCTGATGCCGCGTCAGATGAAACCGGCCCGGCGTCCGCAACCGCGCGGCACCCGCCTCGCCGGCCTTCGGCAGGTAGACCGTGGCGCGCCGCTCGGCCCGCTCCTGCTCAGCCTTCGCCTTCGCGGCCGCAAGCGCGGACTTGCGCTGCTCGGCATGGAGCCGTGCCTCTGCCCGACGGCGCTGCTTACGGAGCTTCCGCCGTTCCTTCGACGGTGCCACCAGAACGGCGGTGTGCAGCCGCTCCCAATCCTGGGTCACAGCCCCAGCCCTCGCGCCTGCTTCACCGCAGCGATCTTCGCCGGCTCAAACCACGACCCCTCCCGCTTCGAAGGAGCATCCGTCCGCTTCGGTGCGCCTGGCGACGAGTACGACACCAGCAACTCCGGGCCGTCCCGCATCGGGGACGGCCCGGCCTGCTCGGCTTCCTGAGCCTCGGCACCGGGTTCGGTGTAGCGGCGCAGCAGCGAGACGTAGCCGAGGTGCGGGTTGACGACCAGCGCGTAGTCGCCGGAGATCGCCACCTGGTCGTTGGTGGCATCGCCGGGCTCGTCGTAGACGTACCCGTTCTCCAGCGCAGCCTGCGTGGTCTCATCTCCGTAGTCCCACTGCGCGAGGAAGTCCACCGCGTCGACATGCCCCAGCTCGCCGAGGATGCGCAACGGCCTGTCGGCCTCATCACCCTGGAGGAACACCACGTTGACCCACCTGGACGGTGCGGCCTCCTCGACGGCGGGGTCAGGATGCCATGCGATCCGGCCGGCCGCGATGAAACCCTCGGCGATCCGGTCGTAGGCCCGATCTACGAGGCTCGCCGCCAGGTGCAACTCCTCCGCAGCAGCCAACGCATCCCGCACTCCGGCCTCGTGGTTGCCGTCGTCATTGAACGCGTGCGCGGCCTTGCGCTCGTGAACATCGGCGATCTGATCGAGCACCTGCCGCAGCGACCGCATCCCCGACGACAGATCGCCGATCACCCCGTACATCTGCGCAGGCTGATCGAACGCACGGCTCGCATGAGCCAACCCCCGCAAAGCCTCGGACGCCTCAGCAGCGTCAGCAGTCGAATCGAAGAACGTGGGCATGGTCGGCCTCCTCGGGAGTCGTGTGATGAGGAGGTGCGCTGTGAAGCACCCGGGGCTGTCGGAGGTGGCTGTGACATACTTGATGGAGGCGTCGGAGGGAGGCACGAGGCAGTCACCGGCGAGAAGGAGAGCCCACATGGACGACGCGCGCGGCGAGTCCGGTAGCGACGAGGCTATTGGCGGGCAGGCCAAAGAAGATGGTCAGATCAGGTCCGACGCGCTTGAACTCGCAACGTCCACGATCCTCGTCGAGGTGACACCAGGTGTCGCAGTCGTATTCGGCGAAGTCCCCGACGGTCTTGAACTCATCAGCCTCGACATGGTGCCTTCCTTTGACCGCGCCCAGCTCTCCACCGCCCTTGGCTCCCTCGGCAACGCAGGCACCATCGTCGGAAACGTTGCGGAAGCTGTATCGAGCGCGCAAGGCCTCTTCCGCGTCAACGACGCCACGCTGTCCCTGCTGAAGAGCGGCGGACAGATGGCAGCAAAGGACGGCGCCAAGCTCGGGGCGATCTTCAAGAACGGCGAACTGGTCGCCCAGGCGCGTTTCATCCCCGCTTCGATGACAGCCGCTACAGCGATCGCAGCCATCGGCCCGGCCGTCGCCATGATCGCGCTCCAAATGCAGCTCGGCGAGATATCCGGCCTCGTTCGTACCAACATCCAGCTCACGACGCAGACGCTCAAAGCCATCCGAAACGAGCAATGGGCGGAGCTTGAAGGACTGGCCGAGTCCGTCGATGAGGCGGTCAAGGAGACCCGCGAACTCGACGCCATCACAGACTCTGTCTGGGAGCCCATCGCTCCCAGCGGCCCCAACATCCGCAAGCAACTGAAGCTGTACCGAAAGAACGTGGCAGGCCACGTCCAGGAACTCGGGAAGGTGGAGGGTCGCGCTCGCCGCCAGTACCTCGAATCCAACGCCGAAGCAATCGTCTTCGATACCTACGCGTTGCTCAGCTCGCTGAAGACCCACGCGGAGTACCAGGCGGTCCGGGCTGCCCTCGCCAGAACACGAAGCACCAATGACGAGAGCGAAGCGCAGCTCTTCGACCGGATCGCCCGGAACACTCCCGCCGAGATCAACGAGTCGCTCTCCGAAATCCGCTCGTTGACCGAGTCACTCGTGCGTGAGTTGCGGATCATCGCCGAGCTCCCCGGTCGCGCTACCGTGCCTCTCACGAAGAAGCGGAAAGATGCAAAGGCGTCTCAGCTCACGTGCAAGCAGCTCCTCGAAGCCATCGAGCCCCTGGCCGACATGCTCCAGCCAGCAGTCGAGATGCCAGCAGTGCCGTCCACAGTGTGCGCACCCGAAGGGCTCGATCTTGATCCCTATCTGCACGTGCTTCGGTGGTTCCTGGAAGACGGTGAACAACTCCGCAGCATTGCATTCCCGTACGAGACCGGCGCACACAACCTCGCAGGAGTGGTGCCAGTGCTCCTGGCCAAGCGTGTCGATACGGCCTGGGACGCGCTCGCCCCCGGAAGGGCCGGCGCGATGGCCGAAATGCTCACGTCCAGCACCTTTGTCGCGGTGACAGACCGTCGAATCGTCACCGCGACACCGAAGGCGCTTCTACGTCGTGGCGAGCTCGGCACCACGTACCCACTCGATGAGGTGAAGTACGTGCGTCCGAGAACGAATCACGGAGAGCGAGTGCGGCCAACCATCGGCGTCACTACAGAACGAAGTGACGTCCAGTGGATGTTCCCTGCTGACGCCGACCACGAGAGCATCGATGCCCTGGTGACTGTGATCGCAGATGGCGCTTCTGGTCGCACCGAAGCTCGGGCTGCCATTGCCTCTGCTGCTGAGTTGCCGTCCGCATAGCCTCTACACCCTGCGACAGAGCGGGAGCGCTGCGGCGGTGAAGGCGGCGGCTTGCTGTCCGACGAGGAGTCGGGTCTCGCAGGAGGCCTGGATCGCGGCCTGTTCGATGGCGGCGACTGCGGCGTCGAGTTCTTCGATAGTGGGTGCGGAGACGGCGATGAGGCCGGAGTAGCGCAGGATGCCGTGCCCGGCGGTGAGGTCGGCTTCCTGCTGGAGCACGTCGTGGTACTCGGCGGTCTGGGAGGCGTCTTCGATCTGGCCGATCTTCGCGCGCTGGGCTTGGTCGGAGATGTGCTCGACCTTCTTCTTGCGGATGTCGCGGGCGGCCTGGTCGGAGCGCATCGGGGTGCAGATCAGAGAGAACGAGCGCTGGATGCCGGTGGACAGCAGCACCGGCGACAAGAACCCCGGATACACCAGCGACCGCGGCCACTCGCTGACCCAGAGCACCGCATGGTGAGCGGAGTCGGTGCGCAACCGGCCCCAGGTCTCGGTGACTGCAACTGGTCCCGCTGTCGCGAGCGACTGGCCGAGCCGGCCGTGACGTTCCAGTGTCGCGGCGATCGCCGGGTCGTAGGCCGAGCGCAGCATGACCGCGATCTGCCCTGCGGTGAGCCATCCCGAGGGTGACAGGTCGGCGGAGCGGAGCGCAGCGACCAGGGTGCTCATTTCTTGCCGCAGGACGGCGGCTGCACCGCGTATCCCGCCACCGGCGGTTCTGATCTGCCGGGCACTGGCTCGCATGTCCAGCGACAGCGAGAGCGTGGTGGCGTGGCGCTCACCGGCGGGACCGGCACGCTCAATCAACTCGGCGTAGGTGTCGGCGGCCCATGACCCGTCCGGGGTGCCGTGAGCGGCCCACCATTCGGCCAGGCCGGTGCCGGAGTCTGGGAGGGTGCGTTCGAGAACTTGCAGGGTCGCGATGCGCCCGGACCGGCACACGGTCGCGAGGACTCGGCCCCAGGATGTGACGCGGCGTTCCTGCTCGCCAGGATCGAGGAGCACGAACGCGGGATGCGTGACCTCACACACCACCGTCAGGGTGGCGGCGTGCGGGTCGTGGATCATCCCAGCGCCCGTGTCAGGGTCGGTGTACTCACGCAGCCGCGCCATGTCACCAGGCAGAGCGAGCGTCCCGACGGGGCGAGGCACCACGATCCGGCGCCGGTACAGCAGTTGCCCGCCGGTGGTGCGCCACAGCCACCAGCAGGCGATAGGTAGCCATTCCACGTTCGGTCGGCCCGCGATGGGTATCCAGGTCAGTGCGGCGGCGAGTACCCAGACCGGTGCGGTGTAGGCCAGCAGCATCCCGCCGCCGGCATAGAACGCGCCGATCAACGTCGCTCCACCAATGGCGAGGGCGATGAGCTGGGTCAGCGACAGCCCGAGAAGGACACCGCGTCGGGTGAGGCGGGAGAACTTCACCGGCACCAGCTCGCCCGCAGTCTGCCGGTCGTTGTTCGTGCTGCTCATCGTCTACTCCTTCGGTGGGCGTGGGGCAGGCGGCGGGGGCTGCTTCGGCGGTGGCGGTGACGGGTCAGCGCCTGGCGGGCGCGGCGCGGGGCTCGGCGGCGGTTCCGCCGTTGATGCTGCGGGCGGTGGTGGTGTCTGGGCTGCTGCGTCGGCGGCGTGCTCGCCCTGGGCTCCCAGCGCCGTCCCGGCCTTGGGGCCGGCGGTGGCGGCGCCCTTGGCGACACTCGCCCCAACCACCATGCCTGCGGCCACGGGACCGGCAGCGGCTGCTCCGCCTCCGCCTGCCGCGCCTCCGCCGCTCGCCGCGGGTGTCGGCGCCGGGGTCTTCGGCGGCGGTGGCGCGCTGCTCCCACCCCCTCCGCCAGAGCTTCCACCTGCGTTCCCTCCGCCACTGCTGCCGTCGAGAACCTTCTTCGGGTCTGCGCCGCCTTGCGGCTTGGGCGGAACCGGGATCGGGCGGTTGAGGGCGCTCTTGGCGTCCTGTTCGGAGCCGATCGCGTGGTACATGTCGAACCCGACGAACGCGATGAACTTGTAGGTCAGATACGGGGCGAACGCGGCCATCGCCATCAGCACGATCCCCGCGATGGGATCACTGACCGACGCCAAGTCCGCGTCGATGGGTGCGGAAACTTGGGTGATCGCCACGAGGAACATGACGACCAGGACGAGCTTGGAGCAGATCAGGGCGACGACGAACATCGCCCACTTCCCGATCCACCCACGCGAGGCGTCCCAGGATGCACCGCTGAACGCGAGCGGAGCGAACACCACCGCGACCAGCAGCAGCGCCTTCCTCACCAGCAGCGAGAGCCACACGATCGCGGCAGCGGTGATGGCGAGGCCGGCCATGAAGATGGTGATGATCCCCCCGACCCCGGGCGCAGCGATGTTGATGCCGACCAGTCCCGCTGCGAGGAGGGCGATCTTGTCGCCCATCGATTCGGTAGTCTCCCCGGCAGCCTGCACGACCCCGATGCACAGCTGATCGACGACTTCCAACAACAGCGCCGTGAGCGTGATGACCACGAACGAACCGAGGACAGACTTCGCCAGCCCGAGCGCGGCACGGGTGAGCGCGGTGGGGTCTCGGCGGATCAGGCCGGTGATGAGTTGGAGGCAGAAGAAGATCAGCATCACGAAGACCGCGATGCCGAACAGCAGGTTGTAGACGGCGACGTAGCCGGGCTTGGTGACATCCACCAGCGTGGTGGTGTCGAACACCGACCAGACCGCGTCGAACAGCCACCCGGCGGCGGCACCCATCGCCTGGGCGAGCCAGTCGAACGGGGCCGCCACCAAGGAAGCGATGCGGTCTCGCAGGAGCTGATGCGGACCAACACTCGTTGCGCTGCTCACCGGACCGGGAACAGCACCTACGGCGCGGCCGAGCTCGTGCGCGCGCCGTGCGACGGCCATCGATCCAGAGCGGACGCCAGCCTCAACTACGACGGTTGCTGCGGAGAGCGCGGCCATCAGCCGCGCCCGAGCGAGGAAGCGGTGGCGCGTAGGCACGGCACCGGGTGGAACCTCGCTGACCATGAGGCCGAGGTCCGCCACTCGCTCAAGTAGCTCGCGGTGACCCATCGGGTAGGGGCGATCAACGCCGTTCGCCATGACCGCGATCGTGTCGCCACCGGATGCCAGGGCCGCTCGATGGGCAGCTCCTTCGATGCCGTACGCACCGCCCGCAACCACGACCCGCTCAGCGTTGGCGAGGTCGGAAGCCAGTTCTCCGGCCACGTGCTCGCCGTAGGACGTCGCGGCCCTGGCGCCGGTGATCGTGACAAACTCGCGGAGCGGTCGCGCCAGGAACGAGGAAGCGCCACGAGTCCACAGGACGTATGGTCGCCGATCACCAAGATCGTCGAGCGCGGACGGCCAATCTTGGTCGCCAGGGATCAACACTCCGATACCCATGCGCTGGGCTTCGACGATGCGCTGGGAGTGTGTCTGAGCGTCCGGACGCTCGAACTGGGCGCGCCAGACCCGTGCGTCAACGGTGCCGAGGCCCGGCACGCCATCGTCACGCTCGGCGAGCCGGAGCACCTCAACCGCTCCCACCTCGCCCAGGAGACGGCCTGTCACGGCGTCGTCTGGTTCGACGATCATCGACAGCGCCATTCGTGCCGTGCGCTCGCCCTGTGCTACCTGGCTCAGGTTCGCCATCGTCGGCTCCTCTCGCTCGCACAGAGAGGTACGCGCGGCGACGCGGAAACCGGAGGGTTCCGTGAACGCCGACCCCGGCGTAAAGTGGAGGATGAGGCAGGTTCTCCTCATATTGCGGGTCCTCCGGGACGGCCTTCGGGCACTCACACACGTTCTGCCTCCTCGACGGAGAAACACGTGTGACGAGAGGCCGGTCATGTTCCGCTTCATCTGGACGCTCAGCGTTCGCACCCGCGACTACCTGCATCGCTACATGCCGAGCAACCGACTGCTCGCAGCCATCCGCACCCGACGCGGACTCAAGTGGGGGCTGCCCGCGATGCTGGTTGCTCTCCCGTACTTCCTGATCGCTTACACCTGCTCGGCCACGGTCGCCGACGGCGGACCCGGCTGGCTGCACCTCATCGTGTTGTGGGCGTGCTGGAACGCACTCAAGTTCGTCATCATCGGACCCGTGAGCATTGTTCTGCTCGTCCGTGTGCGCCTGCACGAGGCTGCGATCCGTCGCCATCAGCGCCGCGAGGCGTCCGCCGACGCAGATACTCGCGTCTCGGTTCTGCACGCGTAGAATTAGCCGACTGCGGCCAGGGACGAGGAGACTCGCGACCGGCGCCCACCGCCAGGCCGGATCACGATGCCATGCGATGCGAGAGCCCGTCGGACAGCCTGAGGCCCCGCCCCAACCTTTACGCCGACCTCTGCCAGCGTCAGTCCGCTGAGGTAGAGGTCGGCTGCTTCATGGATGCGGGAAGGGTCGAAGCTCCCGCGTCGGATCGGAACCTCCCGACGAACCAAATGGGCGGCCACAGTTCGGCGGTTCACGCGGAACCGCGCCGCCAGCTCCACAAGCGTCGCTCCCGACCGATACTCCGACACCAGATCGTCGACCTGTTCGCGGCGCAGAAGGGTTTGAGGGCTCATCCGAATCCAGGGTGTAGTCGGGTCTGAACCCGCCGGTCTCGAGCAGGGATCTGGCGATGTAGTTGGTCAGGTTGCGGAACCCCCGCGCCGAGCCGCGCAGGTGCTCGAGCCTGCCGTTGATCGCCTCGGTGGGCCCGTTGGAGGTGCTGGGCCGGTCGAAGTAGGCCAGGACGTCGGCGGCGCGCTTCTTCAGCGTCCTGCCGAGCTTGGTGATCTCGACCAGGGCCTTGGGGACGCCGGTGCTGATCGAGTCGATGAGCCGGGCCATCAGCTCGCGGCCGTGGCGCCGGTTCTCGTGGCGGTAGGCGGCGATCATGCGCTGGTAGACGCTCCAGGTGACCTCGACCTCGACGTGGGCGTCGTCGGCGAACAGGGTGTCCAGTCGGTCCTTCTGCTTGTCGTTGAGCAGGTCGGCGCCGGTGGACAGGGTCCGGCGGGCGGCATAGAGCGGGTCGCCCTTGCGGCCGCGGTGCCCACAGATGGCCTGCTGAACTCGCCGTCGGCACTCATCGAGCGCCTCGCCAGCGAGGCGCGTGACGTGGAAGGGATCTAGCACGGTCACCACGTCGGGCAGTTCCTCGACGGCGGCGGTCTTGAACCCGGTGAAGCCGTCCATCGCGACCACCTCCACGCCGTCGCGCCACTCCTGCGGGCGGTCGGCCAGCCAGGTCTTGAACGCCTGCTTGGAGCGTCCTTCGACCATGTCCAGCAGCCGTGCCGGGCCGGTGCCATCTCGCACTGGGGTGAGGTCGATGATCACGGTGACGTACCTGTCGCCGCGACGGGTGTGCCTCCACACGTGCTCATCGACCCCGACGACCTTCACCCCCTCGAAGCGGTGCTCCTCGTCGATCAGCACCCGCTTGCCCTCGGCCAGAACGGCGTCGTTGGCGGTGTCCCAGGCCACCCCGAGCCCCTCGGCGACCCGAGCCACGGTCAGGTGCTGGACCACGATCCCTTCCAGCGCCCACCGCAGAGCGCGCCGAGACAACTTGGCCCGGGGCTCGGCCGCGGCGGTGGTGTCCTGGCGCCACACATACCCGCAGCCGCTGCAGCGGTAACGGCGCACGACGACCTCCAGCGTCGTGGGCCGCCAGCCCAGTGGTTCGTGGGTAAGCCGTCGGACCACGGTGTCACGTGGTCTCCCTTCGCAGCCGCAGCGCCGGCACCACTGGTCGGGCTCGACCACCTGGCAGGCCAATACGGCACGATCCGGCTCGAGTCGCTGCCCGGTGACAACGAGGCCGAGTTCGTCGAGGCGGCAGAAGGCAGTCAGGTCGGGGCTGGCGAACGCATCAGCGCGCCCGCCGACGGTAGCGTCGTGCACGTCGAGGTCTTTCGGGCTGAGTGTGTAGGAGCTCTCATCCTCGGGAGACCTCGACCTCTATCCGGCCACCGACGCGCCGGCCCGCCGCGCGACGTGCGCTACACCCTCATCTGGGAAGAGCCCAATTCCGACGAACTCGATCGGAGGACACTGGTTCCTGAAACTCAGTACGGTGGGACGTTCTTGACACGGGGAACGGCGTCTGCGAGAAGTGCCAGTCTCTGACGTCCTTGTCTCCACGCGCTGGAAGGAATGGGTCGTTGCCCAGGGGATATGCCCAGCTGGGTGTTGACCCCCAACTGCGGTGGGGTATCCCTGCACCGGTGCTGAGGTCCATGGTCTTACGAGATGCGGGCGGGCATCCTTGAAGTGGGAGTCGGCCTGTGCATGGCCGGCCCCGAACGTGAGCCGAGGAGGAAAGTATGAACTCTCGCATCAGCGCTTGCCCGGGTTGTGGAGCGCGTAATCGGGTCCCTGCGGTGGCGGCCGGTCTGCCGCGATGCGCCAAGTGTCGGGCATCGTTGCCGTGGATCGTTGAGGCTGAGGACACGGATTTCGGCCGTATCAGCGATTCGTCGAGGCTGCCAGTGTTGGTGGATCTGTGGGCGCCGTGGTGCGGCCCGTGTAAGCAGTTGTCGCCGATCTTGGAGAAGCTAGCGGTGCAGTATGCGGGGCGGTTGAAGCTCGTGAAGGTCAACGTGGACCAGTCGCCTGCCACCCAGGCTGCGTTTGGTGTTCAATCTATCCCGACGTTGGTCCTGCTGCGGGACGGGCAGGTCGTGGCGCAGCAGGCCGGTGCCATGCCGTGGGGGGCTTTGCAGCGCTGGATTGAGCCGTACCTGGCGTGATCCGTGAGGTTAAGTCCTCTGGCCTTTTGAGCAATGGGCCGGGATAAGTATCGGGTGCCCAGACAGTGGAGCCGACAACACCGTGGGGCCGGTAGCCTTCTACCATGGCGAGTCGACCAGATTCCAAGACCACCGGGACGCCCGAGCGGGCCCACGCGATTTGGTCCTTGCCTCAACGGTTGTTGCTTGTGGGCGTGTCGAGCGTGCCTCTGGCCTTCGCGTCGGCTCTTGAGTGGTTCAAGGGCAGCGACGGCCTCGGGACTGTTTCCTTTGTAGCGCTGAGCGCGATCGGGTACCTGTTGGCGATGTATGGGCGGATGCCAGATGAGTTCAATGTTGCGGGGCATAGCGCGAAGTTCACCACGGAGCAGCGCTTGGAGGTTCAGGCGGTTTTGGATGAGATGTCCGCGCAGCAGCTGGAGGAGATTGCCTGCGACGGATCAGATGAGATGCGTGAGCTGGCCAGTGATGCCCTGGACTTCCGGGATCGGGCTCGGGCCTATCTGGAGGAGGCGGCGAGTCTTGAGGGGTTCAGCTTGTCGAAGACTGGCCATGGAAGCTTGGACGGCGGCTCGGGATCGGGCGCGGTGCGTGCGATTCAGGGTCTGGTGCTGACCCATCGAAACCAGGTGGTAGCGGTGGATCTTGGCGAGTTCGAGGATTCACACTTGGAGTTGGCGGCTCGTGGAGTCACCCATATCTTGGAGATTCAGCGCACGGAGGTCACCGTCCGCCGGGTGGCTGATGACCGGGAACTGTTTGTTAGCGAGCGGGTGATCTGCATCGATCAGCTGCGACGGGCACTGAGGGCGGTTGCAGCGGACAGCACCGGTGGCTGAGGCTCAACGCAGCAGGACAGCACGAGGCCGGGGTCCCAAGTGAGGAGACCCCGGCCTCGCTTTTGGGCTCAGCCGATGCGCAGCTGGTCGGTGTCGGGATCGACGTCGAACGTGACCACAGCACCATCGATGATCTCGCCGGCGAGGAGCTTTATGGCGAGCTGGTTCTCGATGGTGGACTGCACCAGCCGGCGCAGCGGTCGAGCGCCATAGACGGGGTCGAAGCCGTTGCGGGCGAGCCATTCCTTGCCCCGGTCAGTGACGTCGATCACGATTCGGCGCTCCGCGAGGCGGGCGTTGATCTTGCGGAGGTTGGCGTCGACGATGTGGGTCAGGTCCTCCAAGGTCAGCGGGTCGAACATCACGATTTCGTCCAGCCGGTTCAGGAATTCTGGGCGGAAGGCGCTCCGTACCACGCCCATCACGGCCTCATGCTTGGCCTTGGTGTCCAGACTCGTGTCGGCGAGGAACTGGCTGCCCAGGTTCGAGGTCATGATCAAGATCGTGTTGCGGAAGTCGACGGTGCGCCCCTGGCCGTCGGTCAGGCGGCCGTCGTCGAGCACCTGCAACAGGATGTTGAACAGGTCTGGGTGTGCCTTCTCTACCTCGTCGAGCAGCACCACGCTGTACGGGCGGCGCCGTACGGCTTCGGTGAGCTGGCCTCCCTCTTCGTAGCCGACGTAGCCCGGGGGGGCACCGACGAGGCGGCTGACCGAGTGCTTCTCGGAGTACTCCGACATGTCGATGCGGATCATCGCGGTCTCGTCGTCGAACAGGAAGTCGGCCAAGCTCTTGGCCAGTTCGGTCTTGCCGACGCCGGTGGGACCCAGGAAAAGGAAGCTGCCGGTGGGCCGGTTCGGATCGCTGATGCCAGCGCGGCTGCGCCGGACAGCATCGGCAACGGCTTTGACTGCTCGCTTCTGCCCGATGAGGCGCTTGCCGATGTGTTCCTCCATGTGGAGGAGCTTGTCGGATTCGCCTTGGAGCATCTTGCCGACAGGGATGCCGGTCCAGGCGCTGACCACCTCAGCAATGTCCTCTGTGGTCACTTCGTCGGCGACCATGCGACTGGCCTTCTCTTCGTTCTCTGCCTGCTTGGCCTGCTCCAATTCGCGTTCCAGCGCCGGAATCCGCCCGTAGGCAATCTCGGCTGCTGTAGCCAGGTCGCCGACACGCTGGGCCTTTTCTGCCTCGATCCGGAGCTGATCGATCTGGGTCTTCAGCTCTCCGATTCGGTTGAGTGCGGCTTTCTCCTGAGCCCAGCGGCTCTCCAGGAGCCGCAGCTTCTCCTCAGCATCCGCCAGTTCTTGTTCCAGCCGTGCCAGGCGCGCCTTGCTGGCAGCGTCGGTCTCCTTCTTGATGGCGAACTGCTCCATCTTCAGCCGGTCCACT
Source organism: Propionibacterium freudenreichii subsp. freudenreichii (assembly GCF_000940845.1). Lineage (NCBI taxonomy): Bacteria > Bacillati > Actinomycetota > Actinomycetes > Propionibacteriales > Propionibacteriaceae > Propionibacterium > Propionibacterium freudenreichii. Next base: position 1,914,400 of record NZ_CP010341.1, on the reverse strand, counting down.
TGTCGCCGCAGCGCATCGATCTCTTCAGGACTGGAGTCGATCTCCATGCGGAGTCGGCTGGCAGCCTCATCGATCAAGTCGATGGCCTTGTCGGGCAGCCGTCGGTTGGTGATGTAGCGATGGCTCAGCGATGCGGCAGCAACGAGAGCGCCATCGGTAATGCGCACCTTGTGATGCGCCTCATAGCGCTCGCGCAAACCGCGCAGGATGGCGATGGTGTCCTCCACCGATGGCTCGCCCACATACACCTGCTGGAAGCGACGCTCCAGCGCCGGATCCTTCTCGATGCGCTCGCGGTACTCATCCAGCGTCGTGGCGCCAATCATGCGCAACTCGCCGCGGGCCAGCATCGGCTTGAGCATGTTGCCCGCATCCATGGCACCTTCGCCACTGGCGCCGGCGCCGACGACCGTGTGCAGCTCGTCGATGAAGGTGATGATCTGGCCTTCGGCCTCCTTGATCTCCTTCAGCACGGCCTTGAGTCGTTCCTCGAATTCGCCGCGGTACTTGGCCCCGGCCACCATGGAACTGAGGTCGAGGCTGACGACGCGGCGACCCCTCAGCGAGTCGGGCACGTCACCGGCGATCACGCGCTGCGCGAGGCCCTCGACGACGGCTGTCTTGCCGACGCCGGGCTCGCCAATGAGGACTGGGTTGTTCTTGGTGCGCCGGGCGAGGACCTGCATAACGCGGCGGATCTCCTGGTCGCGGCCGATCACCGGATCCAGCTTGCCCTCGCGGGCGCGCTCGGTGAGGTCGACGGAGTATTTGCTGAGGGCGGACTCGCCGCCTTCGGCCTCGGGGCTGGTGACACGGCGATCGCCCCGTGCGCCTGCGAAGGCTTCTTCCAGTTTCTCTGTGGTCGCCCCTGCACCGACCAGGATCGTCTGTGCCTCAGACGGGATGGACGTCAGCGCAATGAGCAGGTGCTCGGTGGAGACGTAGGAGTCGCCCAGCTTGTCGGCGCGAATCTCCGCGTCGGCGAGTACCCGCGCGAAGGAACCGGACAGTTGCGGTTGGGCTACCGAGCTGCCTTGGCTGGAGGGCAGCTTGCTGATGGCAGCCTGGGCGCGCTGGTCAATCTGGGCCGGGTCGACACCAACAGATTCCAGTAGTGGCCCCACTGAGTTCTCGGGGACCATCAGCAAGGCATGCAGTAGGTGAGCGGGCTCGACCGAGGGATTGCCGGCCGCCAATGCGTTGCGGACGGCGGCCGAGACCGCGTCCCGGCTCATCGTGGTGAGCTTCTCGGTGTCCATGTGCTTCTCCTTCGGATCGGGACTGGTTTGCGCCCGCGCGGGGCGGGCCGCTGCCAGGCTGTGGCGCCAGGGCTCTCGGCGGGCCGTCAGCGGCTGTACCGGCAGACCCAGCAGGAAAACCTGACGCACTTCGATGGTGGGCATCGGTGCGGCTCCGGGTCAAGCGCTTCGGCAGATTTGGGGGTTGGCCCTCACTGCAGTGGGGGACGACGCCCATGTGCGTCCAGATCTATGGATTTGGGCCGTCCTCGTCGGCGATCCTTGCTGCATGGACAGGAAGGACTGTATGGCCCGGAAGGAACAGAGGCTGACCCTCACCTCGTCCATCCGTTCGCATCGCGCGAGGAATCGCAGGAGGAAATCACCATGGACTTCACCGACCATGTCGTGGTCGGCGTCGACGGTTCTTCGACCTCGATCGCTGCCGCCGTGTGGGCCCGGGACATCGCTCGTGCCGGACACTGGCCCTTGGGCATTGTTTACACCCAAGGGATGGCGCCCGATGTGCGGGAAATGTTGGGCGAAGGCGGCACATTGATGTGTGTCGAATCAACGCTGGCCCCAGCATTGGTTCAGGCGAGTCGCACCGCGGCCATGGTCGTCATGGCGTCCCGTGGTCAGGGCTCGACCGTCCTCCCGATTGTGGACGCCGCGGCCGAAGCCGTGCTCCAGGAGGCTGCCGGTCCGGTGGTGGTGCTCCCCTACACCACCTGGAACACCTTGGACCGCCCTCTTGTGTTAGGCCTCGACGCCGAGCGCCCAAGCCCTGCCAGCATTCGTTTCGCCGTATCCGTCGCGGGGCGCACCGGGGCCCGGCTGAAGGTCATTGTCGACGACAAGGGACAAGGCCCCGACCGGGCGCGTCTCCAGACCGTGCAGGTCCTCACCCGGGTCCTAGGTAGCGACCTCCCCGAGACCTTTGATGTGGAGGTCTCAGCCCACGAGCTCACTGACGCGTTGCTCGCGAAGGCATCGGAAGCGAGCCTGACTGTCGTGGGCAGCCAACACGCCAGACGCTCTACCGAACGAGAGCGCTCTGAGAACCGGCTGTTGCTCCGGTTGTCCACCTCGCCGGTTGCGGTGGTGGCCAACACCGTCGAAGCCGGTCAGGCTGACGGATCCGCTACCCGATAGACTGACCGAACAGACTCCCGATACAGCGCTTGGCAAGGTCCCCAGAGCAGGTGGCGATGCCTCGGGAAGCGGCTCACCCCTAGATGTACTTCCCCGTGACGTTGTGAACGCGGGCTGAGGGAGTCTGGCCGCCGATCCCGGTGTGGGGTCTGTGGTGATTGTAGTGATGGAGCCAGGTCTCGTAGGCTGCGGCGCGCTCGGCTTCGCTGGCGTAGGGCTTCGCGTAGGCCCACTCGACGGCGAGGGTCCGGTTGAACCGCTCGACCTTGCCGTTGGTCTGCGGCCGGTATGGCCGGGTCCACTTGTGCTTCACCTCGTCGCCGAGCGCGTCAGCGAAGGCGCCTGACCGGTAGCAGGAACCGTTGTCGGTCATCACCGCGGTGACTGTGACGCCCAGGCCTGCGAAGAACGCGTTCGCGCGGGTCCAGAACCCCGCTGCGGTCTCTTTGCGCTCGTCGTCAAGGATCTCTGAGTACGCGATCCGGGAGTGGTCGTCCACGGCGTGGTGCAGATACCGGTAGCCGCGAGAGCCGGCTGCCCCGGCACGGGCTGCCTTGTCGCGGGCCACTCCCGCGTGACGGTCCTGCATGGATCCGCGACCGTGGGCACGCCACCCGCCGCCGTCGGGGATCCGGCCTTGTTTCTTGATATCTACGTGCACGAGCTGGCCCGGCGCGGCGACCTCGTACCGTTTCGGCTTCGGGCGGCGAACCGGCAGCCCGGTGGCCTGGTCGATGTTGATCAGCTTCGGCATCTTGTATCGGGCGAGCACCCGACCGACCGTGGAACGGTGCAACCGCAGGTGATACGCGATCCGGTGCGGACCCCACCGGCGAGTGAACCGCAACGCGACGATCCGATGCTCCGTCTTACGCGAAAGCCGGTTCGGTGACGAGGTGGGCCTCGAACTACGGTCGATCAACGGCAGCCCTGCCCGGTACCTGTCGGCCCACCGCTTCACCGTCGCGGGCGAGCACTGGAACCGTTCCGCCGCCCGCCGCAACGACCAGCCCTGTTCCACGACGAGAACAGCAAGACGACGACGCCCTTCCGGTGTCAAGGGTGCGTTAGCGTGAGTCACGAAGACCTCCGTGGTCAGGAGAGTGAGTGTGGTAACCCACATCCTGCCCGGAGGTCTTCGCTACCTCACCCGTTCACAACCTCCCGGGGAAGTACACCTAGAGAGGGGCATTCGGTGAGTTTACAAAGACGTATCTGGGCCATGGGCGTGGGTGCCTTCGTAGTGATGACCACTATCCTGATCGCTACCCCGATCACGATGAGTTATCCACCCACTCCCGGGCAGATCGCCTGGGTCATCACTGGAGTGATTGTCTTGTCCCTCATCAGTTGGCGCATCATCAAGCATGGGCTATCCCCACTCATCCGCGTCGCCCAAGACGTTGAGGCCACGACAAACCTCGATGCGGGGCGCCGCATCGAGACGGCGCCCGGTCTGCCCGAGCTGGACGGCATCGTGCTGGCCCACAATGCCCTCGTCGAACGCCTGCGCGCGCAACGTCGTGCGACGGTTTCGGCTCTGATCGAGGGTCAGGAGTTGGAGCGTGCTCGCTTATCCCGTGAGCTCCATGATGACGTCGGACAGACCCTCACTTACGCACTGCTCTTGTTGCAGTCCGCTCAAGATGACCCGCATAGCCAGCAGAAGATTGCCATGGCGCAGGATGCCGTTCGGACCAGCCTGCAAACCGTCAGGCAACTGGCCGCCCACCTGCGCCCCAGCGTGTTGGCCGACATCGGCCTGGTCAGTGCGCTCACGTCTTTGGCCACAGCTCACGCCGAGGCCACCGGTATGGCCGTGCGCCGCGAGATCAACCCCGTCCCCGACCTGGGCTGGGCTGCGCAGCTGGTGGTTTACCGGGTTGCTCAGGAAGCTCTGACCAACTGTGCGAAACACTCCGGTGCCAGTGTGGTGACCCTGTCTCTCACCCACCGGGAGAACCTCGTCCAACTGGTCGTAACAGACAACGGCAAGGGCCTTGGTGAGGCTATACCCGGCACCGGCATGGCGGGCATGCGAGATCGCGCGCGATCCATCAACGCAAACTTGAACGTCGCCGACAATCCCGACGGTGGCACACGCATCGAACTGCGCATCAACCTCGACACTCTCCCAAAGGAATGACCATGCACACGCCGACAACCCGAATCTCTCGCGTGCTGCTGGCCGATGACCACACTCTGCTGCGCCAAGGCATGAAAATGATGCTCGACCCCCAACCCGACTTCACCGTCGTAGCCGAAGCGGCTGATGGAGCCCAAGCACTGGATCGCATCAACCACGGCGACATCGACCTCGCTATTCTCGACATCACCATGCCCCGCATGACCGGGCTGCAAGTTGCCCGCGAAGTGTCCCAGCGCAAGCTGCCTACCCCAATGCTGATCCTGAGTATGCATGACAACGAGCAGTACCTGTTCGAGGCCCTCAAGGCCGGTGCAGCCGGCTATGTGCACAAGTCCATGGCAGACCGGGACCTGCTCCACGCGTGCCGCGCAGCCGTGCGAGGCGAGCCTTTCCTCTACCCAGGTGCCATGTCCACCATCATCCGCGAGTACGTCCAGCGCGGCCAAGCCAACGAAGGCGACCGGCTCCTGACCCCCCGCGAAGAGGAGATCCTCAAGCTCATCGCCGAGGGCCACTCCGGCAAAGAAATCGCCGAGATGCTGTTCATCAGCCCCAAGACCGTCGAACGGCACCGCGCCAACTTGCTGGAGAAGCTCGGGATGAAGGATCGCCTCGAACTGACCCGCTACGCCATCCGCGTCGGACTCATCGAGCCCTGAACCGGACACAGCGGCACGGCAGCTATCCCCAGCTTGTGCATATGTGGTCAGTCCGTTGTGGGTGTTAGCACCGATGGTGATCGGCCGTGGTCAGTGCTGGAATGGGACGTGCTGGGTTCATGGCCATGTGCCGGGCCTCGCTGACCATCATCGGCGGTTGGCCTGCTTTGCGCGGGCCTTCTTGTCGCGATCCCTGTCCTGAGTGACCCTCGGAGGTTTTCCATGTCCAAGACTTTTCGCACACTGGCCCTGATCGAGCTGTTTGGTGCAGCACTGCTGATCCTGCTCGGTTTCATGCTCATCTGGTGGCCAGGGCTAACCCTGCAATCCCTGGTGATGTTCTGCGGCGCCTTTCTGCTCGTCGAGTCAATTTCGGCGATGATCGGCGCATGGCGCTGTTACGGCGTCCTGCGTTGGCTGCGAGGCGGAGTGGGGGCCCTGGGCGTCGCACTAGCCCTACTCATCGTCCTCCTGCCTGGTCTCACCTTGTCGTTCATCGCTGCCGCCGTTGGCCTATGGACCATCATGTGTGGCTTGGGCCTGATGACCGAGAAAACTGCTCGGCGTCGCTGGCTGTACGTCCTGGCTGGCGTGTTGCTGGTCTTGGCAGGCATCTGGTTCATCTTCAACCACGCCGCTGCGATCATCACCATCGGGCTCTGGGCCGGCATGTCGCTGCTGGTTCTCGGCATGTCCCAAGTTGCAGCGGCCATCGCCGTGTGGCGTGCGGCCAAGAACAGCTGACCGACCAAGCAAACGCCTACGACCCGTCCAACCACAACTCGGTCTCTTCTAGGAGTCTCGCCATGATGAGAAACAGCCTTCCCGCGCGGACTGTGGCAGCAGCCATTGCGATGACCGCACTGATTCCGCTCACTTCCTGTAGTGCCACCGCGCCGAAGACGCCAGCACCAGTGGCGTCCAACAGCCCCCTGACAAGTCCGACCTCGGGGAACAGCTCTGTTACCTCGTGCAGCATCGACGATCCGTCCTGGACGACACTTGCTGAGAAGGTGAGCCCGTCCGTGGTGTCCGTGGAGGTCTCCAGCGGCGGCCACCCGGTGGGCGAGGGCTCGGGGGTGGCAGTTGACGAGCACCACATCGTCACGAATGCCCATGTGGTGGGTGATGCCACTGATAGCGACGTGTCGGTCACCCTGTCCGACAACAGCGTCCAGCCGGTCACCATCGCCGGTCGTGATCCGATCACTGATCTGGCCGTGCTCACGCTGCTGGACACGAAGCTCACCCCGATCCCGATTGCCAATTCGGCCCAAGTGCGCACCGGGCAGCCGGTGATGGCCGTGGGCAATCCGCTGGGACTGTCAGGGACTGTGACCACCGGCATCGTCAGCGCCCTCAACCGTCCAGTGACTGCCTCCGAGCAGGGTACAGGGCCCAGCGTCGCGACAGTGACCAACGCGATCCAGACCTCAGCACCGATCAACCCGGGCAATTCGGGTGGTGCTCTTGTCAATGGCTGTGGCGAACTGATCGGCATCAACTCATCCATCGCAACATTGGGGCCTGGCAGCGGCAGTATCGGCATCGGGTTCGCGATTCCGTCCGACGAGGTGTCCATGGTGGCCCAGCAGCTCATCCGTGACGGCAGAGCCCATCACGCCCAGCTGGGGATCTCCGTGGCAGACGGCATCGCAGCACGGGGGACGCAGCAGATCCGAAGTGCCATGGTCGCCTCGGTGGTTGTCGGTAGCCCGGCCCACAAGTCAGGTCTACAGGTCGGAGACCACATCATCAGCATCGACGGTGTTGCAACCACCTCGGCATTGTCCTTGGTAGGGCATGTGAGGGGACTTCCCGTCGGGAAATCGGTGAACCTGCTGGTGGTGCGCGACGGCAGGGAGCTGACGGTGTCCGCGACGCTTGCCAGCGACTGACTCCGCGAGGTTCCGACCCCGCGCGTCGGGCACGGCGTCGGTGCTCGCTCACGACCCGAAGGTCGTTGATGCCCAGCCATTCAAGGCCGGCGGCGGCGAACTCGTCTTCCAACCCAACCGCAGTCTTCCACCTCCGGACGCGGTCCTTGCCCGTGCGGAGCAGCTTCGCTGTTCGTGGTTTCTTCAGGGCTCTGATCGCCCCGCTTACTCGCCCAAGGAGGCATAGTGAGGCAGTGGGGATCATCTCGGCCACTTTGGGTGTCGCCACCCATCGACTAGAACCCCGAAGTCGGGAACAGTAGATGACGTGAGAGCGCACCGGTCACGCCAGTGCTTCTCGATGATCTTTCATAGTTCGCAACAAAGGAGGAGAACAACCATGGCACGTTCAGTCGGTATCGATCTCGGCACCACCAACTCTTGCGTCGCCGTCCTCGAAGGCAGCGAGCCCACCGTCATCCCCAACGCCGAAGGCTCCCGCACGACGCCGTCGGTAGTCGCGTTCGCCAAGGGTGGAGAGGTACTCGTCGGCGAAGTCGCCAAGCGCCAGGCCGTCACGAACGTCGATCGCACCATCCGCTCGGTCAAGCGCCATATGGGCACCGATTGGTCAGTCAACATCGACGGCAAGAAGTACACGCCGCAGGAGATTAGCGCCCGCGTCCTGCAGAAGCTGAAGCGGGACGCCGAAGCTTACCTGGGTGAGCCCGTCACGAACGCGGTCATCACTGTGCCGGCGTACTTCAACGATGCTCAGCGACAAGCCACCAAGGAGGCCGGCGAAATTGCGGGTCTGACCGTCGACCGCATCATCAACGAGCCCACCGCGGCGGCGTTGGCGTACGGCCTCGACAAGGGCGACAAGGAGCAGAGCGTCCTCGTCTTCGACCTCGGCGGTGGCACGTTCGACGTTTCGCTGTTGGACATCTCCGACGGTGTCTTCGAAGTCAAGGCCACGAACGGCGACAACCGTCTGGGCGGCGACGACTGGGATCAGCGGATTGTCGATTGGCTGGTGACGCAGTTCAAGAACGCCAACGGTATCGACCTGAGCGCGGACAAGATGGCCATGCAACGTCTGCAGGAGGCCGCCGAGCGCGCCAAGATCGAGTTGAGCTCGGCGCAGGAGACCCAGATCAACTTGCCGTACATCACGGCCGGCGCCGCAGGGCCGCTGCACCTGGACGCCAAGCTGACGCGCGCCGAGTTCCAGCGCATGACGAAGGATCTGCTGGACCGCTGCAAGACTCCGTTCCAGGCCGTCATCAAGGACGCCCACACCTCGTTGGATAAGATCGACGAGGTCATTCTCGTGGGCGGTTCCACCCGTATGCCGGCCGTCGTCGACCTGGTCAAGGAGTTGTCGGGCAAGGAACCACACAAGGGTGTAAACCCTGACGAGGTCGTGGCCATGGGCGCTGCGCTCCAGGCTGGTGTCCTCAAGGGCGAGGTCAAGGACGTCCTGCTGCTCGACGTCACCCCGCTGTCCCTTGGGATCGAAACCAAGGGCGGCGTGATGACGAAGATCATCGAGCGCAACACGACGATTCCGACCAAGCGGTCCGAGATCTTCACGACGGCCGAGGACAACCAGCCGTCGGTCATGGTGCAGGTGTACCAGGGTGAACGTGAGTTCGCCCGCGACAACAAGCCGCTGGGCAACTTCGAGCTGACCGGTCTGATGCCTGCCCCGCGCGGGGTTCCGCAGGTCGAGGTCACGTTCGACATCGACGCCAACGGCATCGTGCACGTGTCCGCCAAGGACAAGGCCACGGGCAAGGAGCAGTCGATGACCGTCACCGGCGGCTCGGCGCTTGGCAAGGACGACATCGACCGGATGGTGAAGGACGCCGAGGCGCACGCCGAGGAGGACAAGAAGCGTCGTGAGGCCGTCGAGATGCGAAATCAGGCCGATGCCCTGGCGTTCCGCACTGAGCAACTACTCGCCGACAACGCCGCGACCATCGGCGACGATGTCAAGGCACCCGTCGTGGAGGCCCTGGACAAGTTGAAGGAGGCCCTGAAGGGCACCGGCAACGATGACCAGGTGAAGGCTCTGATGGAGGAGCTGAACGAAAAGACCTCAGTGATGGGGCAGGCGGTCTATGCAGCAAGCCAGGCACAGGCTCAGGGACCGGCATCGCCGAGTGAGCAGGAGACATCCTCCGACGATGACGTGGTCGACGCGGAGATCGTCGACGACAAGTGATGCGCCCGGTGGGGTCGCCTTGCGACCCCACCCATTCCGGCGATCACCACGCGATCGGCCCGTAGCGGCCCGCGCTGCGAGCGCTTCGCGTGGTCCTGAGCCCATCCACGGTGGCCCTGCCTGTCAGGTGCTGCCACGACAATCACCCACAGGAGGAAGCATGAGCACAGACGACGTGACCACCACGCCCACTCCGCAGCCAGCGGCCGACGAGGTGCTTGCTCCTGAAGCGCAGCTCGAAGCGTTGCGTGATCAGGTCGCGCAGCTGGAGAGCCGCTTGGCGGAACGTACTGAGGACCTGCAGCGGCTGCAAGCCGAGTACATCAATTACAAGCGACGAGTCGACCGTGACCGGGACCTGGCGCGCCGCGCGGGAAAGGAACAGATTCTCACGGACCTTCTGCCCGCCTTGGATGCGATCCAGCTGGCCGACCAGCACGGCGAGCTGGATGGCCCCTTCAAGATGCTTGCCGACCAGATCTCCGCAGTGGCTGCTCGGCACGGCCTGAGCAGTTACGGCCAGGTCGGAGACCAATTCGACCCCACCCTGCATGAGGCATTGATGCAGCTGCCGATGTCTGGCGCCACCAAGACTTGTGTCTCGCAAGTGATGCAGCCAGGTCACCGCATTCACGACAAGGTCCTCCGCCCTGCCCGCGTCGCAGTCAGCGAGCCGGACACACAACAGCCCGCCACCGAGTCCAGTACGCACGGAGATGAGGAGCGATGAGCGCACAGGATTGGGTTGACAAGGACTTTTACAAGGTCCTGGGCGTGTCGAAGGACGCTACAGCCAAGGACATCAAGAAGGCCTTCCGTAAGCTCGCTCGTCAGAACCATCCCGACCAGCACCCCGGCGACGCTGCTGCTGAGGCCCGGTTCAAGGAAATCTCGGAGGCAAACTCTGTCCTGTCCAACCCCGACTCGCGACGAGAGTACGACGAGATTCGCGAGATGGTCGCCAATGGCGGCTTCCGCTACGGCCGCGGCGCAGGATTTCCGGGAGCCGGTGGCCAGTACGCCTATGGAAACCCCGCCGGTGGCCCCTACACCTACAGCTATTCGACTGGTGGGTCTGCCGAGGACCTCTTTGGCCAAGGTGCGGGTTATGAGGACATCCTGGGCGGCTTGTTCGGCCAAGGCGGTGCTGGCTTCAGCGGTGCTCGGCGGCCCAGCGGCCCTCGGAAGGGCGCTGACATCGAGGGGGAGGTGACCATCGGCTTCCTCGAAGCTGTCAAGGGCACCACCGTTTCGATGCAGCTGGTCTCTGAGGTGGCGTGCACAGCTTGCGGCGGCGCTGGCATCACCTCGGGAAACCCGCCACAGGTATGCGGCTCCTGCCACGGCACCGGGCGGGTACGCCAAGCCAAGACCATGAAGGTGCGCATCCCGGCAAGCGTCGACGACGGCCAGACCATCAGAATCAAGGGCAAGGGCTCGGCCGGCCTAAACGGCGGTCCGGCGGGCGACCTGCTGGTCCGCGTTCATGTCACCCCGCACCCACTGTTCGGCCGCAAGGGGCGAGATCTTACCCTGTCCGTGCCGGTCACCGTCGACGAACTCATCCTGGGCGCCGATATCGAGGTGCCCACCCTCGAAGGCGGACGAGTGAAGGTGCGTATCCCCGAATGCACCCCGAACCGGCGCACCCTGCGTGTGCGAGGCAAGGGCGTCACCACCAAGGCGGGAACCGGCGACCTGCTAGTCACCGTCGAGGTCGTCATGCCGACGTCGCTCAACGACCGGGCCAGGCAGGCAATGCGCGACTTCGCCCGCGCCGTAGGCCAGACCAACCCCCGCGCTTCGATCCTTGGGAGGAACTGAGATGACCACCACCGACAACAGCGTTCATGACGGTGTGGTGTTCACCACCAGCCAGGTGGTGCTCCTGACCGGTCTGCACCGCCGCACGCTCGAAGCCTTCGAGCGCGCCGGCATCGTGAGCCCACGCCGCAGCGCCGCCGGCCAAGCGAGCTACGACCAGCACGACCTTGTGCGGCTGCGCCAAGCGCGGAACCTGGTTCAGCGCGCCGGGATGGACCTCGACGAAGTCCGACAGCTCTTCGCGTTGCAAGACCAGATCGAGCAGACCCGCCAACGCTTGGATCAGATGGTGACCGAGCTGTGGGAGGTCTTGGACCGGACCGTACCCACCCCCAGTGGGCGAGTGTTCACCACGGGCAGCGATGGCAGGGCATGGCCCGGCCGTCAGACGATGACGGGGCGTCGGCGCCTGCAGCGCTAATCAGCCCGGCTGGCACAGCGCGCCACAGCCACTACTCCGTGTGACGTGCAATGTCGTGTTGTGCCTGCCGGCCGAATTTCACAACTTCGATACTCAACTGTGCGACCGGCCTCGAAGGCCTCATTCGTAGTAACCCAGGGCCGTTCACCACAGAGCCCGTATCACCGGCGGCCAACCTCACGACAGAGCCTCATGTGCCCGCCTTCGCAGCGTCCTCCGGCCGCGTGAGTTGGTAGTTGGTGGACGGTTCAGCGTCCCGATGGCAGCGCGAGTCGGAAACGTGACGCTCGCGTCGGGTAAGGAACCCCAACGAACCTGACCCTGTCGTGGGGAGCCCGCGTCGTTCCTGCTTGGTTACGTCGCCGGTCGTGCTCTTGATCCCGCAAACCCGTACTCTTGCCTACTCACGTCTGTGACTGTTGAAACTGCCCGTCATTGTTGAAGTGTGCATCCTGTTGCGCACGATGATCCTTGACGCCAGTTGCTACTTCCTTACTCGGAACGGGTTGACCGCACCAGAGGCAGTGCCGCTCAGCCGTCTTGCGTTGCTCGACACGGTACTGAGTAGGGGTGATCCCCGCGAATCGCTTGAACTGCTCAGACGCATGACCCCGATCTCGCCAACCGACCTGTCTGGAGATTTCAAGAACCGATAGGCGGGTATCCCGTAGCAGACGAGCCATCTCCTGAACACGCCGACGTGTGAGCTGACGGCCCCGGCTGGCTCCACCTCGTCGTCCTCTGGGCATGCTGGAACGCACTGAAGTTCATCATCATGGGACCCGTGAGCGTCGTCCTGCTCATCCGCGCGCGCCTGCGCGAGGCCGCGATCCGTCGCCACCAGCGCCACTACTCGCTCGTCGAGGCAAGCCCGCGTGAGCCAGCTCTTCGCGTCTAGGCTCAACCGCCCACGGCAGCGAGCGCTGTGATGCGAGAACCACGACGCCCGCCAGGCCGGATCACGACACCGTGCGAAGCGAGCGCTTGCCGGATCGCCTGAGGCCCCGCCCCGACTCTCATGCCGACCTCTACCAGCGTCAACCCGCTGAGGTAGAGGTCGGCTGCTTCGTGGATGCGGGAAGGATCGAACCGTCCGCGGCGGATGGTGACCTCCCGACGGGTGAGGTGGGTGGCGACCGTGCGGCGGTTCACTCCGAACACGGATGCCAACTCCACGAGCGTCGCGCCCTCGCGGTACTGCGCCACCAGATCGTCGACCTGCTCGGGCCGTAGCAGGGTTTGAGCCATCCCAAGTGATCGCACCACTCGACCCCTGGAGTCGGAAACGGTAGGCTCCGAGGAGCGATGGTCGTGGTCGTAGAAGCCCCGTGACCTGCGCAAAGACAGGGTTTTCAGGTGTGGGCAGGGGTTCTCAAACTCTCTACGGAGGTCCACCAGTGAGAAGCAGATGAAGGGGTCCCCGCGTCGTGCGGGGACCCCTTCATCTGTCACGGGCAAGGATCCGGTTTGGGCCCGGTATCGACGCACGCATCAGCATTCATCGCAGGAGATGGGCTGCTCGGCGGCTGGCCTCATGCAGGGTGTCCAGCGCGTTCTCGATGAGCGGGTCCACGTGGCGTGCCCGGCGGCGCTTCACCTGGCGGTACGAGATGCCCCCGCCGACCCAACCGAACAGGCCCAGTGCCCCGAGCGCGACGGACAGCACGGCCAGTCCGGCATTCATCGCGAAGACCGAACCAGCCAGGAATGCCGATCCCACGATGCCGATGGTGACGGCCACGACCATCGCTCGTGAGGTCTTGGACCTCTCGAGCGAGATGATCGTCGTGAGGGCCGTGTCGGCCTCCTCCTGCAGCGCGCGCACCATGTCACGATTCTTGAGGTTGCGATCCCTCTTGAGCTGGAGTGTCACGGTCTCGGATCGCTGGGTGCGGCCCAGGGGAACGGAGGCGACGGAAGTCGTCGCGCGGGGATTTTCCACCGTCCAGCCGAAGCCGGGGTAGGTGTCACGGAACAGCGGCTCAAAGGTGTGGGGCACGCGCACGGTGGCGTACTCATAGGCCGTGTACTCATCTGTTGCGGGCGCATTCTGGACGGTCATGGGGTTCTCCCTCGTGGTCGGTTCTGCTGGCTCGGCTGACATGAATCAAGCTTCGACGCCACGCCGGGTGCGCACATCGTCCCCGCGGACCCATCGAAGTAGTCCATGTGCAGTACGCGTGATCGCTGCCATGCGGGGAGGATGGGAACCATGACATCCACGGCACGCCCGGCCATTGCCACGACCGGGCCCAGATGGCGCGCGCTTCCGCGCGTGGCACAGATCACGGTCCAGGTCATCCTGATGGTGGCAGTGGGCGTCGAGGTGGTCACCGTGGCGGTCAGTCGGGCGCCGGTGATCCAGTACGTGCCCGCCGTGGCGATGACCGCAGGAATCCTCCTGGGACGCTTCGGGCGCTCGTGGGGCTACGTGGGATTGGGGCTGGTGGCCCTGGCCCCGATGATCGCGGTCCTCGTGGACCGTCAGGCGACCGGCATCTGGTCGATGGCCTGCCTTGCCGCCTTCTGGTTCGTGCTGCGCGGCCTGTCCGCATGGGTGGTCGGTGTGGTCATCGGTGTCGCCAATTTCGTGGCGGTGGGGTGGGAGGCCGGCACGATCGACGTGCGCTACGACACCAGCTCGTCCGTCTCGGCGTTTGCGGCAGCCGTCTGCGCAGCCATCGCGAGCGCGCTGCGGGGAAACTACCGGTACCGCGTCGAGGCCGAGGCGCGGATGAGGGAGGCCGAGCAGGGCCGTCAGGCCGCCGTCGAGCGGGGAGTGGCCCAGGAGCGGCTGCGCATCGCCCGGGACCTCCATGACGGAGTCGGCCATCAGATCGCGGTGGTTAACATGCACCTGGGTGCCGCCGAGGTTCATCTGAGCGATCCCCGGGCGCTGCGTGGTGACCTGGTCGCCGCCCGGGCGGCAGTGCAGGCCGTGTTGCGGGAGACCCAGCAGATCCTGGCCGTCCTTCGTGTGGACGACGCGGGGGAGCGCCCGCAGGCGACGCCGAGCCACGCGGTGGTGGGCGACCTGGTGGAGTCCTATCGTCAGGCGGGCATGGTCGTGAATGCGAACCTCGGGAGTTTCGGTATTGCGCTGTCCGGTCAGTCCAGTGTCGCCGTCTATCGGGTGGTGCAGGAGGCGCTGACCAATGCACACAAGCATGGGGTCGGCCCGGTGTCGTTGGAGATATCCCAGAATGGGGAGGGCCTTGTGTTCATCGAGGTGGCGAACATGCGTCGCAGCACGTCGTCCCCGGGACCGGGCGGTGGAAACGGGTTGATTGGAATGCGGGAGCGAGTGGAATCGGTCGGCGGTAGTTTGCGGACACGCGCAGACGATCGTCTTTTCTGGATCGTTGCCACGATTCCTGCCGACGGTCGGGAGGCACGATGACCACGGTGATGCTGGTGGATGACCAGGAAATGATCCGCAAGGGATTACGGGTGATCATTGATGCCTATCCCGGGTTGGACGTGGTTGCCGAGGCGGGTGATGGGTTCACGGCCGTGCGGCGCCTGGACAGCGTGCAGGTGGACGTGATTCTCATGGACCTGAATATGCCCGGCATGGACGGGGTGGAAGCGGTGCGCCGGATCCGCGAGGCCCGTGGACCCGAGGGCCCCCGCATTCTGGTGCTGACCACTTTTGATCAGGACGAGAACGTGCTTGCCGCCATGCGCGCCGGCGCGAACGGCTTTCTTGGCAAGGGCGCTGGACCCGACGAGTTGGCGGAGGGAATCCGAAGGGTTGCAGCCGGTGCCCACGCCCTGTCGGACAATGCAATCGGCGCTCTGGTCAGCCACGTCAGCGATCCCCATGCGGTGCCGCCGGACCCCGACAAGGCGAAACTGTTCGAGGGCCTCACGCCGCGTGAGCTCGAGGTCGTTCGCCTGGTGGTCGAGGGCCTCGACAATGCGGAGATTGGTCGACGCGTCTTCATCTCACCGTTCACCGCCAAGACGCATGTCAATCGAGCGATGGCAAAGGTTGGCGCTCGGGACAGGGCCCAGCTGGTCTCCTTGGCCGTCCAGGCCGGTATCCGACCCTGAGGAGGACGGTTCGGCGCGCCAGTTGGATTTGGCCTGTACTACGGCGGATGCAGTAGTGATCCAGCTGCGTTGGGAGGACGCGGCCGCGGCTCCCCGCTGTGATGGTGGTGTGTGTGGTCGATCAGGCCGCCAGATGTCCACCCCAGCAGGAGGCGATGCGCCATGCAGTCCGAAGATCCGCCGTCGAACCTCCCCGTGCGCGACGGCCTGGCGAAGATTCGCAGGGGAATGGGTGACGCCAATCTTCGCTATCTCTACTTCAGTGTGCTCGCGGTGCCGGGGCACCTGGCGATGGCGGGCGCGAAGGGCGTCGTATTGTTCACGGGATTCTCCGCCTTCATGGCGGCAAATGTCCTGTTCACACTTGGCCTGGCCGCGATGAAGGTCGTGGTGATCAGGGCTGCATGGGGAGCGGGTTCAGCCAGCGCTTGCGTGCTGCCGCGCGCATATCAGGTGATTGGGGTGCTGGTCATCGTGTTCTCTGCTGCCTTTGCGGTCTCCTGCCTTCCATTGGCGCTTGGCTCGAGTAGTAGTGGCAATTACAGCCGCGTCCAGGCAATCGCCATCGCCACGATCACGTTCACGGAGTTGGCGATGGCCGTCCACGGCCTGTTGTCGTCAGGTCGACGACGTAATCCCCTGATGGAGGCCATCAAGCTCAGCAACCTGGCGGCATCGCTCGTGCTGTTGGTGATCACACAGACTGCGTTGCTCTCCTTTGCTGGTGAGGGCGGGGATCCTTCCCGGTACAACGGGTGGTTCGGCATCGGTATGGGGTTATCGGCGGTCTCGGTGGGCGTTTACATGGTGGTGCGGCATGCCCGCCTTTCGAAGCGGGATTTATTGGGGCCTGATTCCCAACCCGCGAATTTCGTGCCCAATGCTCCTAGAGTGCGAAGACGGCCCCGCACCATCGGCGGCTCGGGGTCACCGGCGGCATGATCGGCCGGCAGGTCAGCAGGGGTCTTCTTTCTTGGAGGGGGGCTGTGATGGATCGGGACATGCAAACGGATCAGGGCAAGCGGGGCCCGATCAGGCCGGATCTCGGAATGATGCCCGGGATGAACTCATCGCCCACGGGTCCACCCTTCCGGGATGGTGGGACCAGGCAACCCGGAAGTTCCGGACTCGTTGTGTCCGTGACGATTGTCATCCTGCTCCTGCTGGTTGCCGTGGTCTGCCTCATGGCCATCGGCTAGGCGTTGTGGGGCACAAGAAGTTGTCGTCATGTGTTGGCGATGAGGGGGACTGCGTGGGGAGTGATGCAGGACAGATGGCGACGAATCACCTGATCTTGAAAGAGAGTCAGTGCGTTCTGATCCGCGCTGATGTACTCCCGGCGCCTCAGCGGCATCGCTGGCCCGAGTCCCACGTTCACGCCTCGGGTTGGCTCCAATTACCTATGTTGCACCCGAGGCATGGGGATCCGGGCGAGTGTGACGAAGTGGGACATCCGGCTTCTGTGTGAGGGGCTCCCGGATCGTTCCCACCACCGTTCTGGGTGAGGAAGGCTAGGCCATTCGGGCGCAAGCCACCGCCATGGTGCATGGGTCGCGAGGTGGGCCGTCTACATGCACCGACTTGATCTGCGGGCCATGACGCGGCGGTTGAATGCGCGGGATTTCCCCTGAGGCTCGACGTGGAGGCCCAGGGCCTCGGATAGCCGCTCGGACCGAAGCATCGTCCGGTTTCCGGCCACAGCACGCACCGGAACGTGAAGAAGAACGGCCACACTTCCGATGGTGGTTGGTGGTCTTGCTACACCTATCCGTACTGCGCCATGATTAGCTGCTCGCGTCTTGTCAACGTCGAATCCGGGACAATGGAGCCGGAGCCACCACAATCAGAGACTTCCGGTCGGATCGGCGGGGTCGAAGTTCAGCCGGCCCCGTGCGGGCTTATGAAATTGTAACGACCCGGTCAACCGCGGTAATTCCTTGGGATCACTATCGACAATATGCTGAGCGCGACGAGTAAGCTATCGGCGATCCAGAGTTTGGCAACGCATAAACAACGTCCTTCTGAACCACACTTGGTCATAAGGGTTGCGCCTCGCGATCGAAGCGGTCTCGAATCAAATCGGTGATAGCCTGGTGCGTCGTCTTTCGGTGAAGGGGTTGTCAGCGCGGGTCTTGGCCGGGGATGGATTCGTGCTAAGACGGTGACGACCGATGACGCAGATTGCGGTCCGTTGATTCAGCTGAATGCCAACTGTAGTTCGCAAAAATACCTCTCGTTATGTGAAGTTCATATGGTGGTCTGTTGCTCGGGAGATGTACGACGTAAGTCGCTAGATCAGAGTTTCCCACCGTCTTGAGATTGATTATCTGGCACTGCATCATGAAGGTTCGCCGTTCTGTTCGATTGAATGGTATACCGAAATTGAATGACCTTCTCCGGATTTAGCTTCTGTCGTTCAAATATGGCTGTGATTATGACGATCGCCCAGTAGTCATTCTTGTTGTGGAGGACGATAGCGTCGTCGATCCCAGCGCCAACGGCGCGGCTGCTGGTGTCGAATTGGGAGACATCGGTTAACAGTGGGCGGCGACTTTCACCCTTCTCGATCATCGCGACGTGCTTGATGTCAAGGGGGTCACGGTAGGCGTACACACTGGAAGTTCCTCGCGGTGAAAGTTCCAGGGTGAATTGGCACGACCCTGTGCCAATCGTGTACATTCCACTATTCTGGGAATAGATGAATTCTACGTCACCTGTGAGTCCTGGGCTGTGCCAGCGGAGTGGAGAGTTGCGGATCTCAAGCCTAGCTTCGATGTCGCTCTTTCCCTCAAAAGGGTTTGGCCCTAGGGTGGGGACGATATCCACAGGGGCGTTGTGGATGTCGCGTATTAGGCGTTCATACGCCGCTTCCATGGCTTGGTCATCTCTGAAATCAAGCCATAGTCTCCCACCTAGGAATGCGGGGAGAAGGGGTGGGGCTGTAGGATTATTACGAATAATTGGTATGACTTGATCGGAGTGCATTGATTCGTAGAGTCTGGTGGAGAGCATCTGCGCTTCTACGCCTGTTCCACCTTTGCGCTCGTCAGCTTTTCTGGCATAGCTCGCAGAAATTACAGCCACTACTCGGTACGAGGCATTAGCTGCCTTTTCCATGAAGTGAGCCAAATTCCCGCCGAGCGTGACGTCCCAACGATCCAGACACACATCTACTCCATCGGCGCGCAGGCGCGTTGCAAGTGCCAACACCCAGTCTCGGTGTTCTTTGTCGTCATGGGAGTACGACATGAAGACGCGGGGTGCAACCCGACTGGACTGTTGGCTCACTTGGCCATTCTCTCAGATTGCGCATTCCCATGGAGCCGCGTGAAGGGATTCTCGGTCCACCTTGTCGCCAAGACGGTGGTAACGCCTGCCGGCACATGCTCTATGCGCTCTTCCTTGCAGGGGCGGTATGGGGGGAATAGTGGCGACCGACCGAAGTTGTTGAACTGCTTCCGCTTGGGGCCAGTTTGTCAGGCTTGTGAGTCGGTCGAAGCATCGTGGCTTTGAGCGGAGGGGGCCGGACCACAGGGCCCGACGCTCCCAACTCGCACTCATCCCCTATGCACTGGGACAGCCGAGGCGTCTCAGGGCAGGAGCGGCCGGGGTTGCCGGCAACCACATCGTGATCCGGATCGGTGGGGACGGGCCGTTCGTCCTGATCGCCCACCTTCAGCAGGGATCGCTGACCGTCAGCGCGGGGGACATGGTCCATCGCGGCGAGCCGATCGCGTCCTGCGGGAATTCGGGGAACAGCAGCCAGCCCCACGTGCATGTCCAGGCCACCGACACTGTCCAATGGGACCGTGCCGTGGGGCTCCCGATCGCGTTCGACGCGGCCGGGAACCCGGTGCTCCCGGGGGAGTCGCAGATCATCCGTGCCGGATGAACAAGCAGGTGTCTGGCCGCATCTCCCGGGGCGCCCGGGCACGGTGACCTCAGTGCTTGTCGTGCACCGTGACGGCATATCCATCGGGATCGGCAAAGGTGAACGTGAGTCCGAAAGGCCCCGCAGTCGGGGGTTGGAGGATCTTGACGCCCGCGTCCGCAAGCGCGTCGTGCAAGGCCTGCACATCGTCGCCGAGCAGCCACAGGGCAACGCCCAGGCCGGGCCGTGACGGCTGGTTGAGGTCAACGCCCGGCAGCGGCTCGCGCAGCGCAAAGGGGATGGGTGAGGTGGCGAAAACCACGGCGCCGGGCGGCGAGACGGGCGCGCGATGAAGGCCCAGCTGGGTCTCGTAGAACCTTGCAGAGCGATCAAGGTCGCGTACCTGAAGGGCGATGAAGTCTGGTCCGGTGACGGTCATGGTGCTTCTTCCTGAGATGGATGTCAGTGCCCTGACATGGACACTATATGTCAAAATACTGACATGGATCAAGATGTCATGGGTATCGGTCGGCAGATCGGTTGCCAGCTGAAGGAAGTCCAGGCCGTGTTGCGTGCCCGGATGGACGAGGTGCTTCGCCCCCTTGGGCTGACGACGCCGCAATATGCCTGCCTCACTGCGCTGGAGCAGACTCGAGGGGCGTCGAACTCCGAGCTTGCCCGACGCGCCTTCGTCACTCGCCAGACGATGAATGTGTTGCTTCGTGGCCTTGAGGCGAGGGGTCTGGTGGCCCGGGCTGAGGAGGCGCCCCATGGCCGCGCCCGTCCGGTATCGCTCACAGGCGAGGGGTCCGCACTGTTGATTCAGGCTGCGGAAGCCGTCGGGGTAGTTGTGATGCGCATGGTGGGGTCGTTGGACGATGCGCAGCGCACGGACCTCCACGATGCGCTGAACAGCTGCATTGAAGCGCTGCGCTGATCAGAGTTACGCCCTTCTGTTCGTGTCTGGTGAGGGTCTCGAGGGATCGTCCACGGAATCGGTGTACGATAGTCGCATGACTGTTGAACTGATGGGGGGCTCGTCATCCACTGACATGGAGGACGAGGCGCGGGTGAAGGTGTTCAAGGCCCTGTCGGATCCCATCAGGCTCCAGATCATCCGCTATCTCAACCAGGTGCATCGCGGCGTGACGTGTGGGGAGATCGGCGGGGTCGTCGACATCAGCAAGTCCGCCGGGTCGTACCACTTCAAGGTGCTGCGCGAAGCTCGCTTGACCATCACCCGCAAGGAGTCCCGGGAGAAGTACGTCTCGCTCAATTACGAGACCCTCGACAAGTACCTGACCAGGTTCTTCGACACGCTGTAGTCGGGACCCAACTCTCATCCAGCAAGGGAGGAGTGGCTCATGCCGCTCTATAGTTCAAAAGAAGTAGAACAATTGAACTGGAAGGGTGTCGTCCGAGGCGACGACCGGACCACCACAGGGCGTGTGCCTCCGACGAGCGGCCAGCGCTGGGTGCTGGCGCTCACCTCGCTTGGATTCTTCATGGCCATGATGGACTCGATGATCGTCACCACTGCGTCCACGGCCATCCGCGCTGACTTCGGGGCCACGGTCGGCCAACTGCAGTGGATGCTGAATGCCTACAACGTTGCAGTCGCCGCCTTCCTCTTGATCGGCGTGGCCCTCGGCGCCAGGTTGGGCTACCGGCGCATGTATGTCGTCGGACTCATCGTGTTCGTCGTCGGCTCGGTGGTCGCAGCCCTGTCGCCGACACTCGACGTGCTCATTGCGGCACGGGTGGTGCAGGGGATCGGTGCCTCGGTGATGACGCCGATGTCAATGGCCATCCTCACCAGCGCATTCCCCGCCGCCACAAG
The DNA here is from genome assembly GCF_000940845.1 of Propionibacterium freudenreichii subsp. freudenreichii. Lineage (NCBI taxonomy): Bacteria > Bacillati > Actinomycetota > Actinomycetes > Propionibacteriales > Propionibacteriaceae > Propionibacterium > Propionibacterium freudenreichii. Next base: position 1,893,080 of record NZ_CP010341.1, on the reverse strand, counting down.
AGGTCGGGCACTGGGCATCTGGAGCGGCGTCGGGGGATTGGCGCTCATCATCGGACCGGCCCTGGGTGGCGTCATCGTCTCCACCTGGGGATGGAACTGGATCTTCTGGATCAACGTGCCCATCGGCCTTGTGGGGGCCTATTTGTCATGGCGCAGGCTGGCCGAGTCTCACGTGGGTGGCGATTGGCCGCACCCGCTCGATTCGGTGCTGGTGGTCGCTGCCTCGGGCGCCATCGTGTGGGCGCTGTCGGAATCGGTGACGCATGCCAGCATGGTCCCGCCGACAGTGGTCGGTGCCCTCGGCATCCTGCTGGCCGTGGCATTCATCGTGCACCAGCACCGGGAATCGACTCCCATGGTGCCGCTCGGCCTGTTCCGGTCGTCGGCCTTCAGTGGCGGCGCAGTGGCCACTTTCCTGCTCTATGCGGCCATGTACGGCGTGGTGTTCCTGCTGCCCCAGTACCTGCAGGCGGTGACCGGTGCGAGCGCACTGCGCGCCGGACTCGAATTGCTTCCGTGGACGGGCACATTGGTCGTCTTCTCGCCGTTGGCAGGTCGCATCGTCGACCGCTTGGGTGAACGACTCGTGGCGCTGGTGAGCCTGCTGCTCCAGGCCGTCGGGTACCTGTGGCTCGCCCTCAGCCTGTCGCCCGGAGCCCGTTACAGCACGATGGTCGCGCCGCTCGTGCTGTCCGGGATGGGCATCTCCATGGCGGGGCCCGCCCTGCAGAAGGCCGTGCTCGGCGCGGTGGACCGGACGCAGACCGGAATCGCCTCGGGGGTGTTCAATATGTTCCGCCAACTTGGTGGCGCGATGGGCACAGCCATTGCCGTGATGGTCTTCACGGCGTTCGGCGCCATGGCCCCGGTCGGCCGGTTCGCTGCCGGGTTCAGGGCGGCGATGGTCGCCTCGGCGGCGCTCGTGGCGGCCGGTGCGATCAGCGCCCTCGACCTGCAATCACTGCGTCATCGGCCGTTGCCAACGTCCTGAACACCAGCCTGTGGCGGGCGGTTCACCGGTACGCTGACCCACGGATCTGCCGACCCCGTTGGCGATCCGACGGGCGCGATGACGGCGTCCGTGCAGACAGTCGCAGGCGGCCAATGCCTGGGGCGGAACAGGATCAGCGTGACTCACCACGGCTCAGCACCCGACCCCTCCGCGACGTCAGATGCGCCGGCTGCGACAACGGTCGAGCCGCTGTTGGTGCATCCCCGGACCATCCGCAAGGCGATCACCGGCACCGCCGTGGGCAACTTCATGGAGTGGTTCGGCTTCGGCATCTACGGATACCTGGCGGTCACCATGACCACTGTGTTCACTTCCGGGGTCGAGCGGTCGGCCGGCCTGCTCATCACGCTGTTCGGCTTCGCGGTGAGCTTCGTGGTGCGTCCCATCGGCGGGCTGATCCTCGGGCCGCTTGGTGACCGCATCGGACGCAAGAGCGTGCTGTTCCTCACCATGGCGCTGATGGCCATCGCCACGACCCTCATCGGCGTGCTGCCCACCTCGCAACAGATCGGCCTGTGGGCGATCGTGCCCCTCTATCTGCTGCGCCTGGTGCAGGGCTTCTCCACCGGCGGCGAATACGCCGGGGCCACCACCTATGTGTCGGAGTTCTCACCCGACAAGAAGCGCGGCTTCTACTCCGCCTGGCTCGACGTCGGCTCCTACATCGGCTTCGCGGCCGGAGCCGGGGTGGTGGGCCTGGTCACCGTGATCGTCAACCACCTATCGGGGCCCGATGCCATGCTCGACTACGGCTGGCGCATCCCCTTCCTCAGCGCCCTGCCGCTGGGCGCCGCGGCGATCTACTTCCGGATGCGCATCCCCGAGACGCCCGTCTTCGAGGAGGAGTCCGATGAGCTCGACGCCGAGTTGAGCGTCGCCGCTGCCGACGATCCCATGGCCCGCCACGGCGTGCTGGGCATCATCCGCCACCACTGGCGTCCGATCCTGGTGTGCATGGCGCTGGTCTCGGCCACGCAGTGCTCGGCCTATGCCCTCACCAGCTATATGCCGACTTACCTCGAGGAAGAAGTGGGCGTCGGCAACCTGATGGCAGCGCTCGCCACCGTGCCCGTGCTCATCGTGCTGTCGTTCGCGCTGCCCTTCCTGGGCCGGCTCAGTGACCGGATCGGGCGCAAGCCCATCTACTGGATCGCGGTGGTGCTCACCCTGATCACCATGGTTCCCGCGTTCGCCGTGATGCGGATCGGCACCGAGGCTGCCGTGCTGGGTGCGCTGTTCATCGTCGCGGTGCCCACCTCGTTCTACCTGGCGGTCTCGGCGTCCGCGCTGCCGGCCCTGTTCCCCACTGCAACCCGCTTCGGTGCGATGGGCATTGCCTTCAACCTGGCGGTGTCGCTGTTCGGCGGGACGACGCCGCTGATCTGCCAGTGGCTGATCCAGCTGACCGGAAACCCCTATATGCCGGCGTTCTACATCATGTTCTTCGCGGTGATCGCGGGCATTGCACTGGTGCCGATGAAGGAGACCGCGGGCCAGCCCCTCATGGGTTCGGCTCCCGTGGTCGAAGCGCCCGAGGATTCCCCGATCCCTGCCTGACATCACCCGTCCCGCGGCACCCGGCTCGGCATCGGCCGACGCGCTACGGCTGCTCGCCACGTGGGTGGGCGTCGGTCAGCCGGCCGAAATCGGCTTGTCCGCGGCGGTCAGGTCAGCGAAGGCCTCGTCGAGGGCACGTGCCAACGAGGGGCTCTCGTGCAGTGCCCAGCGTTCCCAGGCGACCTCCAGGGCGGCCAGGCCGGCCATCGCGGCGGTATGTGCACGGTCGGCCGGCACGCCATGACCCACCAGTGCCGCGGTCAGCGAGGGCTCCAGCTGCAACCGGCGGAAGCTCAGGCGGGCACGCAACGACGGGGTCGCATGGATCATGCGTAGCTGGTCGAGCTGGGAACTCGTGGCGCCGCCCACCCCGGCGAGGCTGTGGCGGAAGGTGCGTTGCAGCAGGCTCCAGCAACTGTCGTCGGGGCGCAGGTCAAGGTCTGCGAGCACGGCCCCGAAATCAAAGTTGGAGCCCTCGACGCTGGCCAGCGCCGCGTCCTCCTTCGAGCTGAAATAGCGGAAGAAGGTGGCCCGTGAGATGCCGACGGCACGCGCGGCCTCCGCGACCGTCACGTCGTCGAACCCGCGCGCGACGAACACCTCGCTGAGCGCTTCGGCGAGGCGTTCACGGAACATCTCGCGGCTGCGGTCGCGCACTCGGGTTGGCATGGCGCCAGCGTAACACCACTTGGGACTCGGTCTCAGGGGTGATACTGTCTCTCACGGATGAGACGCAGTCTCACTCCCGAATTCCTGACCGACTTCTCTCGGAGGTTCAGAATTGACTGAACTTGAAAGCACCCGCAGCACCGTCGCGGGGCATGGCGCACGCCACCCCGGCGTGATCGTGGCGGTCCTGGCGTCCGCGGGCCTGGTGGCCTCGTTCATGCAGACGATCCTCATTCCCATCCAGAGCTCGCTGCCCGAACGGCTGGCGACCACGCGTGACAACACCGCGTGGGTGATCACCATCACCCTGCTCGTCTCGGCGATCTGCACGCCCATCTCGGGCAAGCTCGGCGATATGTTCGGCAAGCGCCGCATCGCCCTGATCCTGCTCAGCCTGCTGGTCGCCGGCTCGGTGGTCGCCGCAGTGTCGCCCTCGGTCGGCCCCCTCATCGTGGGGCGCGGATTGCAGGGCATGGGCATGGGCGTGATCCCACTGGGGATCTCGCTGCTGCGCGACCTGTTGCCACCACAACGCCTCGGGTCGTCCATCGCCTTGGTCAGCGCCACGCTGGGCGTGGGCGGGGCCATCGGCCTTCCCATCAGCGCCTTCGTCACCGAACACTTCGACTGGCATGTGCTGTTCTGGGTGGCCGCGGCAATGGGTGCGATCGTCGTTGCCCTGATCGCCTGGCTCGTGCCCGACGCCGGGGTGCGTACCGGCGGTCGCGTGGACGCGGTGGGCCTGATCGGCCTGGCGCTCGGGCTGGGTGGCGTGCTGCTGGCCGTCTCGCGTGGCAATGAATGGGGCTGGATCTCTGGCACGACCCTCGGCCTGCTCGGCGGTGGCCTGGCAGTGCTGGTGGTCTGGGTCATCCTCGAACTGCGGATCCGCGAGCCACTCGTTGATATCCGGGTGGCCGCGCGTGGGCCCGTGCTGATGACCAACCTGGCCTCCATCGCCATGGGCTTCGCACTGTTCGCGTCCAGCATCGTGTTCCCGCAACTGCTGCAATTGCCCGAAGCCGTGGGCGGCACCGGCCTGCCCCTGTTGAGGGCCAGCCTGATCCTGGCGCCCTCGGGGCTGGCAATGCTCATCATGTCGCCGGTGGCGGGGCGCCTCGAGAAGGTCTGGGGCCCCAAGGCGCTGCTCGTGCTCGGGGCGGCGATCATCGCCGCAGGCTATGTGTTGGCGGCCTCGCTGCACCTGCATGCCTGGCATGTGCTGCTGGTCAACGGCCTCATCGGCGTGGGCACCGGCCTCGACTATGCGGCGATGCCGACGCTGATCATGCGTGCCGTGCCCGAATCGGAGACCGGCGCCGCCAACGGGCTGAACACCCTGATGCGCTCGTTGGGAACCGCGGTGGCCTCCGCGGTGGTGGCCAGCGTGCTGGCCTCCATGTCGTCCACGGTCGGTGGCCAGTCGATCCCCTCGGCTGACGGCTTCCACATGGCGCTGATCCTGGGCCTGGTGGCGGCAGCGGTCTGCGCGGCGATCGCGGCCTTCATCCCGACCCGCCGCAAGGGCAACGAGGTGGCCGACCAGGCTGCCCGCGTGCTCGCGCAACATGACGGCGAACTGGCCGGGGCAAGGGCCTGAGCCGCTCGCAACGCACCCGGTGGCGTCGGTGGGGAACGGATATATCCGGCCCTGCCGGCGTCACCGTGCGTTAGCGCATGAATCATCGCGCACGCTGCTGATCCGGGATCCGGAACTGCCGCGCCGGGCGCTGTGATGATGACAAGATCCAAGGGTGGCAAACCTAGACATTGATCGTCTCGCGGAGACGTTGCGCCCCCAGTACAAGGCTGTCGTCGCGCGCAACCCCGGAGAATCCGAATTCCTACAGGCCGTCTACGAGGTGCTGCTGGGCGTCGGCCCGCTCGCCGGCAAGATCCCGGCCTATGCGCAGTGGTCCGTGATGCAGCGCATCTGCGAACCCGAGCGGCAGATCATATTCCGCGTCCCGTGGATCGACGACAAGGGCGTGGTGCAGGTCAACCGCGGCTTCCGCGTTGAGTTCAACTCGGCGCTCGGCCCCTACAAGGGCGGCCTGCGCTTCCATCCCTCGGTGAACCTGTCGATCATCAAGTTCCTCGGCTTCGAGCAGACCTTCAAGAATTCGCTCACCGGTATGCCGATCGGCGGTGCCAAGGGCGGTTCGGACTTCGACCCCAAGGGCAAGTCCGAGAACGAAATAATGCGTTTCTGCCAGTCGTTCATGACGGAGCTGCAGCGCCACATCGGCGCCACCACGGACGTCCCCGCCGGCGACATCGGCGTGGGTGGACGCGAGATCGGCTACCTGTTCGGCCAGTTCAAGCGCATCCGCAACCAGTACGAGTCGGGCGCGCTCACCGGCAAGGGCCTCACCTGGGGCGGCTCGCAGGTGCGCACCGAGGCCACCGGCTACGGCCTGGTGTTCTTCGTCGAGGAGATGCTCAAGGCCCATGGCCAGGCGCTCGACGGCAAGCGCGTGGTGGTCTCGGGTTCGGGCAATGTGGCGCTCTACGCCATCCAGAAGGCCCAGCAGCTCGGCGGCAATGTGATCTCCTGCTCCGATTCGTCGGGCTATGTGGTGGAGGAGTCGGGCATCGACTTCGACCTGCTGCGCGAGATCAAGGAGGTGCGCCGCGGGCGCGTCTCCGACTACGCCACAGAACGCGGGGCGTCGGCCACCTACGTGGCCGGCGGCAGCATCTGGGATGTGCCCTGCGACCTGGCGCTGCCGTGTGCCACGCAGAATGAGCTCGACGAGACCGGCGCCAAGGCGCTCATCAAGAATGGCGTGCAGCTCGTGGCGGAGGGCGCCAACATGCCCACCACCCCGGAGGGCACCGACCTGCTGCGCGACGCCGGCATCCTGTTCGCACCCGGCAAGGCGTCCAACGCCGGCGGTGTTGCCACCTCCGCCCTTGAGATGCAGCAGAACGCCAGCCGCGACACCTGGACCTTCGAGTACACCGAGAAGCGCCTGGAGGACATCATGGTGGGTATCCACCACCGCTGCCTGGGCACCGCCGAGGAGTACGGCGTTCCCGGTGACTATGTGGCTGGCGCCAACCTGGCCGGCTACATCAAGGTTGCCAATGCCATGGTCGCCATGGGTGTGATCTGAGTCATCCGTTCGGCCGGAAGGGTCGTGCCCACCGTTGGTGGGTGCGGCCCTTTTGCGGGTCTTCTCAGATGAGGGTGTAGGTCGGCCGGGCGCGTCGGTCCGCAGATAGACGTCGAGGTCTCCCGACGATGGAGGTTCCTACGCCATCCATCCGAAAGACCTCGACGTGTCCGACGCTACCCCGCCGGCCGGCTTCGGCCGCCCTGACCTGACCGCCTTCGCTCGACTCGACGGCCTCGGTCTGAGCGTGACCGGACAACGACTTGAACCGGATCGTGCGGTCCTCGCGTGCCGCGTGGTGGAACCAGATCAGTGGTGCCGACGGTGCGGCAGCGAAGGCGCTGCTCGTGACACCGTGATCCGGCGGTTGGCCCACGAGCCGCTGGGCTGGCGACCGACCGTGCTGGAAGTTGTAGTGCGCCGCTACCGCTGTGCCGACTGCGGACACGTGTGGCGCCAAGACACCAGCGCCGCGGCGGAGCCACGCGCGAAGCTCTCGCGCACCGGGCTGCGGTGGGCGCTGGAAGGGATCGTGGTCGCACACCTCACCGTCGCCCGTGTCGCCGAGGGACTCGGGGTCGCGTGGGACACCGCCAACAACGCGGTCCTGGCTGAAGGCAAGCGGCTGCTGATCAACGACCCCACGCGGTTTGAGGGCGTGAAGGTCATTGGCGTCGATGAGCACGTCTGGCGCCACACCAGGCGTGGCGACAAGTACGTCACCGTGATCATCGACCTCACCCCGGTCCGCGATGGCGCCGGCCCAGCAAGGCTGCTGGACATGGTCGAGGGCCGGTCGAAGGCGGCGTTCAAGACCTGGCTCGCCGACCGCGACGACGCCTTCCGTGACGCGGTCGAGGTGGTCGCGATGGACGGCTTCACCGGGTTCAAGACCGCCGCTGCAGAGGAGATCCCGGACGCGGTCACGGTGATGGATCCCTTCCACGTCGTGCGCCTGGCCGGTGACGCCCTCGACAGGTGCCGGCGCCGGGTCCAACTCGCGATCCACGGGCACCGTGGGTTCAGGGACGACCCGCTCTACAAGTCGCGGCGCACGCTGCACACCGGCGCGGACCTGCTCACCGACAAGCAGAGCGACAGGCTACGCGCGCTGTTCGTTGATGACGCTCACGTCGAGGTCGAGGCGACCTGGGGTGTCTACCAGCGCATGATCGCCGCCTATCGCCACGAGGACCGGCAACGTGGCCGCGAGCTCATGGAGAAGCTGATCACCGACCTCAGCGCCGGCGTCCCCAAGGTGCTCACCGAGCTCACCACCCTGGGCCGGACCCTGAAGAAGCGAGCCGCTGACGTGCTCGCCTACTTCGAACGACCCGGCACCAGCAACGGGCCGACCGAGGCGCTCAACGGACGGCTCGAACACCTGCGCGGCTCCGCACTCGGGTTCCGCAACCTGACCAACTACATCGCCCGAAGCCTGCTCGAGACCGGCGGCTTCAGACCCCAACTCCTACACCCCCGATTGGGATGAGCCCCTTTTGCATGCTCCGGGGCGGAATCCGGCCAGCGGAGGCGGGACGGGGAACCACCGGGCGTCCAACCGCCTCAGCGTCCGGGCGCAGTCCCCAACGCCTTGGCAAAGAACAGGGTTGCGTAGGGATTGTCGTTGTACCGGTCGATTCGGTGATAGCCGCGGTGTTCGTACAGGCCCACGGCGTGGGTCAGTAGGTCGCTGGTGTCGAGCAGGGCCCTGGTGAAGCCGTCGCGTGCCGCCTGCTGTTCGACGTGGGCCATCAGCCGATTGGCCACGTCCATCCCGCGGAAGTCGGGACTCACCCAGAGCTTCTTGATCTCGGCGTCGGTGGGGCCCAGAGGCCGGTAGCCGCAGTATCCGATCGCCTGCCCGTCGTGCAGTGCCGCCACGTAGTACTCGTCGGGTCCATAGCTCTCCTGTCCGCTCGGGTCGAAACCACCGGGAAGGCTCGTCTGCAGTTCGGCGAAGTACAGGCCCAACAGGTGATGGCCCAGCGCGGAGTCGGGTGGGGCAGGGGTGAAGCTGATCGACAGCGACGTTGACATGGTTGTGAACCTAGCCCGATGCCCGGGGCGGCCGACCATGGTTTCTCATCGCGGAGCGGTCACCACAATCCACCGAGGAACAGTCCCAGCACGGCAGCGGCGCCCGCGACCACCAGCGTGGCGACGTCGAGGCCGATGCCTGCGCCCGGACGCCCACTGAGCATGAGCCGCACGACCTCCACATTGGCGGTGCTGAAGGTGGTGAAGCCACCCATCATCCCGGTGCCCAGCACGACGGTCAGCGGGGCAAGGCTCGCGTACGCTGCGGCCAGTCCGGTGAGCAGCCCGAGGCCGAACGACCCCAGGACGTTGATGGTGAAGGTGCCTGCCGGCACACTGCGTGACCAATGTCGCGCGATCAGGCCGTCGAGTCGGAAGCGGCACCAGGCACCCACGCCCCCGGCGACGAACACTCCGAGCCACAGCAGGGGAGCGGTGATGTTCATGGGCGCACCGTCTCGCCGGCCGTGCGGGCCATCCGGTCCGCCACCACGATGCCGAGCCAGACGCAGGCGATACCGCCCAGCAGGCTCGCGAACAGATAGCCCAGGGCCATCCAGACCCTTCCCAGCTGCATCAGCGACAGGGTCTGGACGATGAAGGTGCTGTAGGTGGTGAAGCCACCGATCACCCCGGTGCCCACGCCCAGGCGCACCCGGCGGCGCCAGCCCTCGTCGGGTCCGGTGAGCACCAGGAACCGTGACAGCCAGCCCAGCGCGAGGGCCCCCACCAGGTTGATCGCCAGGATCGTCGTCGGGAAGCTCCCGGCATGGTCGGGGGCCACGGTGCTCAGCGCAAAGCGGATCGTCGCGCCGAGCCCGCCACCCACCGCGACGAGCAATCCGCCGGGCCAGCTCACAGCAGCGGCTCCTTCCAGTCCACGACCGACACCGGCACCAGGATCACCGGACGATGCTGGTGATGGGCCAACTGGGTGCCCACCGAGCTGCGCAGGAACTCCAGGGGATCGCGCCGGCGGCCGCGTCCCTTCGCGCCGATCAGGAACGCCGAGGCGTCCACGGCACGTGCCAGGTGGGTGAGTGCCCGATCCGTGCGTCCGGCAAGGTAGCGGAAATGCCAGGTGACGCCGCTGCCGTGGCACACGCGGGCGAGTTCGGCGGTCAGTGCCTTCTCGCGGTCGTGCCAGGAGTCGTCGGGAAGGTCGGAGTCGAGCTCGGTGTGGCGCACGGTGCCATCGGGATATTCAGCCACCGTGATGCGCGTGGGATCGGCATAGCCGATGTACAGCTCGGCGCCCAGGCTTGCGGCCCAGCTCAGGGCGGTGCGCACCACCAGCTCGGAGGTGCCCGGTTCCACCCCGACGACCAAGGGATGTGAGGCGGGCGCGACGATGCGCTCGACGCTTGGCTGGGGCACCTGCTTGGCCATGGGAAATCCGATCCGGGGCAGCATCCGCCCCACGACATGGGACAGGAATCATCAGCCGGACGGCGGTTCGGGCCGAGGCCCAGGCGGAATCCATCGCCGCGTTCATCCTAGCCCCGGCCACGCGATGACCGCTGCCGGCCAGCTCGGCGCGGACGCCTACTCGACCAGTTGTGCCTCGTGGACGGCGACCCTGTCGGCGGGGCCGGCTGCGTGCACTGCGAACACATGCGCGGGGGTCCATTCGCGTGCCAGGTAGGCGTCGGCGACGGCCCTCTTCACGGCATCAAGGGCAGCCACCGGCACGAGCGCGATCGCCGAGCCACCGAAACCGCCGCCGGTCATCCGCGCGCCCAGTGCTCCGGCGCCGCGGGCCGCCGCGACGGCCAGGTCGAGTTCGGGGCTGCTCACCTCGTAGTCGTCGCGCAGCGAGGCGTGTGATTGGTTGAACAGCTCACCGACCTGCTGGAAGTCGCCGTGTTCCAGGGCGTCACAGCACTGCCTCGTGCGGGCGATCTCGGTGACGACATGGCGTACGCGACGGCGCAGGGTCTGGTCGCTGAGCCTCGACAATGCGTCGGGAAGCTGCTCGGAGGTGATGCGTCCCAGCAGGTCCACGCCAAGTTCGCGGGCGGCCTGCTCGCAATTCGCGCGGCGGGCGGCATACTGCCCATCGACCAGTGCGTGCTTGGCGCGCGTGTCGATCACCAACAACCGCAGGCCGTGGGCCGCCACGTCGAAGGGGATCTGGCGCACCCGGGCGTCATGGCCGAAGTCGATGAGCAGGGCATGGCGTGGCAGGCAGCGCAGGGAGGCCGTCTGGTCGAGCCCCCCGGTGGGTGCACCGACGATGTGGTTCTCGGCGCGACGGCACGCGTCGACCAGCGTGACGCGGGATGCGTCGCTGTCCAGCAGGCCGAGGTTGAACAGCCCCGATGCCGCACCGCCTGCGGCGCCCTCGATGGCGGCCGAACTCGACAGTCCGGCGCCGATCGGCACATCCGAGGTGGTGGCCAGGTCGAGTCCATGCACTGCGAAGCCCCGCTCGCGCAGCGCCCAGATCGTGCCGGCCACATAGCCCAGCCAGCCGCCGGGAACCCCCGGTGCCACGTCGTCGAGGCTGACCTCCGCCTGCTCGTCGAAGTCCAGGGACGTGACCCGCACGATGTCGTCGTCGCGGGGGCCGGCGGCCGCATAGGTGCGTTGGGGCAGGGCGATCGGCAGGCATAGGCCGCCGTTGTAGTCGGTGTGCTCGCCGATCAGGTTCACCCTGCCCGGAGCTGCCCAGACGCCGGTGGGGGCGTGGCCGAAGATCTGCTCGAAGCGTTGCGCTGCAGTGTGTGCGAGCTGGCTCATGGTTGCTCCTCAACGGCGTCGTTGGCGTGTGCGTCGGCGGCGACCTGCACAGCGCCACCCACGAACAATGTTAGCGAGAACATCATCCACTGTATGCCGGGATTTTACGTCGCGGCCACGCACGACGCGGCTGCCGCTCTGCATTCGGGGCCTGCCGGCGGCGGGCCGGTGTGGTCGCCGCCTTCATAGCTCGGATCGTTGACGCCCGGGACCACGTGATGGGTACCTGTTCGCAACCTGCGGCAAGGCTCTAGCCTTGGGCCATGAGCGAGACACCCAGCGAAAACGGGCCTGTTGAGCCCGCGCGGCATTTGTTGGCCGATAACGGAGTTGTGCCGAACAGCGCGCTGCCAGCACTGGTCTACAAGCAGGCCGCGCCCCAGCGCAGCGACCTCGATGATTGGTTCCGCACGACCTTCGCGGAGAACCGTTGGGTGGGTGCGCGCGACGACATGCTCAGCGACACCGACCATTACCACTCCACTGCGTTCGCCGTGTTCGGCGTCGTGAGCGGTTCCGGCGAGGTCGCCCTGGGGGGATCGGGTGGCGTGGAGATCGCCCTGAACGCCCGCGACGTGGTGGTGCTGCCGGCGGGGGTCTCATGCCGACGCGTCTCCGGCGACCTCCGGGTGATCTCGGCCTTCTTCGAGGAGCCGCATCCCGACACCCTCACTGTGGAGCCGGTCGAACATGACGCGGCGGCCGAGCGCATCAACAATGTCTCCCCGCCCGATGTTGACCCCATCTACGGCGACAACGGGCCACTCGACCGGATCTACGGCTGAGTCTCCCCGTTCCCGCGCAGCAGACCGGGATCAGCGCGTGGGGTCGGCAGGATCCGTCCCGGCGGGGCCATCCGCCTGCGGGTGAGGGGCCTTCGCCGGACGCGGGGCCCTTCCCGGACGGGTGGCCGGCGGGATGAGGGGCCTGGCCGAGTAGCTGCCCGGCGCATCGAACAACACGCCCGAGCCGTCCAGGGCCGCATCGGAGAGCCGCTTGGGGGCGAGCCAGTAGGCCAGGTGGAAGACCACGACCGTCACCAGGGTGCCCAGCGCGATGCCGCCCAGGGTGAAGCTGTCGCTGAACTTCAGCGAGACATCGCCGACGCCGATGATGATGCCGGCAGCCACCGGAACCAGGTTCACCGGGTTGGCGAAGTCAACCCGGTTCTCCTTCCAGATCTTGGCCCCGAGCAGGCCGATCATGCCGTAGAGCACCACGCAGATGCCGCCGAGCACACCACCGGGCATCGCCGAGATCACTGCGCCGAACTTGGGGCTCAGGCCGAACAGGATGGCAACGATCGCGGCGACCACATAGGCGGCCGTCGAGTACACGCGGGTGGCGGCCATCACGCCGATGTTCTCCGAATAGGTGGTGGTGGGGCCGGCTCCGGCCAGCGTCGCGAGCATCGAGGTGGCGCCATCAGCGGCGATGGCGCGGCCCATCTGGTGATCGAGGTTCTTGCCGGTCATCTCGGCGACCGCCTTCACGTGACCGGTGTTCTCGGCGATCAACGCGATCACCACCGGCAGCGCCAACAGGATGAACGCCAGGTGGAACGACGGCAGGTGGAAGCCCACCACATTGGAGGCGGGGAAGTGCGCGACGCCATTGGCGTCCATGGAATAGGTCCACGTGGCCAGATCGGTCTTCGGGGGCAGTCCGAACCAGTCCGCCTTGGCGACACCCGACCAGTCGACGCGCAATACGTCGGTGGCCTGCCCGTCGACGACCTTGTGCATCGGGCCGAACACCACGTCCTGCAGCCAGCTGATGAGATAGCCGATCACCATCGACAAGAAGATCGCGATGCGCGACAGGAATCCGCGCGGCCCGACCGACAGCGCCACCACGACGATCATCGTGATGAAGGCGGTCCACTGGTCCTGGGGCCAGTAGTTCTTGGCCACCACGGGGGCCAGGTTGAACCCGATGAGCATGACGACGGCGCCGGTGACCACCGGCGGCAACACCTTGTGGATCACCCGTGAGCCGGCGAAGTGGATGATCAGGCCACACATGAACAGGGTGAGGCCCACCACGAACAGGGCACCCGAGACGTCATTGGGCTTGCCGCCGGCCGCATAGATGGCGGTCGCGACGCCGGGGAAGGCCGCCGAGGAACCCAGGTAGCTGGGCACCTCGTGCTTGGTGACGATGATGAAGATGATCGTCGAGATGCCACTCATCATCACCGCCAGCTGCGGGTTGAGCCCCATCAACAGGGGGAAGACGAAGGTGGCGCCGAACATTGCCACCACATGCTGGGCGCCGAGCCCGATCGTCTTTCCCCAGCTGAGCCGCTCATCAGGGGCCACGACCTCGCCCGGTTTGAGAACACCCCCGTTGTGCAGCTTCCAGATCATTGTGCCTCCCGCTTTCCGTGCCTGGTCCGCGGGACAGTGTAGGGGTAGGCGGCCCGACTACGGGACAGCGGTCCATGGCGTTGTCACACCGCACTGGAGCGGTGCCGGCGTGCGGGGGTGGTCAGCCCACGCGCGAGGTGGCCCAGGCCATCGCCACGGCGGCCACGACGCAGAAGATGCCGACGCCGATATTGAGCGGCAGACGATAGGTCAGCACGCCGATGTACTCGCGCAGGTAGGCGCCCGGCGCGTAGTACCAGGCGGTGTGGGCCCCGGTGACGAACACGTCGTCCAGGCGCAGGTCGGCGGCCAGCACGTCGGTGCGGGTGGTGTGGTACGAGCTCGTCACGGCCAGCATGGGCCCGCCGATGCCACGCTCCCGCAACAGCCTGGTGGAGTTCACCAGGTTCTCCCGCGTCGAGCGGGAGCGGTCCTCCACGATGATGCGCTCATCGGGCACTCCCCGCGATGTCAGGTATTCGGCCATCGCCTCGGCCTCGGCACGGGGCTCGTCCGAGCCGCGTCCACCGGAGACCACGAACATCGGACGACGTCCCTGCAGTGCCTCCTCGGCGCTCACCTGCAGGGCGCGGTCCAGGCGCGACGCCAGCAGCGGCGGCACCTTCCCGTTGATCAGTCCGGAACCCAGCACGATGAGCACATCGGGGTCGGGCACGCGGCGTCGGCCCCCGAACAGGGCGCGCACCACGAACTGGGCCAGCATCACCACGAGGAAGGTGCCCAGGTAGGTGCCGATGAAGGTGACCAGGGTGAACAGGGCCATCGACCACCAACGGTCGTTGCGTGCCAGCGAGGCGGTGACCCCCGGCAGCAGGAGCAGGGCGATGCCCGCCGCCAGCACGAGCAGTCCGGTGCGGGAGCGGATGCCCTCGCGGCGCAGCACGATGAGGCCGTCGATCACCAGCAGCAGGGGGAGCATGCCCATCGCGGCCAGCCATGCCACCAGCAGCACGCCGGCGATCACCAGGAAGATGGTCTGGCCGCGCTCACCGAACATCGGGCTGGCCGTGACCAGGGTGACCAGCAGCCAGAAGGCGGCGATCAGCAGCAGCACGGCGCAGCGCAGGCGGCGCGGATCGCGGCGGGCGGTGACCCACAAGGCGATCAGGCTGGCCACCGTGAACACGGCCGCCGTGACGAACAACACCCACAAGCCATCGGACATGGTGCATATTGTCGCATTGCCGCGGGTCCGCGCCATGCGGGGCGGACGATCAGATCCAGCTACGGAACCACATGCGCAGCAGCCACTGCCGTCGGGTCATCAGCTCGTCGGTGAGGATCGGATAGATGAACATGAAGTTCGCGATGATGATCACGGTGGCCGCGGTGACGATGATGGCCCCATTGCGTCGCCGGCGCGGTGGGGCGTCGGAGGGCCCCAGCACCTTGCCCAGCACCATCGCCAACACGGTGGCGGTGAAGGGGATCATCATGATCGCGTAGAAGTAGAACGTGGGACGGTCGGCGTTGGGGAACCAGCCCAGCCAGGTGGTCGCGGCGGCGATGATCGGCACGCCGAAGCGCCAATCGCGTGCGCCGATCCAGATGAACAGGGCAATGATCACCGCCAGGGCGGCCATCCACCACAGCATCGGCGTGCCGGCCCCCGACACCACGCGCAGGCAGGTGTCGCCCACCGCCTTGCAACCGTCGTCGCCGGGCTGGATGTCGTTCACCGCGTCGATGCCGATCACCCGTCCGATCACCGGCCAACCGAAGGGGTGGGCCTGGTAGGTGTGGGTCTGGGAGGCGATCCAGTCGCCGGTGTGGAAGGCGTAGATCTCCTTGTGGTACTGCCACAGGCTCGCCAGCGGCTTGCCGATCAGCTTCACCAGCGGATCGTCCGGATGGGAGGCGCCCCACTGGCGGTCATAGCCACCCTGGGTCACCAGCCAGCTGATCCAGGTGAGCACGTACACCGGCACGGCCACGACGACCAGTTGGACGAATGCGGCCAGGCCGTCGCGCCACACCGCATGCCAGGCCCGGCGTCCGGCACCGGCGGTGCGCCGTGCGCTGCGGTCGTAGATGACGGTGAGGATGCCGAACACCGCCAGCACGTACATGGCGTTCCACTTGCAGCCGCAGGCCAGCCCGAACAGCACGCCGGAGGCGATCAACCATGGCCGGAACAGCAACAGCGGACCATAGGAGCCGCCCAGGTTGAGCAGGTTGTTGGCGCGCAGGTGCTCGGCCAGCCGATGTCTGAAGTGGTCGCGGTCGACCAGCCAGGCCGAGACCGCCGCCACGGTGAAGAAGGCCTCGAAGATGTCCAGCAGGGCGATGCGGCTCATCACGAAGCTGAGTCCGTCCACGGTGATGAACAGTCCGGCCAGGCAGCCGATGAGCGTGGAGCGCGACAACCTGCGCGCCATCCTGATGACGATGCCGATGAACAGGGCCCCGAAGACCAGTGCCGCGAAGCGCCAGCCGAAGGAGTTCATTCCGAACAGCTTCTCGCCGGCGGCGATGAGCCACTTGCCCAGTTGCGGATGCACGATGAACGAGGCATTGCTCTGCCACAGGTCAGTGCTGCCCGTGGCGATCCTTGCGTCCGCGGTCGACGGCCACGCCCGCTCATAGCCGAAGTGCAACAGCGACCAGGCGTCCTTGGCGTAATAGGTCTCGTCGAACTCCAGGCGGTTGGGTCGCCCGAGGTTCACCAGGCGAATGAGGAACCCGACCACGACGAACGCCGCCGTGAGGATCCAACTGCGCCACCGGTCGCGCTGCAGGATCGTGGCGTCGTCGAGCTTGTCGATCGTCGACATCAGCAACCCGCCGCGACGAAGTGGCCGGGTCGGTGCTTCTGGTGCCGGCGCAGGGGCGGGGGGCAGGGTGCTCACGTCGACATCTTAGAAGTGCCGGCCATGAACCGCCCGGGTGTCGTGCGGCGTGGGCTGTGAACATGGGGGGAGAACATCGTGGTCGTCCCGTTCGGGCGCAATGTGCCGCCGGACGCCCGCTGCGCGCTCGCCACCTCGTGGGTGGTGCTGGCTACGCTGTTCGGCAGGCGTCCCGGCCGGCGGATCACGACGGGGCGACGTGAGGAGGGGCAGTGGACCGTTATCGCATCGAGGTGGCGCGGCCTGCGGCATCGCCGGCGGACGCCTTCCTGCTCGGTAACGGCAACCTGGGCGTGGCAGTCCATGGCGCGCCCGGCACCGAGACCCTCGATCTCGGGCTGGACTCCTTGTGGTCGGGTGGCCCGCTCGACGCGACGCCACGGCGCGCCCCGGGGTTGGTGGAGGCGCTGCGGGCGGCCATCGTCGCCGGGAACTCGCCGCGCACCGAGCAACTGGCCCGGACCATGCAACATCCTGTTCCGCCCACCCCGGCACTGCAGCAGGACGGGCGTCGCGACAGCCCCCAGCCGCTCGGCTCCCTGCGGTGGGGATATGCCCCCGACGTCGCCGACGCCCCGCATGGCTACTCCCGCGTCCTCGACCTGTCGAGGGCCATCGCCACGACGCGCTTCGGGACGGGCCGGCGCGGGACCGGCCAGCTCGACTGCTTCGTCAGCGCGCCCGACCACGTGCTGTTGGCCGATTGGATGGGCGCGGCCCACGAGCTGGTGGCGCCGGAGTTCGACTGCCCCCACCCCTGCGAGCGCCAGCTGAGGCGCCGCGGGGGACGCATCTGGTTGACCGTCGCCGGAAGGGCCCCCGTGGAGGCGCCCGCGGATCCCTCGTACGCCCGTCGGGCCACTGCCGTGCACTACGGCACCGACGCGCCCGATGGCGAGGGGCGGGTGCCGGCGGGCATGGCGTTCGCGCTCGTGGTGGCAGTCGAGACGACTGCGTCCGGCAGCAGGCTCGTGGCAGCCGCCCGCGATGGATTCCTGGGATGGCAGACCAACCCGATCGGCGATCCCGGGCCGCTGGTGCGAGCCGCCCGCCAGCAGGTTGACGCCGCACTCGCCATGGACAGCGAGTTGCTGGCTCGACGCCATGTGGCCGACCATGCGGCCCTGTTCGACCGCGTCGACCTTGACCTGGGCGCCGGGGATGGCGCTGCCCGCGACGAACTGGCCTTCCACCTGGGCCGGTCACTGCTCATCGCCAGCACGCGCCGGACGAGCTCCATGCCGACCAGCGGCAGCCTGTGGGCGACCACCAGGTCCGCGGACACCGGCGATGCCCTCGAACGCAGCGGCGGCGGGCTGGCGCCGCTCGCCCTCGACGTGGTCGGGCTGGGGGAGCTGATGGACCCCGTCGAGCAGGCGGCAGGCGAACTCGTCACCGCGGGGCGCGCCACCGCCGCGAACAGCTATGGGTTCGCCGGGGCCTGCGTCCACGGCACGCCCGACATCTGGCGCCATGGCGCACCCGGCGAGGGGCCCACCGATCAGGCCAACTGGCCCTCGGCGCTGCTGGGCCTCATCGCGCCGTTGTACCGGCACGCGGCGCACGGGGGTGACCGTGGGGCGGCGCTGGAGGCGCACCGTGCAGCCGTCGAGTTCGTGCTCGATCAGCTCATCAACGGTCCCGATGGCGCGCTCCTGCCATGTCCGTCGACCTTGCCCGGGAGCCTGTGCCTGGGGCCCGATGGACGCCTGGCCGGCGTCGGTGCGGGATCGTCCTTCGACCTGTCGCTGGTGCGCCAGAGCCTCGAGCACTATGTGGAGCTGGTGGGTGCCCGTCCCGGGTCCGCCGATGCGGCGATGGTTGCCCGCGCCCATGCGGCACTGGCCGGCCTTGCCCCGCTCCCGGTGCGTGCGGGGAGGCTGCGCGACTGGCCCCGGGGACGCCGCCCGGCCGACGGCGGCGCCGGCCTGCTGCGTTCCCTGCACGGGGTGTTCCCGGGCGAGGGCATCTCGCGGCGCCGCGATCCCGAGCTCTTCGATGCCGCCCGCCGCACGTTCATCGCCCGGACGGGATCCCACGGGGACGGGGCGTGGGGCGAGGGACTGGTGCGCCGGTTGGGCCTGGCCGCCCGCCTGCGCCTTCCCGACGAGGCCGCCGCCGTGTTGGACGAGCTGGTGGGTGGGGGCAGTTCGGCGTCCCTGCTCGCCCTGCGCGATGCCGGGGCCGATTCGGATGCCGGGGCTGGTTCCGATGCGGGGGCCGGGCCACGTCGCTCGCTGCCCGCGGCGATGGCTCTGTCCTGGGCGATGGTCGAGCTGCTGGTGCAGGTGGCCGACGGGGTGGTGGCGCTCCTGCCGACCCTCCCCGCGCGATGGCCGGATGGGCGGGTGGCCGGTGTGCGGGTGCCCGGCGACCACTCGATTGCGCTGAGCTGGCGTGGCGGCGCCCTGCGTGAGGCGACCGTGGCTGCCCGGCGTGACGACGTGCTGGCCCTGGACCTGCCCCGCGGTGAGTTCACGGTGCGCGATGCGGCGGGCGCAGCGGTGGACGCCACCCGGGTGGGCGGAAGCGACCCCGGGCGGATGCTCGTCTCCTTCCCCGCCTCGCGCGGGCAGACATACACCGTTTCCGCCCTGTGATCCACGCCTGTGGATGGCCGGCGCCGGGTGCAGCGGCCGGTCTCTCATATCTCGCCTGTCAGACGATGCGGATAGTCTCACGGCTGTGACTACCAGCGACGAAGGCCTGCTGATCCTGGCCGGAACACCCATCGGCGGGTCGAACCAGGCGTCCGACCAGCTGCGCGAGACCCTGCGCGACGCCGATGTGATCGCCGCCGAGGACACCCGGCTGTTCCGCACGCTGTTGGCCCGCATAGACGTCACCACCCGGGCCCACATCGTCAGCTATTTCGAGGGGAATGAGTCCGAACGCACGCCCGGGCTGCTCGACGACCTGCAGGCCGGAAAGACCGTGGTCGTGGCCACCGATGCCGGTATGCCCTCCATCTCCGACCCCGGCTTCCGCCTGGTGAATGCCGCCATCAAGGCCGGCATCCGGGTGACGGCGGTGCCGGGCCCCAGCGCGGTCACCACGGCCCTGGCCGTGTCCGGGCTTCCCAGCGACCGCTTCTGCTTCGAGGGCTTCCTGCCCCGCTCGGGCGGGCCGCGTCGTCACCGGCTCGCCGAGCTGGCCACCGAACCGCGCACCATGGTGTTGTTCGAGGCGCCCCACCGGCTGGCCGATTTCCTGTCCGATGCCGCCGAGGCACTGGGCCATGAACGGGCCGCAGTGCTGTGCCGCGAACTCACCAAGCCGTGGGAGGACGTCGTGCGGGGCACCCTCGATGAGTTGCACTCCTGGGCCGTGGAGCATGCCCGGGGGGAGACGACGATCGTGATCGCCGGCCACACGGTGAGCGCCGAGCAGGGACTGGCACAGGCCTTGGTGCAGGTGAACGCGCGCGTGGCCGCCGGCGAGCGCCTCAGCGGGGCGGTGGCCGAGGTGGCCGAGCAGACGGGGGTGCGGCGCAAGCTGCTCTACCAGGCCGCGCTCGACGAGAAGGCACACAACGCCACCGGCCGCGCGAACCAGCGCCCATAGCGCCGGGGGACGACGTGAGGCAGCCGCCACGCCACTTTCCGGTGGAACATTTCGGGAATCCGCAGGAATTCAGGCTTTCCGGGAAGTCGCCGGATCAAGCCGGCTGACCAAGAAACACGTTGACCGAAAAGCAAGCTGACCAAGAAACACGTTGACAAAGAGAACAAGTTGACCACGAGAAATGGGACCGTGCACACCAGCAATATGGACATCACCACACGCGAGGGGATAATGGCCGACGTGAAGCGAGCCGAGATCGAATCCCAGCTGTCAAAGGCCAAGCTGCCTGCCCTTCCCGAGCCACTGCCCGCACTGGTCACCGATAACCACACCCATGCCGACGCGACCGTCGAGTTCTCCGGGCTCGACCCCGAGCTCAACCTGTCGGCCGCAGCGGTCGTCGGCGTGCACCGCATCGTCGAGGTGGGCTGCGACCAGCCCAGCAGCGAGTGGGCGGTGGACTTCGCGGCCACCCACGAACAGGTGGTGGCCGCCGTGGCGCTGCATCCCAACGACGGAGCCCGCATGGTGGCCCGTCAGGGCCCCGAAGCGGTCAACGACGTGATGCGGCGCATCGAGCAGCTCGCCACCGCCCATGAGCGGGTCCGTGCCGTGGGCGAGACCGGCTTGGACTATTTCCGCATCCAGGACCCTGCCGGCCAGGCCTTCCAGCGGGAGCTCTTCGCCCGCCACATCGAGATTGCCCAGCGCACCGGTCGTGCCCTGGTGATCCATGATCGCGACGCCCATGCCGACGTCGCCGCGGTACTCGACGAATACGGGTGGCCGCCGCGCACGATCCTGCACTGCTTCAGCGGCGATGCCGAGTTCGCCGCCACCTGCCTGGAACACGATGCCTGGCTGAGTTTCGCCGGATCGGTGACCTTCAAGGCCAATGGTGCCGTGCGCGACGCACTGCGCAGCACCCCGGCCGACAAGGTGCTGGTGGAAACCGATGCGCCCTATCTCACCCCGGTGCCGATGCGGGGACGCCCCAATGCTCCCTATCTCGTGCCGCACACGGTGCGTTTCCTGGCCGCGGCACGTGGCATCGAGACCAGTGACGAGCAGGCCTTGGCCGCATGGTGCCGCCAGCTCGACGCCAACACCTCGCGTGCCTACGGCAGCAACCCGCAGGCCATCGTGACCGGAACCTGGTGAGCGGCGTGGCCGAATTCCTCGATCCCACCAGCGTGCGGCGGCACGCCAACGCCATCAACCTTCGCCCCACCAAGACGCTCGGCCAGAACTTCGTCGTGGACGCCAATACGGTGCGCCGCATCGTGTCGCTGGCCGACGTAGGACCCGAGGATGAGGTGTTGGAGGTGGGGCCGGGCCTCGGATCACTGACCCTCGGACTGTTAGCCTCCGCTGCCGGCGTCACCGCCGTCGAGATCGATCCGGTGCTGGCGGCCCAACTGCCGCTCACCGTGGCCGAACATCAACCCGATCGGGCCGGGCGCCTGCGGGTGGTCACCGACGATGCGCTGCGCGTCGAGTCGTTGCCCGGGCCCGCGCCGACCCGCCTGGTGGCCAACCTGCCCTACAACGTCGCCGTGCCGGTGCTGCTGCACATGCTCGAACGCTTCGCGTCCTGGCGGGCGGGACTGATCATGGTGCAACTCGAGGTGGCCGATCGCCTCGTGGCCGCTCCGGGCAGTCGCACCTACGGCGTGCCCAGCGCCAAGCTCGCCTGGTACGCCGAGGCGCACAAGGCCGGAACGGTGCCGCCCAGCGTCTTCTGGCCGGTGCCGAACGTGGAGTCGGGCCTGGTGGCGATCCAACGCCGCGAGCCGCCGGCCACCAGCGCCTCCCGGGAGCAGGTGTTCGCCGTGATCGACGCTGCCTTCGCCCAGCGCCGCAAGATGCTGCGCTCCGCATTGGCGCGCATCGTGGGAAGTTCGGCGGCGGCCTCCGCCGCGATCGAGGCGGCCGGCATCGACCCGACGGTGCGCGGTGAGGCGTTGGACATCGCCGCCTTCGCCGCGATCGCCGAGCAGCTGCCGCACGCCACACCGAGCCGCTGATCGCGCCGACCGTGCCGGCAGGGCGCGCGGGAGGATCCCGGCAGCCCCGGGTGCAGTTCCGGGATACGTTGAGGGTGTGAGCGAGACCGAATTCCCCGCCAGTGGCGCCCGTGGCCTGGGCGCCGTGGACCTGCGTGTGCGGGTGCGTGTTCCGGCCAAGGTGAACCTCGCACTGCGCGTCGCCGCCCGCGGTGACGACGGCTACCACCAACTCGCCACCGTCTTCCAGGCCGTGGCCCTGTTCGACGAGCTCACGGCCGAACGCCGCCGCGACGATGCCATCACCGTGACCACGCGCGGCCTGCACGCCCACCGCGTCGACGATGATCCGACGAACCTTGCGGTGCGGGCAGCCGTGGCCCTGCGCCACCACTTCGGCACCGCCGACCTGGGCGTCCACCTGTCGATCGACAAGTCGATCCCGGTGGCCGGTGGAATGGCCGGCGGCTCGGCGGATGCCGCGGCGTCCCTGCTTGCCTGCTCGGTGTTGTGGGACCTGGACACCACTCCCGACGACCTGGTGCAACTGGCCGCCGATATCGGCTCCGACGTGCCGTTCGAGCTGGTGGGCGGCACGGCATTGGGCCGTGGGCGTGGCGGCGATGTGATGCCGGCGCTGGCGCGGGGCAACTATCACTGGGTGCTTGCGCTGAGCGATCGGGGCCTGTCCACCCCCAGCGTCTATGCCTGCTTCGACGAGCAGGTGGATGCCGGCAAGGTGGTGCCCTTGCGGCCGGACGACCCGGACGCCTGCACCGCCCTGCTCGACGCGCTGGCCAGTGGGGACGCCGCCCGCGTCGCGCCGCTGCTCGGCAATGACCTCCAGGAGGCGGCCTGTCAGCTGCGTCCCGAGCTCCGCGAGGTGCTCGCGGCGGGCACCGCAGCCGGTGCACTGGCCGGGATCGTGTCGGGGTCGGGCCCCACCTGCGCCTTCCTGTGCGCCTCCCAGCCCGATGCCTATCTGGTGCAGACCGTGTTGCGCAGCCTGGAGCAGGTCGACGAGACCCTGTGCGTCACCAGTCCCGCACCCGGGGCCCAACTGGTGGTCAGCTGAGCGGGCGCTGCCGGCCCAGTCCTGCCCGTGCCCGTCAGTCCTGCCCGTCGGCCCGGTCGACGGGACCTGAATCGTCCTCGGACGACGCGTGGGACGACTTCGCGGCCCGCTTGCGGGCGGCCGCAGTGGCGCCCTTGCTGGCCGTGCGGGCCGGACGCAGCTTGTTGGTGTGGCGCCGCTTGCCCGGCACCGCACCGCGGTCGGTGATCAGGGTGGGCTTGTGCTCGATGCTGGCCAGCCCGTTCCATGCCAGGTTCACCAGCTCCGCCGCGACGCGTCGCTTGTCGGGCTTGCGGGTGTCCAGCCAGGCCAGCCCGGCCGACGCCACGAGTCCCACCAGCGCCTGGCTGTAGACGCCGGCGATGGTGGCGTCGTAGCCCCGCCGGATGAGCGGGGGAGCCAGCAGGTCCTCCACGCGGGTGGCGATGTCATTAAGGATCGACGCGAATGATCCCGAGGCGCTGCCCACCGGGGAATCGCGGGAGATGATGCGGAAGCCGTCGGGTGAGGCGTCGATGTAGTCGAGCAGCGCCAGCGTGCCGCGCTCGATCACCTCGCGGTAGCTGGTGGCGGGCACGGCGATGGCCGCCATGATCGCATTGTCGAGGGTGGTCACCTCGCGGTCGACCACGACGGCGTAGATGCCCTCCTTGCCGCCGAAGTGCTCATAGACAACGGGCTTCGACACCTGTGCGCGGGCTGCGACCTCCTCGACGCTGGTGCCGTCGAAGCCCCGCTCGGCGAACAGTGACCGGGCCACCACGATGAGTTGCTCACGGCGCTCGGCGCTGGTCATGCGGGTGCGTCCGCGTCGTGTGGCTCGTGCTGGGGTTTGGCTGCTCACGGCGTCATTGTCCCACGCCGACAACGGGCCACCGCGGCCGGCGGCTCCCGTCACCCGGCCCGCGACGAACGGCTGCGCAGTGGTGTGGGTTGGCCTAGCGGCGCTGCCAGGCGGCCGGACGCAGGTCGTCGGTCACATGGTCGGCCACGCCCAGGGCGATCGAGAAGATCGCCATCCGGATGAGCAGGCCGTTGTCGGTCTGCCGGAAGATGGCCAGGCCCGGGAAGTCGTCGACATCGGGGGACAGGTCAAAGGAGTTGTGGCGCGAGTCGCGCGGCAGGGGATGCATGATGATGGCGTCCGGTCGCCCGTACTGGGTGAGGATCGCCATGTTGAGCAGGTCGCCCTTCAGGTGCACCGACTCCTCGTCCTGCTCCGAGAGGCGTTCCTTCTGCACGCGGGTGCAGTAGATCACGTCGGCCGGGCCGATCGCCTCGCCCACCGAGTCGCATTCCACGATGCGGTTCCCGCTGGCGGACACCACCTCGAAGAACTCTGCGGGCAGCGCCAGGGCCGGCGGCCCGAAGACGCGGAAGGTCACCTTGGAGTACAGGCCCAGGATGCGCAGCAGCGAGTGGACGGTGCGTCCGTAGCGAAGGTCGCCGAGCACGGCGATGGTCGCCCCGTCGATGGACTTGCCGCGTGCCTCGAGCTCCTGGCGCATCGTGAACAGGTCGAGCAGGGACTGGCTGGGGTGCTCACCCGAGCCGTCGCCGGCGTTGATCACCGGCACCACGGAGGCGTCGGCGAATTCGGCCACCGACCCGGTGTCGGGATGGCGCACGACCAGGGCGTCGGAATACCCCGAGACCACACGCGCCGTGTCGTGGATCGACTCGCCCTTGGCCATCGAGCTGAACGTGAATCCGGTGGTGGAGACCACCGCGCCGCCCAGGCGCTGGAAGGCCGACTCGAAACTGAGCCGGGTGCGCGTGCTGGGTTCGAAGAACAGGCTGCCGAGCATCGCTCCCTCCAGGATGCGGCACACCTGCGTGCCCTGGCCCACCGGTCGCAACGATTCGGCCAGGCCGAACAGGCTGGTCAACGCGGCACGATCAAGCTGGGACACGCTCAGCAGATGTTGGCCGGGACCAAAGGGGGGAAGTGAAGAAACGGGAACTGTCGCATCATCCGAGCTCACGGTGTGCAGCCTAGAGGATCGTCGTGGTGTCGCGGGCACCGGTCCACGACTTCGGTTCGCCATGCCCGGTCGCCCCGGCGGGCCGATTCCACCGTGACACACCGATTGTCCCGGGCCGGCGCTCGGGCTCTACACTTGGGACCGGTCGCCGTGGCGATCGTTCCCTGGTTGGTCTGCCGGCAGGGCCCGCCTGACTTTGAATCAGGACTAGCGACGCAGGTTCGACTCCTGCCCAGGGAGCTGGCTCGTGAAGGGTCGGTGGCAAGCAGTCACCGGCACGTGGCCGCGGGCACGCGGCGACGAGCAGCTGGTGTGGAAGCAAGCAGTACTGGGCAACAAGCAATACTGAACAAGTGGTACCGAAGTTGTGTGGCAAGCAGCGTCTTGGCAACAGATGCCAGGTGCGCTCGGACAGGAGGAATCGCGATGAGCACCCATTCCGAACGGACCGCCCCGCAACGCTCGAGTGACGCCACCGCCGTGCCGCGTGTCGCGGCCGTGATCGTGCTGGCCGCCGGCGAGGGCACGCGCATGAAGTCGCGCACCTCGAAGATCCTCCACGAGGTTGCCGGCGAGTCGATGATCAGCAGCGCGCTGCGGGCAGCCGCGGCCCTGGAACCCCAACGCCTGGTGGTGGTGGTGGGTCACCAGCGCGCCCAGGTCGAGGAGCACCTGGCCGAGGTCGCCCCCGAGGCAACCATCGCCGTGCAGGAACAGCAGAACGGCACCGGTGATGCGGTGCGCGTCGGGCTGGATGCACTGCCCGCCGACCTGAGCGGTGACGTGGTGGTCACCTACGGCGACGTCCCCATGCTGTCGGGTGCCACGCTGCAGGCGCTGGTCGACACCCACAACACCCAGCACAATGCCGCCACCGTGCTCACCGCCAACGTCGACGATCCCACCGGCTACGGCCGGGTGGTGCGCGAGAACCATCAGGTGCTGCGCATCGTCGAGCACAAGGACGCCGACCCCGACGAACTGTTCATCACCGAGATCAACTCGGGGATCTATGTCTTCGACGCCGACCTGCTGCGTCGCGGCCTGGCCAGCCTGCGCACCAACAACTCGCAGGGCGAGCTCTATCTCACCGACGTGATCGAGTACGCCAACCGCCATCACCATGCCGTGGGCGCCTACCAGACCGAGGACACCTGGCAGACCGAGGGCGTCAACGATCGCGTGCAGTTGGCGCGGATGAACGCCGAGGTGAATCGGCGCATCTGTGAGCACTGGATGTTGCAGGGCGTCACCATCGCCGATCCCGCCACCACCTGGATCCAGCGCGACGTCACCCTGGAGCAGGACGTCACCCTGCTGCCGGGCACGCAGTTGTTGGGGGCCACCTCCATTGCTGCCGGCGCCACGATCGGCCCCGACACCACCCTGAAGGACGTCGAGGTCGGTGAGGACGCGCAGGTGATCCGCACCCACGGTGAGCTGGCCGTGATCGGTCCCAGGACCAATGTGGGCCCGTGGGCGAGGTTGCGTCCCGGCACGGAGCTGGCGATGGGCGGCAAGATCGGCACCTTCGTGGAGACGAAGAACGCCAAGATCGGCGAGAACTCCAAGGTGCCCCACCTGACCTATTGCGGTGACGCGATCATCGGCGAGGACGTCAACGTGGGCGCCGGCACCGTGTTCGCCAACTACGACGGCAAGCACAAGTCGACCACCCACCTGGGCGACGACGTGTTCATCGGGTCGAACTCGGTGCTCGTGGCGCCGGTCGACGTGGCCGACGGCGCCTTCGTGGCCGCCGGCTCGGCGATCATCGACGACGTGCCCGCCGGGGCGTTGGCCGTGGCCCGTGGTCGTGAACATGTCTCCGACAGCTGGGTGGCCGCCCGTCATCCGGGGAGCAAGGCGGACGAGGCAGCCCGCAACTCCACCGGGGACATCCATCCGGCCGTGCAGGCAAGCAGGCAGGCGCTTGCCGCTGACGCCGCCAAGAACTCATCCCAGGACAACTGAAGCCCCCCAGGGGATAAGAGGAGAGAAACGGGAATGACCGGCGTCAAGCGCAACAGCAAACAGCATCTGATGCTGTTCTCGGGCAGGGCCTATCCGGAGTTGGCCCAGCGCGTGTCCGACCTGATGGATGTTGAGCTGGTGCCCAGCCGCCTCATCACCTATGCGAACTCCGAAATCTACGTGCGCTTCGAGGAATCGGTGCGTGGCTGCGATGCCTTCGTGATCCAGAGCCATCCGGCACCGGTCAACGAGTGGCTCATGGAGCAGCTGATCATGGTCGATGCCCTGAAGCGGGCGTCGGCCAAGCGCATCACCGTGGTGGCACCGTGCTTCCCCTATGCCCGTCAGGACAAGAAGCACCTGGGCCGCGAGCCCATCTCGGCCCGCCTGGTCTCCGACCTGTTCCGCACGGCCGGCGCCGACCGCATCATGTCGGTTGACCTGCATGCCGCGCAGATCCAGGGCTTCTTCAACGGCCCGCTCGACCACCTGTCCGGCCTGCCCGTGCTGGCCGACTATGTCGAGAAGAAGTACGGCGGCGACGACATGGTGGTGGTGAGCCCCGATGCCGGCCGCGTGCGCCTGGCGGACAACTGGAGCGACCGCCTCACGGTGCCGCTGGCCATCATCCACAAGCGCCACGACCCCACCAAGGCCAACCAAGTGAAGGTCCATGAGGTGGTGGGCGACGTCGAGGGACGCACCTGCCTGCTCGTCGACGACATGATCGACACCGGCGGCACCATCTGTCAGGCCGCCAATGCGCTGCTCGACCGCGGGGCCGCGAAGGTGATTGCCTGCGCCACCCACCCCATCCTGTCGGGTCCGGCGCAGGAGCGTCTCAACGAGACGCCGTTCGAGGAGATCATCTTCACCAGCACCCTGCCGATTCCCGAAGGCATCGACATCCCCAAGATGACCGTGCTGTCCATCGCCCCGCTGCTGGCCCGCGCCATCCGCGAGGTCTTCGAGGACGGCTCGGTGACGAGCCTGTTCACGAACAAGTCACACAGCGGCCCGCAGGGCTGAGCCTCCCGTCCCGGGTCCCCACGACCCTGGTTTCCCCCGTTCTGCGTTTCACGGTGGGGCCGTGACATTGACCCCCGGCCAGCACATGGTCGGGGGTCAATGCGTGCCGGGGTCAATGCGTCCCGGGCCCGGTGGTGGCCCCACCTGATGCGGCGACGGTTCCGCCGATGACGGGGATCGGTCGCCGTTCGGCTATAGTTGCCCCTGCCGCTTGGCGAGGGTCCGCAGTGTTGTGGGCCGTGATCGACTGGTGCGCCGCGGGTGAATGCTCCGCAGATGCGCGTCGAGCATGGTTCACCCTCAGGTTCCCTGACACGTCACGGTGTTGATGCGTGGGGATGCCTCCTCACGGCACATGTTGATCATGAGGAGAACCGATGGCTGAGATCGAGCTGAACGCCGAACCGCGCAACGAGTTCGGCAAGGGTGCGGCCCGCCGCATCCGCCGCGAGGACAAGATTCCCGCCGTGCTCTACGGGCACGGCACCGACCCGGTGCACCTGACGCTGCCGGGCCACCAGACCCTGCTGGCGCTGCGCACCGCCAACGCCCTGTTGAACATCCACGTTGAGGGCGACGAGGACCTGCTGGCACTGCCCAAGCAGGTGCAGCGCGATCCCATCAAGGGCTTCATCAAGCATGTCGACCTGCTGCGCGTGCGTCGCGGCGAGAAGGTCACCGTTGAGGTGCCGCTGGAATTCGTGGGTGTTGCCTCCCCCGAGGCGATCATCAACGAGGAGCGCACCCAGCTGGCCATCCAGGCCGAGATCACCGCGATCCCGAACCGCATCGAGGCCTCGATCGATGGCATGGAGGTTGGCGACCAGCTGCTGGCCGGCCAGATCACCCTGCCTGCGGGCGCGGAGCTCGAGGACGATCCCGAGACGCTGATCCTGTCGGCCGTCGCCCAGATCTCCGAGGAGGCCCTTGAGGCCGAGCTCGGTGAGACCGAGGCCGAGGAGCCCGAGGTTCCCGTCGCCGGCGAAGAGGGTGCCGAGGGCGCAGAGGCTGCCGAGGGCGCCGACTCCGAGAGCTGAGCGCACCACACCAGCTGACACGATGGGGCGGGATCACACGGCGTGGTCCCGCCCCGTCTGCCTGCTCGGGCGGCGCCCACTCGTGGCGCACCGGGGTACGTGATCGCAGGACCAGCCGGAACAAGGCCATTCAGAACAAGGCCATTCTGAACAAGAGTGGGCGACGACAAGAACATCTGCAAGAACATCTGACAACAGGGGGCAATGATGAGCTGGTTGGTGGTGGGTCTGGGCAATCCCGGGCCGCAATATGCCAATACCCGGCACAACATCGGCTTTCTGACCGTCGACGAACTGGCCAGGCGGGCGGGGGAGCGCTTCAGTGCCTCGCGGGGCATGCACGCCGAAACCGCCTCCACCAGGATCGGACCCCAGGGGATCGGCGGGCCCGCCCCCGAGAAGTTGGTGCTGGCCAAGCCGCGCACCTTCATGAATGAGTCGGGCCGCGCCGTGCGCAAGCTGTCCGACTTCCTGGACATCGAGCCCGACCACATCATCGTGGTGCATGACGAACTCGACCTGGACCCCGGTCGCCTGCGCATCAAGCTGGGCGGCGGCGACAACGGGCACAACGGACTCAAGTCGATCCGGGCCCACCTGGGCACCGGCGACTTCTACCGCGTGCGCCTGGGTATCGGCCGTCCGCAGGGCCACCGGGCCGGTGCCGACTACGTGCTGGGGCGCTTCAGCAAGGCCGAACGCGAGGAACTGGCGATCGAGGTGGACGACGGCGCGGAAGCCGTCATCTCCTTGATCAACGCCGGGCTGGGTCCCACCCAGAACCGGTTCAACAACTGATCCGAGGCGCCCGGGACGCCCGCAGCGTTGTTTGGTATCTGCCCGCTCGCTGTGCTCTGCTGGCCCCATGGCACATGACGGGGCAATCGATGGAATCCACGACCGGCTGCGCATCGCCCTCAAGGACGCGATGCGGGCCAGGAACCGCACCCGGATGTCCACCCTGCGTGCCGCCCTGTCGGTGCTCGACAACGCCACCGCCGTGGGTGTCGACGTGATGCCGGCCGCCGGCGCGATTGAGGCGTCCGCCACCGGCCTGGGTGCCGCGGAGGCCGGTCGGCGCGTGCTGAGCGAGCCCGAACAACAGGAACTCATCCTGCGCGAGGCCGATGAACTCGCCGTCTCTGCGGCCATGTTCACCGATGCCGAGCAGGCCGCCGCCCAGCGGGCCGAGGCCGACGCCCTGCGCGGATTGGTCGAACAGGTCGACTGAGGACCGGACGGCCGCCGAGCGGCGACGCCCGTCGACCGGGCAGGGGCGTTTACCGCCCCCGGGTACGCTTGACCGGTGATGCTGCAGGGTCTGATCGATACCGTTTGTAACGACCCGGCTATTGCCGATGCGATTGAGCAGGCGCGCGCAGGTGTGCCGGCTCTCGACATCGCAGGACCACCCGCCACCAGGGCTTTCATCACCTCGGGGTTGGTGCGTCGTGCCGGACGTCCATTGCTCGTGGTCACCTCCACGTTCCGCGAGGCGGAGTCCCTCGTGGACGAGCTGAGCTCGCTGCTCGGCGACGAGGAGGTTGCCTACTACCCGGCCTGGGAGACGCTTCCCCACGAGCGGCTGAGCCCCAATTCGGACACCGTGGGCCACCGCCTCGAGGTGCTGCGTCGCATTGCCGGCAAGGACGACCTGCCTGCGCCCTCGGTCGTGGTGGCTCCGATCCGTTCGGTGCTGCAACCCCAGGTGCGCGGCCTGGCCGACCTTCCGGTGGTGAAGCTGCGCACCGCCGAGGACTATGACCCCTCCCGGCTCGAGGCCGACCTGGTGGCCGCCGCCTACTCGCGGGTCGACCTGGTCGAGCGCCGCGGCGAATTCGCGGTGCGCGGTGGCATCGTCGACATCTTCGCCCCCACCTACAGCCATCCGGTGCGCGTCGACTTCTTCGGCGACACCATCGAGGACCTGCGCTTCTTCACCGTCGGCGACCAGCGCTCCACCGACGAGACCGTCGACGAATTCGTTGCCGCCCCTTGTCGTGAGCTGCTCATCACTCCCGAGGTGCAACAGCGCGCGGCCGCCCTCGTCGACGCCCACCCCGAACTGTCCGAGATGCTGGAGAAGATCTCGCAGGGCCAGTCGGTGGAGGGCATGGAGGCCCTCATCCCGGCGCTTGCCGACGGCGTGGAGCTGCTCGTCGACGTGATGGCCCCCGAAACCCTCACCCTGGTCTGCGACCCGGAGCTGGTGCGCACCCGCGCCGCCGACCTGGTGCGCACCAGCCAGGAGTTCCTGCACGCCTCGTGGGCGGCTGCTGCCGCGGGCGGCAAGGCCCCCATCGACCTGGCCGCGTCGTCGTACCAGGAGCTGGCCGATGTGCGCCAGCACAGCCTCGACATCGGCCAGGGCTGGTGGAGCCTGTCGGCCTTCGCCGCGGCACCCGACAGTGCCCCGCAGGGCGAGGACCCCACCGGAGAATC
This sequence comes from Propionibacterium freudenreichii subsp. freudenreichii, assembly GCF_000940845.1. Classification (NCBI taxonomy): domain Bacteria; kingdom Bacillati; phylum Actinomycetota; class Actinomycetes; order Propionibacteriales; family Propionibacteriaceae; genus Propionibacterium; species Propionibacterium freudenreichii. Next base: position 1,861,590 of record NZ_CP010341.1, on the reverse strand, counting down.
CGCATCCGCGGGCGAATCCGTCTCGGCCGCCGACGCGGCGTTCGCCGGGGGGATCCCCGAGATGATCCTCGACATGGAGCCGCTGCCCGGCTGGCGCGGCGACGCCGAGAAGGCCATCGCCACCATGACCGATGATCTGGCCCGCGGTTGGCGCGTGGTGTCCAGCGTCGAGGGCAAGGGACTGGCCAACCGCATGGCCGAGATGCTGCGCGACCATGACACGCCCGCCCGCGTGCTCGACGAACTGCCCGATGAGCCCGAGCCCCATGTGGTGTCCATCATCCTGTCGGGACTGCGCCACGGCTTCCGCGCCCCCGACCTCAAGCTCACCCTGGTGGCCGCCGGCGACATCACCAACCAGCCCAACGCAGACCGCTCGTCGCGCAAGATGCCCACCAAGCGCCGCAACCAGGTGGTGCCCCTGGAGCTGAAGCCCGGCGACCCCCTGGTGCACGAGCAGCACGGTGTCGGACGCTTCGTGGAGATGACCCAGCGCACGGTGGCAGGGGCCACCCGTGAGTACATGGTGATCGAATATGCGGCGTCCAAGCGCGGGCAGCCCGGCGATCGCCTCTATGTGCCGATGGACCAGCTCGACCAGGTGACCCGCTACGTGGGTGGTGAGGCACCGGCGCTCGACAAGATGGGCGGCGCCGAGTGGAAGCACCGCAAGAGCCGCGCCCGCAAGGCCGTACGCCAGGTGGCTGCCGGCCTGATCAAGCTGTACGCGGCCCGCCAGGCCTCGCGCGGACATGCCTTCAGCCCCGACACCCCCTGGCAACACGAGATGGAGGACGCCTTCCGCTACGAGGAGACCCCCGACCAGCTCGCCTGCATCACCGACGTGAAGCACGACATGGAGCAGATCGTGCCGATGGACCGGTTGATCTGTGGTGACGTCGGCTACGGCAAGACCGAGATCGCCGTGCGTGCCGCCTTCAAGGCCGTGCAGGACGGCAAGCAGGTGGCCGTGCTGGTGCCCACCACGCTGCTGGTGCAGCAGCACTACCAGACCTTCGCCGAGCGCTACTCGGGCTTTCCCGTGACGGTGGCCCAGCTGAGCCGCTTCCAGACCGAGAAGGAGGTGGCCACCACCCTGGAGGAGATGGCGCAGGGCAAGGTCGACGTGGTGATCGGCACCCATCGGCTGTTGTCGTCCAAGGTGCACTACAAGGACCTCGGCCTGGTGATCATCGACGAGGAACAGCGTTTCGGTGTGGAGCACAAGGAGGCGCTGAAGAAGCTGCGCGTCAACGTCGATGTGCTCTCGATGAGTGCCACCCCCATCCCGCGCACCCTGGAGATGGCGGTGACCGGTATCCGCGAGATGAGCACCATCACCACGCCACCGGAGGAACGTCACCCCGTGCTCACCTTCGCCGGCCCCTATGACGAGGGCCAGGTGCTGGCCGCGATCCGTCGCGAGATGGCACGTGAGGGCCAGGTGTTCCTGGTGCACAACCGGGTGGCCAGCATCGATCGGGTGGCCGCCCGCATCCGCGAGATGGTGCCGGAGGCCCGCGTGGTCACCGCCCATGGGCAGATGAGCGAGAAGACCCTGGAGAAGGTGATGGTCGACTTCTGGGAGCGGCGCGCCGACGTGCTGGTGTGCACCACCATCGTCGAGGCCGGCCTGGACATCCCCACCGCCAACACCCTGATCGTGGATCGTGCCGACCACATGGGCCTGTCGCAGATGCACCAGCTGCGCGGCCGGGTGGGACGCAGCCGCGAGCGCGGTTACGCATACTTCCTGTACCCCGGTGACCGCACGCTCACCACCACGGCGCATGACCGGCTCGCCGCGCTGGCCGCCAACAACGAGTTGGGCGCCGGCATGGCGATTGCCATGAAGGACCTGGAGATCCGTGGCGCCGGCAACCTGCTGGGCGATGAGCAGTCCGGCCACATCGCCGACGTCGGCTTCGACCTCTACCTGCGCCTGGTGGGGGAGGCCGTCGCCGAGTTCAAGGGCGATGGCCCGGGCGAGGAGGAGAAGCCGATGCGCATCGAGCTGCCCGTCAACGCCCACCTGCCCGAGGACTATGTGGAATCGGAGCGGTTGCGCCTGGAGATGTACAAGCGCATCGCCGAGGTCACCAGCACCGACGACATCGAGGCGCTGCGCGGCGAGCTGCAGGACCGCTACGGCCCCGTGCCCGAGCAGGCCGAATCGTTGCTGACGGTGGCGGCCTTCAGGCTGCTGTGCCGTCAGGCAGGACTCACCGAGGTGATGAGCCAGGGCCGATCCATCAGGTTTGCGCCGATTGCCGGACGCCGGGCCCCCGACGGCACCGAACTGTCGCTGCCCGACTCGCGCCGGGTGCGCCTCGACCGGCTCTACCCGGGCACCCTGGTGAAGAACGCCGCCAACCTGGCCCTGGTGCCCGCACCGCGCACCGCCAAGGTCGGTGGCCAGCCCATCATCGGCGACGAGTTGATCGCCTGGGCCTCCGGGTTCGTGCGCGACATCCTGCTGCCCGATGCCCCCAGGCGGCAGGGCACCGCCGGCAACACTGCAGGTGACACGGTGGGGGCAACCGCCGGTGCCGCCGCGGGCTAGGTGTACTTCCCCGGGAGGTTGTGAACGGGTGAGGTAGCGAAGACCTCCGGGCAGGATGTGGGTTACCACACTCACTCTCCTGACCACGGAGGTCTTCGTGACTCACGCTAACGCACCCTTGACACCGGAAGGGCGTCGTCGTCTTGCTGTTCTCGTCGTGGAACAGGGCTGGTCGTTGCGGCGGGCGGCGGAACGGTTCCAGTGCTCGCCCGCGACGGTGAAGCGGTGGGCCGACAGGTACCGGGCAGGGCTGCCGTTGATCGACCGTAGTTCGAGGCCCACCTCGTCACCGAACCGGCTTTCGCGTAAGACGGAGCATCGGATCGTCGCGTTGCGGTTCACTCGCCGGTGGGGTCCGCACCGGATCGCGTATCACCTGCGGTTGCACCGTTCCACGGTCGGTCGGGTGCTCGCCCGATACAAGATGCCGAAGCTGATCAACATCGACCAGGCCACCGGGCTGCCGGTTCGCCGCCCGAAGCCGACACGGTACGAGGTCGCCGCGCCGGGCCAGCTCGTGCACGTAGATATCAAGAAACAAGGCCGGATCCCCGACGGCGGCGGGTGGCGTGCCCACGGTCGCGGATCCATGCAGGACCGTCACGCGGGAGTGGCCCGCGACAAGGCAGCCCGTGCCGGGGCAGCCGGCTCTCGCGGCTACCGGTATCTGCACCACGCCGTGGACGACCACTCCCGGATCGCGTACTCAGAGATCCTTGACGACGAGCGCAAAGAGACCGCAGCGGGGTTCTGGACCCGCGCGAACGCGTTCTTCGCAGGCCTGGGCGTCACAGTCACCGCGGTGATGACCGACAACGGTTCCTGCTACCGGTCAGGCGCCTTCGCTGACGCGCTCGGCGACGAGGTGAAGCACAAGTGGACCCGGCCATACCGGCCGCAGACCAACGGCAAGGTCGAGCGGTTCAACCGAACCCTCGCCGTCGAGTGGGCCTACGCGAAGCCCTACGCCAGCGAAGCCGAGCGCGCCGCAGCCTACGAGACCTGGCTCCATCACTACAATCACCACAGACCCCACACCGGGATCGGCGGCCAGACTCCCTCAGCCCGCGTTCACAACGTCACGGGGAAGTACAGCTAGGCCCCCGGCTGCACTAAGCTCATCGCCAGATGCGCTGCCCGGCTCTCGCGCCGTCCAGCCCCGCGGTGGCGCACGCCTGTGCGGTCTCGCGGCCGCTCCGTCCCGTCGAAGGAGTTACTCGATGTCCAGGCGTTCGCTGCTCGTCAGGATTGGTGTGCCCGCCGCGGCGCTTGCCATGTTCGCCGGCTGCTCACCCAGCCCCGCAACGGCCATCGAGCTGGACGGTGCCCGGGTCAGCGAGTCGACCATCACCCGTTACGCCGACGGTTGCTCGAAGATGCTGGACGCCGGGGGCGGCGCCGGCCAGTACACGCCCGGGGACATCCGCCGCGTGGTGGTCTCCTATGTGGGCGAGGGCATGATCGCCGATCAGCTGGCGCGCGAGTACGGCGTGACGCTGTCGGATTCCGACATGGACCAGGCCAAGCAGGCCCTGGGCAATGCGCGGGGCCTGTTGGCCGACAATGACTGCGCCCAGGCGGTTGACGGACAGCTGCGCCTGACGGCCCTGGTGCTGTCGGCCAAGGGCAAGAACGTGCAGAAGGACGCCGCCTCGCTGGCCCCCGTGGTGAACCCGCGCTACGGCGCGTGGAGCCCCACCGACTTTGCCGTGGCCGGTACCGGATCACTGTCGAAGCTGAGCACCGACCGCTGATGAACCAGCGCCCCGACGATGTGGGCTCGTTGCCCGCGGCGGCCCAACGGGCCGGCGAGGAATTCGCCCGGCTCGTGGCAGTGAACCAGACGCTGCGCATCGAATGCCCCTGGGACGCCAGGCAGACCCATCTCAGCCTGGTGAAGCACCTCATCGAGGAGACGGCCGAGGTGGTGGACGCCATCGAGGTCGGCACGGCCGATGACCAGCGCGAGGAGCTCGGCGACCTGCTGATGCAGGTGGTCTTCCACGCGTCCATCGCCTCTGACGAGGGCGAATACGACATCGCCGAGGTGGTGCGCGGCATCACCGACAAGCTCATTGCCCGCCATCCCTATGTCTATGGCGACGCCGAGGTGCCCGATGACCTCGACGCCAGCTGGGAACGACGCAAGAAGGCCGCCAAGCATCGCGATTCGTCGTTGGACGGCATCGCCGACGCCCTGCCCACGCTGGCGCGGGCGGCCAAGGTGGCCCAGCGGGTGCACGACGTGGGTCCCGACATGGGGCCGGCCCAGGATGAGGACCTTTCGATCAGTGATCGTGAGGCCGGCGAGAAGATTCTCAGCCTCGTGCGCCGGGCCCAACGCGTCGGAGTGGACGCGGACCAGGCCACGCGCGCGGCATTGCGCCGCTGGGAGGCCGAAATCAGGGCCGCCGAACAGTCCTGAGGGGGCATGAAGCCGTCACGGCGGGTGGTTCCCGTCAGGCGCTTTGTGGCGGCGGACCCATTAGGCTGGACAGGGGGCTCAACGCCTTCCCAAAAACACTGAAAGGCAGCACCTGTGGCAAGTATCGAATTCATCGAGGCCCGCGAAATTCTTGATTCGCGCGGCAACCCCACCGTCGAGGTTGAGGTCGTTCTGGATGACGGCTCGTCGGCCCGTGCAGGCGTCCCGTCGGGTGCGTCAACCGGCCAGTTCGAGGCCGTTGAGCTGCGCGACGGCGACGAGAACCGCTACGGCGGTAAGGGCGTGCAGAAGGCCGTCGGCAATGTGGTCGAGACCATTGGCGAGGAAGTCCTCGGCATGGAGGCCAGCAGGCAGCGTGAGCTCGACGAGGCGATGATCGAGCTGGACGGCACCGACAACAAGGCCAAGCTCGGCGCGAACGCCATCCTGGGCGTCTCGCTGGCCGCGGCCAAGGCATCGGCGGAGTCGGCCGAGCTGCAGCTCTACCAGTACATCGGCGGCCCGACCGCCAATGAGCTGCCCGTCCCCATGATGAACATCCTCAATGGTGGCGCCCACGCCGACTCCAACGTCGACATCCAGGAGTTCATGATCGCTCCGATCGGCGCGAAGTCCTTCGCCGAGGCCATGCGCATCGGCGCCGAGGTCTACCACACGCTCAAGGGCGTGCTCAAGGAGCGCGGGCTGGGCACAGGCCTGGGCGACGAGGGTGGCTTCGCCCCCAACCTCGACAACAACCGTGAGGCGCTCGACCTCATCGAGGACGCCATCAAGGCCGCCGGTTACAAGCCCGGCAAGGACGTCGCACTGGCGCTCGACCTGGCCGCCTCGGAGTTCTACACCGATGGCCGCTACGAGTTCGAGGGCAAGTCGCGCAGCACCGCCGAGATGATCGAGTACCTCGAGAAGCTCGTCAATGACTACCCGCTGGTTTCCATCGAGGATCCCCTCGACGAGGAGGACTGGGACGGCTGGTCGACGCTCACCGAGCGCATCGGCGACAAGGTGCAGATCGTCGGCGACGACCTGTTCGTCACCAATGTCGAGCGCCTGCAGAAGGGCATCACCGAGAAGGCGGCCAACGCGCTGCTGGTGAAGGTGAACCAGATCGGCACCCTCACCGAGACCATCGACGCAGTGACCCTGGCGCATCGCAATGGCTTCCACACCATGATGAGCCACCGCTCCGGCGAGACCGAGGACACCACGATCGCCGACCTGGCCGTGGCCCTTGGCTGTGGCCAGATCAAGTCGGGTGCACCGGCCCGCGGCGAGCGCGTTGCCAAGTACAACCAGCTCATCCGCATCGAGGAGGACCTCGACGAGGCCGCCACCTACGCGGGTGCCGGGGCTTTCCCGAAGTTCGACTCCACCAAGTGGTGATGATGGACGCACGGTGCCGGGTGGACGCCCAGCACTGAACGACCCGCACAGGGGCGCTGCCGGCCGCAAGGCCGGTGGCGCCCCCTGTTGCATCTCCTCGGTGGCATATCCGGGGTGGCATGTCCCCGTGGCGTGCCCGAGCGCCATGCCAGGGGGCGCCATCTAAGGCGTGACATGTCCACCCGCGTCGCGTCCGCGCGGGTCCGCGCCCTGTGAATTCAACGGCGTCGGGCGTTGCCGGATGCCGCCCGGGCCGGTGTCGGGGGACAATGGGGACATGGTCTCGTCCCGTTCCAGCCGGCGCCGCAGTGCGCCCCCCTCGGCGGGCGACACCCCCAGCACCCGCACCGCAGCGCGCACCTCGCGTCGCAGCTCGCATGAACGCGCCCGCCTGGAGACCCAGACGAGCTCGGGTGCCGAGGGCGACGAGTCGGGCAACGAGGCAACCGGCCCGGTCGCCCGCACCGGCGCCCGCATGACCCGGCGGTTGGCCGCCGTCCTGGCGATCGTGGCGGTGCTGATCATCTCGCTGATCACCAGCCTGCGGGTCTACGTCGACCAGCGCCAGCAGATATCCCAGGCCAGGGCGGCCATCGCGTCCAGCCAGGAGCACATCAGCCAGCTTGACAACGAGCAGCAGCGCTGGAACGACCCGGACTATGTGCGGGCCCAGGCGCGCAGCAGGCTCGGCTGGGTGATGCCCGGCGAGACCGGCTACCAGGTGGTGGATGCCAACGGCGACCCCTACGGCGGCGGGGCCAAGATCGACCGCACCGGCGTCGGGGCACAGCAGGCAGAGGCGTGGTGGCAGCGCGCATGGGACAGCAACAAGAGCGCTGACAAGCCCACCGAGACGCCGACGCCGAGTCGGATCGAACGGGTCGTGGGACCCAGCGCCGCGCCAACCAGCGGAGGCTGACCGGCCCACCGCCGCGTCGCGGACCCGAGGCGAGCTCCGTCCGGCGCATGCCGTTTTTCGGTCGTGCCACAATTGGAGAATGCGCCAAATCGAGCCCCTCAGTCCCGCTGACGAGCAGATTGTCGCCGAGCAACTCGGCCGCGAGCCACGGGCCGTCGTGGGGGTCGCCTGGCGATGCCCCTGCGGACGTCCCGGCGTGATCGCCACCGAACCGCGGCTGCCCAACGGCTCTCCGTTCCCCACCACCTATTACCTCACCTGCCCGCGCGCCGTGGCGGCGTGCTCACGGCTGGAGGCCAACGGCGTGATGGCCGAGATGACGCGGCGCCTTGAGAACGATCCGGAGCTGGCCGAGCGCTACCGGGCGGCCCACGAGTCCTATCTGGCCGATCGTGCCGCGCTGGGCGAGGTGCCCGAGCTGGACGGCATCAGCGCCGGCGGTATGCCCACCCGCGTGAAGTGCCTGCACGCGCTGCTCGGCCATGCGCTGGCGGTAGGGCCGGGCGTCAACCCGCTCGGTGACGAGACGGTGCGCGCCGTGGGTGAGTTCTGGAAGCACTCCTGCGTCCCACGCCCGGAGGGGAGCAAGCGATGAGGGTTGCGGCGATCGACTGCGGAACGAACACGATGAGGTTGTTCGTGGCAAGCCTCAACCCCGATGGATCGCTGCACGAATACGACCGCAGGCTGTTGTTCGTGGGGTTGGGTCAGGGCGTCGACGCCACCGGCCTGTTCGCCCCCGATGCCCTCAACCGCGCGTTCGACGCCTGCGAGCAGTTCAACGAGATCATTGCCGACCTCGACTGCGAGCGGGGACGCTTCGTGGCCACCTCGGCCACCCGCGACGCCCAGAACCGCGACGAGCTGTTCCGTGGGGTGCGCGCCCGGCTGGGCATCAACGCCGAGGTGGTGTCGGGGCAGGAAGAGGCGCACCTGAGTTTCCGGGGGGCCCTGTCGGGCATCCGGTCCAAGGCCGACCCGGTGTTGGTGATGGACTCCGGTGGGGGATCCACCGAGCTGGTGCGCGGCGTCGGCGCGGGCGCGGACCTGGCCCACATCGACGCGTCGGTGAGCCTCAACATCGGTTCCCGGCGACTGCGCGAGCGCATCCTGCGCTCTGACCCGCCCACGGCCGACGAGATCGCCCGTGCCCGGCAGTTGGTGCGCTCCGAGCTCGACTCGAGCGGGGTGGAGCTGTCCGACATCCGCACCTTCATCGGCGTGGCCGGCACCGTGACCACCATGTCCGCCCTTGCACAGCACCTGCGCCGCTACGACCGCTCGCGCGTGCACGGCTCGGTGTTGAGCCAGGCAGCGGTGCACGAGGTGGCTGATCGGCTGCTGGGTGCCACCGTGTCCGAGGTGGTCAGCTGGGGGCCCGTGCAGCCGCAGCGTGCCGAGGTGTTGTGCGCCGGGGCCCTGATCGTCGAGGAGGTCGCCTCCCGCGTGGGGGCACCCGAACTCGTGGTGAGCGAGTCCGACATCCTCGATGGCATCGCGTTGAGCATGCTGGTGGACGGCAAGGGACAGGCGATCAGCGCCGACTAGCGCACGGGCCTGGGCCGTCTTGGTGGGCAGGTCCGGTGAATCGCCGGTTGGCCCTGGTTGTCCCGGTTCGTGTCGCGCGTGTGGGTGCCGCCGATTAGTCTGTTTCCGGGCCCCCGTAGCCCAACGGCAGAGGCAGGCGGCTTAAACCCGCTCCAGTGCGGGTTCGAATCCCGCTGGGGGCACGACCCCGCTACATGTGAGGCCAGCGCTGGTCTTGGACCGGAGATGGCACTCGCTGAGGCGGCCGATGGGTCCCTGGATCTGGATATGCAAGGAACCGTGTTCGCGTGGGGGTGTCAGGTCTGGCGCCAGCCTGCGAGCAGGGCGTTGAGACCGTGGTCATACTGGGCGTCCGGATCGTAAGTCCAGCCGTTGTTCAGCAGGGCGCTCAGATGTGGGTGGGTCTGGGGAGACAGGGCCTGGTAATTGGCTGGGGCTGACTCTGCTCCGACCGGCTCGCCGACCTCTGCGAGGACTTGGCCGATCGTGTAGTTGACCAGGGTGCTCAGCAGATCGGCCGTATCAGCGTCTGCAGGCATGCCCGCCTCGGTGAGAAAGCCGAGCAGTTGCTCTATGACGGTTAGGAGCTCGGGGCTGGTTACGGGCCGGGTGCCGACGAGGGCGACCGCGTTCGGGTGCGCCCGCAGGACTCCACGCAAGGCGCGCATGGCGGCGATGAGTTGCTGCTGCCAGCTTTCGTCCGGGCTCGGGACGCCCAGGTCGAGCGATGACCAGATCGTCTCGGCAATGCCGTCGAACAGGGCGGCCTTGTTCGGCACATAGTGGTAAATGGCCATCGGATCTACGCCAAGCTCGGTGCCCAGCCGGCGCATGGTGAGTTTGTCGGAACCGTCACGGTCCACGATGTGCAATGCAGTGTGAAGGATGTAGTCCCGGGACAGGGTCGGGCGCATGGGACGCCCACTCGTACTCATGTGGTGCCTACTTTCACGGCATTGGAGCGGAAGCTGACGGCGGCAATCAGTGCGAACCCGGCGGTAAAGGCGAGCGTGCCGATTATCGCGGGCATCACGTCAGTCAGGTGTGCGCTGTCCAGGGTGAGGCGGCGCAGGGCGTCCAACACCCAGAAGGCGGGGCTGACGTGGGCCAGCGATTGCACCCAGCCGGGGAACGACGCGACAGGTGCCAGGGCGCCGCCCAGGCCGGCCAGGAGCATGCCCACGAGCATTCCGACCGTATCGGCCTGATCCATGGTGCGAAACAGCGCGACAAGCATCACGCCAAAGGCGACGAGCATGGCGGTGAACACGATCACGACGATACCGATCGCGAGCACCGAGCCGTTGGGACGGTAACCGAAGATGAGCGCACCCACGGCGAAGACGATGGCAGTCTGAGCGAGCTGAATCAGGAAGCGGACAACAACTTTGCCTGTCACGATGTCGGCAGTGGACGCCGCGCTGGCGCGCAGCCGGTCCCATGTTCCCCACGCATGTTCGCGGAAGAACAAGGTGGTGACCTGCTCAACGGACAGGAACGCGCACAATATGGCGAGCCCAGGCACCGTCTGCTCGGCACCGCTGGCGTTCGGATATCCGGACAGGATCAGCTGTGCCTTCGCGCTGGGGTTCAGCAGCGGCACGAGGATGAGCGGCAGGAGGGTCATGATTACTGACGACCCAGGATCGCGCAGCTGCAGCCTCCAGGTAGTTCTGGCAATCGACATGCTAGGCAGCAACGACATCGCTGGCCTCCTTTTCCGCAAGCGCATGGTCGCCCGTGATCGCCAGATACGCCGCCTCGAGGCTGGGACGGGTGATGCGTACATCGTCCAGACCGCCCGCAGCAGCCCCGAGCGTGCTCAATGTCTGGCCGAGCATCTGACCGGGATCGCTGACCGGCCGGATTGGAACCAGTCCGCCGCGGTCTTCCTTCCACCCGTCCACTTCCGCGGTGTCTTGCCCCGGAAATGAAGGAATATCGATGATGAGGCCCACTGCCCGGTGACTTCCTGGACACTGCCGGTCACCGTGATCCTGCCGTTGACGAGCACGTTGATGGTTGCATCCAACTGCTCAAGCTCAGCGGGGTAGTGCGTCGTATAGATCACGGCGGTGCCCTCATTCGCCATATGTGTGACGATGCTGAGCAGCACCTCGCGTGATTGCACATCCGAGCCGACTGTCGGCTCGTCCAGGAACAAGACGTCCGGGTGACCCAGAAGCGCCATCCCGGTATGCAGACGCCGCTGTTGGCCACCGCTGAGGTGACCTGCGGGCCGGTCGAGCAGATCCTGCAGACCCATCAACCGCGCGATCTCAGCAGTCCGGGAACGGGCCTTCCGACCGGAGTAACCAGCCAGCCCCGCAAAGCAATCCAGGTTCTCCTGCACCGTCAGGGTCGGGTAGATGCCCAACGCCTGTGGGGCGACCCCGATATGCCGGGCGGCCTGGCGGCGGTGACGAAGCAGATCCACGCCCCCAATGTGCACGTCGCCGGCATCCGGCCGCGTCAGTCCGGCAAGGATCGAAATCAGTGTCGTCTTGCCCGCCCCATTCACCCCCATGAGGCCAAGAATTTGCCCTCGCTCGACCGACAGATCGACGCCGCGGAGAACCTTGAGGTTCCCATACGACTTGATGATTCCCTTGGCTACCAACATTCGTGCTCCATCCGTCGTAACTCTACGACGTAGAGCAAGTCTACTACGTAGAATCCCGAGGGGAAACTCGAGGGGTGCTGGGGTGGGGATGGGGTGGTGATTTCATTGATGGCGCCCGGCTACTTTCTGTCGGATATGTCGGCCCGCTCAGTGGGCGTCCTGCGGGGCACGCTTCGGCAGCAGGGGAGCGGCGATGAGGCAGACGGCGGTGATGGCACCGACCACGACGAGTGAGGCGATGAAGGGTCGGTTGGCGTCGGCGGCTGCCGAGGTCTGGAAGTAGATCGTGGTGACCACCGCCGAGCCGATGGCCGAGGCCAGCTGCTGCACCGCCGACAGTGAACCCGATGCGCTACCGGCGAGGTCCGTCGTGAGATCGCCGATCGCGACGTCGTAGATGCTGCTGAACGACGCGCCCATGCCCAATCCGAGCACGAGGATCGCCGGCGCGAGCATCCACTGGTTGGTGGCGTCTCCCGCCGCAATGCTGATGGCGATGAGGGCGACGATCCCGGCCAGGGTGGTGGCCAGGCCGGCCACCACGAGGTTGCGTCCCAGCTTCGGGATGAGCGGGCGTGCCACGAAGGAGGCGATGATGATGCCCACCATCATCGGCATCATGGCCAGCGCGGCACCCACCGGGCTGAGCCCCAGGTGCATCTGGAAGTAGAGCGAGACCACATAGGCGAAGCCGTTGACCACCGCGAAGTAGCCCAGCCCGATGAGCAACCCGGACGTGAAGCCACGGTTGTGGAACAGCGCCGGCACGATGAGGGGATTCGTCGCGAGGCGTTGGCGCAGGGCGAAGCCGATGAACCCGGCGACACCCAGGCCCAGGCAGATCACGGGAACCGCAGTCCACCCGTTGGTCGAGCCCTGGATGAGTCCGAACAGGACGCCGAGCATGCCCACTGCCAACAGTGCCGAGCCGAGTCCGTCGATGGACACCTTCTGCAGGTCGCGATCCGGGGGCAACAGCTTCCATCCGGCGATGAGCCCGGCCGCGCACAGCACGATGTTGATGAGGAACATGGGCCGCCACGTCAGGCCACCGATATTGGCGCCGACGAGGAATCCCGCCAGGATCGGGCCGACGATCGAGGCCCCACCGAGCACGGGGCCGAACATCGAGGCAGCCGTGGGGAACTGCTCACGGGAGAAGGTGGCGATGAGGATGCCGATGCCCTGCGGGATGAGCAGGGCGCCGAAGGCCCCCTGGAGCAGCCGGGCGGCAATGAGGAACGCGGGATCGATGGCCACCGCGCACAACACCGAGGCGACCCCGAATCCGGCGATGCCGATGAGGAACAGCCGCCGGCGCCCGAAGCGGTCGCCGAGTCGCCCGCCCACCACGAGCAGGATGCCCAGCGCGAGCGCATAGCTGGCCCCGAGCCACTTGATGAGGCCCTCCCCGCCGCCGATCTCGCGCTGGATCGTCGGGGCTGCGATGTTCATGATCGTGGAATCCATCAGGTCGATGGCGTCCGCGATGAGGACGACCGCGAGGATCGCCCAGAGGCGCCTGCCGAGCCGCGAGCTCGTGGTGGGCTCGACGGCGGTCAATGTCTGTGTCATGACGTACTTCCTTTCGCAGCGACAGCATATGCGCAGCCATTGCAAAAGTGTAATCACTACATAAATGGAGGAGCTACACAAACGTGATCTGTACACTGAGGCCATGAGTCAGACAGCGGAACGCCAGGGACGTCGCGAACGCAAGAAGGCCGCCACCTCGTCGGCGCTCACCGCCGCCGCGCGCAGGCTGGTGCTCGCGCGCGGCTATGAGGCTGTCACCGTTGTCGACATCGCCGAGGAAGCCGATACCGCAGTGACAACGCTGTTCAAACACTTCCCAGACGGCAAGAACGCCGTGATCTTCGGTGACAACGTCGACTCTGCCGACGAGAGGATGCAGTCGATCATTACCGCCGTCGAATCGCGGGCCGACGGGCAGAGCGTGCTGGACGCCCTGCACCAGTTCTTCCGTGACCGCGGTGCCTTCTCGGGCACGCAATCGGCCTTCGTGCGCCGGGTGGTCGAGGCTCCGCCGCTGCGCGCCTACGCCAAGGAACGGTGGGAGCGCTGCGAGCCCGGGCTCACCACCCTGCTGGCCGGGATCGTGGGGCGACCGGAGGACGCCGTGATCCGCGCCCTGGCCCGCATCGTGCTCCAGATCCCCGATCTCGCGGCCACGGACATGGACGCCTCACGGGCCGATCTTGACGCCATCATGGCTCGCCTGGAGGCAGGTTGGTCGGAGTTCGCGCAGAGGGCCTGAGGCGAGCAGACACCAGGAACAGCTGGTGGGTGTCGGCAGCGTCATCGACGGCACACGGCCTTCCCCGATGATTAGAGGCGCGAGGTGGAATCTTTCACGCGATCAGAAGCTCCAGGGCACATGCGCGGGACTATCCTGAAAACGGCGATGGGACCCGCCGGGGCATAAGAGCCCGAACCGCAGACCTGCTGATAGTTCCTGTTCGTTGAATCAAGGGATGGACATGGGCATCCCGCATCGAGCAGGCACGCGATGCGCATGGCCGTCCGCGAGCACGCGGGAGGGCACTCATGCCACGTCAAACAATCACCACGCTGGACGCGATGGAAATCTTGGACTCGCGCAGCCGACCCACCCTGATGGTCAGGTTGTCCCTGTCCGACGGCACACGCGCACGGGCGATGGTCCCCTCCGGTGCCTCCACTGGCACACACGAGGCCGTGGAACTGCGCGATCACGATCCACATCGCTTCGGCGGACTCGGCGTTCTCGCCGCAGTGGACCACGTCACCCATGAAATTGCCGACGCCATTGTTGGGCGCCGCTTCGAGTCCGTCGGCGAACTCGACGAGAGCCTTCTGGCCCTGGATGGAACCCCGAACAAGTCCCGGCTCGGCGCCAACGCAATCCTGGGGGTATCCATGGCCTTCACCAGGGCGCTTGCGGCCAGCGGCGGCAACGAGCTGTTCGAATATCTCCCGGGAATCGGAGGCCAGCCGCCCCGCCTGCCGGTGCCCTGTTTCAATGTGCTCAATGGGGGCGTCCATGCGGCTAATCCGCTCGACTTCCAGGAGTTCATGATCTGCCCGACCGGGATGGACTCCATGACGGACGCGGTGCGCGCAGGCTCTGAGATCTACTCCGCCCTGCGTGCCCGCCTCAAGGACTCTGGCCAACCCGTTGGGCTGGGCGACGAGGGTGGGTTCGCGCCCGATTTCGCCGAGCCCGAGCAGGCGCTCGACACAATCGTGGCTGCGATCGGTGACGCTGGCTATACCCCCGGCCTCGAGGGCGTGGCCATCGCCATTGATCCGGCGTCCTCGGAGTTCCGTCAGGCTGATGGCCGCTATCTGGTCAATGGGCGCAGCTTCACCAGTGCGCAGATGATCGAGCGCTACCAGGCCATCGTCCACGGGTACCCGGTCTGGCTGCTTGAGGACGGTTTGGCTGAAGACGACTGGGATGGCTGGCAGCAGCTCACCCGCGAACTCGGCTCCCGGGTGGAGCTGGTTGGCGACGACATCTTCTGCACCAACCCCGAGCTCATCCGCAAGGGCATCGAGCGTCATGTGGCCAATGCGTCGCTGATCAAGCTGAACCAGATCGGCACGGTCACCGAGACCCTCGACGCCATGAACATCTGCGCCGCTGCCGGTTATCGGCAGTTCATGTCGCACCGCTCGGGGGAGACGCCCGACGCCTTTATCGCCGACCTGGCGGTCGCCACCGGGTGCGGGCACATCAAGTCAGGCGCACCGGCACGCGGCGAGCGCGTGGCCAAATACAACCGGCTGCTGGAGATTGCCGCCGACCACCCCGAGCTTGCCTACGGGCTTGGCTGAGGTGCTGGTCACCTGGTGACGACGCCCGTCGGGCCAACGATGGCGTGGACATCCCGTTCAGATCACTTCGGGCGGGATGTCCTCGGGATGCTTCAGCTCCGTGCGTCCAACACGCTTGTTGATAACCACCGTGACCGCCCACAGAGCCACGCCGATCACGATGAGCACCCCGGCGATCTGATACTGGCCAATCGGACGCCCCGACACCGGTAGCACGAGGAATAGGCACAGGAGGCAGGCCACGATCGCGACGATCCGGCTGGTGCGAAAATGCTTGTGCCCCACCCGGTCGCGCTTCAAGACCACCACTGCCAGGTTCACCACGGCGAAGACGGCCAACAGCAGCAGTGAGGTGGTGCCGCCGAGCAGGCCGACCACTGCGCTGCCGCGCGCCAGGCTCACATACAGGATCAGCCCGGCGGCGATCGCGGTGGTGAACAATACGGCGGTCCATGGCGTGCGCCGCACCGGCAAGACGCGCGCCAGCACGCCCGGCAACACATCCTGCTGGGCCATGCCATAGATGAGGCGACTTGCCATGAGCATATTGATGAGCGCTGAGTTGGCCACCGCGAACATGGAGATCCAGGGCAGCAGCTGGTTGATCGGGAATCCGGGTGCCGCGTTTTCCACCACGAGAACCAGCGGCGCCTCGCTCGCGGCAAGATTGCCCACCGGCACCAGGGCAACCGAGATGATGGCGATCACCACATAGATCACACCGGTGACGGTCAGCCCGCTGAGCAGGATGCGGGGGAAGATGCGCGTCGGTTCCTTGGTCTCCTCGGCCATGTTCACGGCATCCTCGAAACCGACCATCGCGAAGAACGCCAGCGACGTTGAGGCCGTCACCGCCACGAACGTATTGCGTTCCGAGCTGGTCTGGAAGGCCACCACCTGGCTCCAGTCGGCCCGACCCTGGGTGATCGCCCACAGGCCGATGAAGATCACCAGCAGCAGCCCTGACACCTCGATGAGCGTGAGCACCACATTGGCCTTGACGCCCTCGGCCACCCCGCGCAGGTTGATCAGCATCACCAGGAAAATGAAGCCCAGCGCCACCACCAGCAGCCACGGGTTGTTGTCGGCCGGCTCGGAGCCGGTGAGCCCGCGCACCATGTTCACGGCGAACGCCCGGGATGCCGTGCTGGCCGAGGTGATGCCCGAACACATGACGGTGAACATCACCATGAAGGTGATGAAGTGCACCCCGAACGCCTTGTGCACATACAGGGCCGCGCCGGCCGCCTGCGGGTACTTGGTGACCAGCTCCAGGTATGACAGTGCCGTCATCATGGCGATCACGAAGGCGATCAGGAACGGCAACCAGGCCGCGCCTCCCACCTCGCCGGCCACCTGCCCGGTCAGGGCGTAGACGCCGGTCCCCAGGATGTCGCCCACCACGAACAACAACAGCAGTCCGGGCCCCATCACCTGCTTCAGCGCCGGGGACGCCTTGCCGTCGTCTGAGGGGGCTGGCGGGTTCGCGTGGGGTGATGCAGTGCGATCTGACGTGTTCATGGCTCAGCCCTCCTCGTACGTGGAACGCCGGGAACCCGACGCGGACAGATGGGGTGTGCGTGCAACGAGCAAACGCTAGTGGCCCGGTGGGGCGCACGAAAGAGCCGCGATCCAGTTGTTACATGCTTGAAACGTGAAGCCGACGTCCGGGGACGTCGGCTTCACGGGTGTTCTTGGTCGGCAGAGCCGGGCAGATGCCGGCCCACAGGCGCCGGCCTATTCGTAGTCGGTGAGGCGCTTCAGGTCGTCGAGTACGCGCTGCGGCTCATCGGACAGGGGCAGGTTCTCGGAGTCGCCCGGCGCGTCGGCCGCCGCCGGCTCATCGGGCTGCAGTGCTGCGAACAGGGGCGTCAGGTCGGCCTGCTCCTCGCCGGTGGTGTCGAGCAATTCGAAGGTCTTGTGACGCGCCGCGTCGTTGCTCAGGGCGTCCACCAGCACGCGGGCGATCTGCTCGCGGGCCACGCCGCCATTGCTCGGGTGCTCGCCCTGGCGCATCACGAGCTTGTGGGCGTCGGGGGCGTTGTAGTCGAAGGCGGCCGGACGCACGATCGTGTACTCGAGGCCGCTGGCGCGCAGCAGACGCTCCCCGCGGCGCTTCCAGTCGCGTCCGTGGTTCTCCTTGTTGTAGATGCTGTCGCGCTTGGTCATGCCGATCGCGGTCATCAGGGCGACCCGCACCGAACGATCGCCCAGGGCGGTGAGCACCGAGCGCACCGCGCCGTAGTCGACGGCCTCGGCCTGCTCCTCGGTGCTGTTCGAACCGTGGGTGAACACCACCGCGTCGGTTCCGGCAAGTGCCCGGTCTAGCGTGGCGGCGTCGGTCAGGTCGCCCACCACGGCCAGCGCACCCTCGGGCAGGGTCTTCGCCTTGTCAAGGTTGCGCACCAACGCTCGGGTGGCATAGCCCTGCTTGAGGGCCTCGGCCACCACGAAGCGGCCGACGCTTCCCGTGGCTCCGACAACCAGGATGGTGTGCGGTCGCTTGCTCATTGGTTCCTCCCGATGCGGTGGGGCCGGGGTGGGGGAGACCCGGTCGCTTGGCGTCACGTCCTGCCCGGCCCGGGTACCTGGCGGACCAATGTGGCCGACCATCGACGAGCGCAGGCAGGCGCGTCGCAATGTCCGGGCCGGTGTGAGTGCCGGCAACACGTAACTCCTGCTAGTTTTGCGCGTCGGTGCCTTACGCGGCAAGGGTTTTGCGTCCACGAGTCGATAAGCCCAGCGCGATCACCGGGTGCCCGCCTCGCAGCGCGACGCGACCGCCATGGCCGTCCGGGGGCGATAATGACCTGATGCGGCCCTTTGCTGAGCTGGTTGCCGAAGCCCAGAGTGCCGATATCACCGGGTGGGGATTCGGCTTCCTCGACGGTCGCGCCACCGAGGAGCGTCCGCCCTGGGGATATGCACGCCTGCTGGCGGGCCGACTGGCCCGAGCACACGCCGCGCTGGACATCGACACCGGCGGGGGAGAGGTGGTCAACGAGGCCCCGCAGCTGCCACCGACGATGGTGGTCACCGAATCCTGGCCGCCGAATGCGGAGCGCGCCCGGAAGCTGCTGGGGCCCCGCGGCGTCAGGGTCGTGCAGACCACCGGGGATGATCCGTTGCCCTTCGACGACGCCAGCTTCGACCTGGTGACCTCCCGCCATCCGGTGAAGCCGGACTGGCGCGACATCGCGCGGGTGCTGGAACCCGGCGGCCACTACTTCGCCCAGCACGTGGGGCCGGCCTCGTCGTTCGAGCTCATCGAGTATTTCCTCGGCCCGCTGCCGGAGAACCGGAAGCGCCGCGACCCGCATGTCGAAGCGGCACAGGCGCAGGCCGCCGGACTCCACATCGAGTCCCTGCTCACCGCGACCCTGCGCATCGAGTACTTCGACATCGGGGCCATCGTCTGGATCCTGCGCAAGTGCCCCTGGTGGGTGCCTGACTTCTCGCCGGACAAGTATCACGACCAACTGGTGTGCCTCGACGCGCAACTACGCGCCGGAAGGTCCTTCGTCGACCACTCCTCGCGACACCTGATCGACGCCCGGCGCTGATCACCGGATGACGGCGAAATCAGGGACAGTTGGGTGTGAGCCGGGCCGGCTCATCATTGGCCGCCGAAGGGCCACTGGGTAGCCTTGGTGGGATCGACCCGGCCCTGTCGGGCCCATTTCTCAGATCGGAGCACAGGTGCGAAGCAGCAACCCAGTACTGACCAGGCCGGACGCCTTCGTCCCCGCTGGCCAAGCGGGTCAGCAGTACGTCGACGCGGCGTATCAGGAGGCGTCCTATCCGCCCGGCGGATACCCGGGCCCGTCGCGGCCCGCGGCCCGCATGACGATGAACGATGTGATCGCCAAGACCGCCACGCTGTTCGTGATCCTCGTGGCAGTGGCCGCGGCCGCCTGGATGTTCACCGCCGTCAACCCGGCGATGGCCCTGCCCCTGGCTCTCGGGTCATCGGTGATCGCCCTGGTCGCCGCCATCCTGGTGACCGTGCGTCGCAGCACCTCGGTGCCCGCGATCATGGCCTACACCGTGTTCGAGGGCATCCTCATCGGGGCATTCAGCCAGGTGATGGAGAGCATCTACCCCGGCATCGTGGGCCAGGCCGTGCTGGGCACCTTCGCTGCCGCGGCCGTCACGCTGTTCGCCTACCGCACCTTCGGCGCCCGCATCAGCGGCCGCATGCAGAAGATCTTCATCTTCTCGATCATCGGCTACGCGGTGGTGGCCGGCATCAACCTGATCGCCCTGCTGTTCGGGGTGAATCTGGGCTTCTTCAACATCGGTGCCGGCGCGGGTGCCCTCAGCTGGCTGTTCGCCGCCATCGGCGTGGTGCTGGCCGTGGCGAGCCTGCTCATGGACTTCGAGGAATGCGAACGGGGCGTCCGCATGGGCGCGCCGGCCAAGGAATCGTGGCGGGCCGGATTCGGCCTGATGGTCACCATGGTGTGGCTGTACACCAACCTGTTGCGCATCCTGAGCTTCTTCCGTAACTGATCACGCGCCGACCCCCCACGGTCCTCGCGGACTGCATGCCCACCTGCTTGCTGCACATCCCGCCGATCCCGACAGGGGACGGCGGGATGCGAGCGTTCGGGGACGCGTGCGTTGCGGGAAACCGGCGCAGGGTGATGCGCCGCGACGCGCGAGCAGCGGCGTCGGCGTGGCCGATCAGCGCGCGAACAGGCCGCTGAGTTCGTCCACGTGTCGGTCGAGGGCGGAGCGGGCACTGGACGTCCAGGGCAGCGAACGCCAGCCCCGCAGCGACACCCAGTGCGATGCCTCAGTGGTGCCGCCCACGTCGAGCACCTCGGGCTCGGTGGGGGCCGTGCAGACCGCCGTATAGATGATGCGGATGGCCTGGAAGTCCTCCAGCCGACCGTTCGGGGCGCGTCCCACCCAGTGGTCGGACTGCAGGTCGACAAGGCGACGCAGCGCCACCGACTGGTCGGTCTCCTCGCGCACCTCGCGGATCACCGCCTGGCTTGACGTCTCGGAGGCCTCCAGACCCCCTCCGGGCAGCTGCCAACGTCCGGGCACGGCTGTGCGATCGCTGCAGATCGTGCCGAGCAACCCGCGATGTGAGCGCACGATCGCGTAGGCGGCAACGCGCTGACGCTTGGTGGGCACTTCTCCGGGCGCCACCACCAGGTCGGGATCCTGCCGGTGCCCGCGGCGACGGGGCGTGCGTGAAGTGGCCGTGCGCTGTCGCACCTGCGCCGTGACCACGAGCTCCTCGTCCGCTCCGGTGGCGGACAGCCAGCGCGAGACGACCCAGCCGCGATGCCACAGCAACACACGGGGATCCTCGCCATGCCCCACGGGTAGGCGAACAACAGGCGCCTTGTCCACCCGCTGGACCCCGATAACGTGCATCCCACCATTGTCCCACCGGCCCCAAAACGTCCGCGGACGCCGGCGCGGCTACTTCGCGATGACGTCGCCGGCCATGGTGGTGACCACCTCGGCCCCGCTGAACTGGAAGTACATGAAGGGCACCCGCTGTCCGGCGTGCTGTGCGATGGTCACCGTCACACTGGTCGACGGGGTGCGTCCCACGGTTGCGGGCAGTGTCTGCTCGAGCCGGGCGATCAGCCCCGGGTCGATCAGCGCGGGATCGAAGGTGCCCGGGTCGGAGGAATCCTTGATGTTCGAGGTGATGCTCGGCAGGGCCCGCTGGCGGGTGCGACGCTGGATCGTGGCCGCGTCGGTGCGCACATCGGCAGACAGCGAATCGGGCTTGATCACCACCTGTTCCACCCGCGACGCCCCCTGGACGGTGTCCGAGAGGCCCTCACGCATGCCATCAGCGGTGCTGAAGTCGAGCTTGTTCACGATGCTGCCATCGGGACGGAAGAAGACCGTGCTGGTCTCGGGGGTGGTGGTGACCGTCATCAGCACCACGCCCTGGTTGTACTCGTTGATCTGGAGGTCCTGCTGCTGGCGGGAACCGGAGATCTCGCCGGCCTTCTCGAACAGCTCCCCGACATTGTCGATATTGAATCCCGACGGCTTGAACTGAGCCTGGTTGATGTACTTCACCGTCGAATCCACGGGGCTGATGTGGCCGTTGGCGTAGCCGATGGTGTGGGCCTGGTCGTCCTCCAGGTAGGTGATGTTGGCGGCGGTGGGGGTCACCTCGACCCGCAGCACCGGCTTGTTGCCCGACGCCGCCACCAGGAAGTCGATCACCTGGCGTGCATGGCCCGCCACCGTGAGGTCGAAGGCCGGCGCCTGGGTCGACTGCGCGTTGGCGGGAGTGGTGGCCGATGAAGAGGCCTGCCCAGCCTGGGGTGCACCGCAGGCCGTCACCGCGAACACCAGGGCAACGGGTGCGCCCAGCGCGCGCAGGTATCCCCTCACCGTGTGCGACATGGCCACCACCGTACGCGTTTCGTCGGCGTGGCGTCATGGCCTGCACACCGCTTCGACGCACTCATCGGCGGGCGCGGCCGGGGTTGCCGCGGCGCCGGCGCGACGGGGATCACGGCTTCGCTGCACCGCGCAATACCGCGTGCGGGGGAGGTTTCCCCGTGGGCAGAAGGCCGGGGGCAGGCGCCGGTGGCTGTGTCAGACTGGGCGCGTGATCGATTTCAATCGACGTGCCGACGCGGTGGCGCCATATCTGCTCGGAGCAATCATCCGTCGGGGCAAGGTGGCCATCCGGCTGACCGAGGTGGAGGCCTACCTGGGTCCCAAGGATCCGGCGTCGCACGCAGTGAGCGGGCCCTCGGGCAGGGCCGCGGTGATGTTCGGTCCCGCCCGCCACGTGTACGTCTACTCCAGCTACGGCATCCACCTGTCGGGCAACATCGTGTGTTCGCCCGATGGCACCGCCTCCGGGGTGCTGATGCGGGCCGGCGAGGTGGTCGAGGGCGTCGACCAGGCGCTGACCAACCGCGGCTTCATCGTGGCGGCGTCGCCCGACGAGGACCAGGCCGATGCACAGGCCCGGCGTCCCGAGGCGGAACTGGCCAAGGGCCCCGGCAACTTCGGGGCGGCGATCGGCCTTTCATTGGCCGACAACGGCCAGCCCCTGGGCGGGCCCGACGACCTGTTCGAGCTCCACGTGCCCGACGCGCTGGCCCCCGAGATCTGGGTGGGGCCGCGGGTGGGCATCACCAAGGCCCGCGACGAGCCGCTGCGGTTCTGGCTGCCCGACGAACCCAGCGTCTCGTCCCGCAAGATCGGCTCGCCGTGGACTCCGCGTGAGGGTCCATTTACCCTTCTCTGAGGCCGTCGGTACCGATAGGGTCATGACATGGCCGGGGTGATGATGCAGCGAAGCATCGCAGCCCTGCGCACCAGACTGTCCCTGGGGCAGGCCGGCCCATTTGAATCCGAGAAGTGAATCGAGGTTCCCATGTCGGAGCAGGTCAGTACCGAAGATCCCAAGACATCCGTCGTCGTCAGCCGCGTGATCGCCCAACCCATCGCCAAGGTCTGGGCCGTGCTGATGACGAAGGACGGTAGCGAGGCCCTTCTGGGTCGCGGTGCGGTCCTCGGGGAAAAGGGACAGACGTGGACGGCGGCCGATGGGCGCACCGGCGTCGTCCGCAGCGTCCATCGTGGCGAACAGATCCGCTTCTGGTGGAGAAAGAGCGAGGAGCTCCCGCCGTCGCTGGTCGACCTGACGCTGGCCCTCACAGATGACGATCACACCCTGGTGAAGGTGGCGCACTCCCACCTGCGCCCCGACCTGGACCCGGCATACCTGCAGGGCTGGTGGGAGGCGTCACTGGAACGCATCGAGAGCGACGCCTTCTGATCCGGCACCACTGATCAGGCCCGCAACGGGCCCGTCCTCCTAATGGAGGGCGGGTCCGTTTGCCGTCCGGGGGTCGGGCGCCTGCCCGTGGGGCGCCGCATCGCGCGGCTCCGCCGACGTCTAGGCTCGAACCATGAAATACGTCAAGGGCACCCTCATGATCCTGGGCGGAGTGTTCTTCGTCGCCGCCGTGGCCATTTTCATCAAGGTCTATTTCTTCGACCTCAAGGCCCTGTGGTCACTGGCCGCCACGAATACGAGCATCGCCTACAGCGATCCGCGTCCTTGGTTCATCGTGACCTCGGTGGGCCTGCTGCTGGGCGGATTGCTGTTCGGGATCGGGTTGGCGCTCACCAGGACGACCTTCGCCACCCGTTACTCCCGCACGCGCAAGGAGGAGAAGCGCGAGGAGGCCGACAAGTCCGGCATCCACGGCGCCTCCGCCGCCCCGAAGCCGGTGGCAGCGCCCAAGCGTCGCGCCGGGCAGGTGGCCGACAAGGCATCCGGGGGCCACACCGGCAACGCCCCGCAGGCGGGCGACATCGTCCCCGACGAGGGCGGTACGCCCGGCCCGACCACGACACACTGAACGTCCGGCGGGCTCGGGACGCAGGTCAGCGCGTCTCGACCAGTCCGCGCACATATCCCAGCGCGCCCAGGTGCTGGGTGATGTCATTGGCCACCGAGACCAGTCGGGTGCCGGCCTTCACCGGCGGATTCCAGTTCGTGTCGACGATGCGGTCGAGGTCCTTGGCGCGTTCCTGCTCGAGCACCTTGGCCGCCCGGGCGGAGGCGGCATAGAAATAGCCGAGCAGCAGGTCGGGATCCGACACGTTGAATGCGGCGACCTGCTCATTGGTCTGGCCGTATCCGCCGTCCTCGGGAGGATAGGGCAGGGCGAACTTCTGCTGCCAGCCCTGCCCCCACGCCTGCGGGATGTCGGTCAGCGCGTCCAGCTCGGAGTCCTCACAGCGTGAGATGTGCCACACCAGCCACGCCATCGGGTTGGCCTTGGGGCCCGGACGCCACAGCAGGTCATCGCCCGACAAGCCGTCGAGCAGATGGGGCAGGGTGTCGCTCACGCGCACGAAGCAGTCCTGCATGAGGTCAATGGCGTTCATATCCGGCTCTTTTCGATCGACAGGGTGGCGAAGAGATCGTCCACTCCACGATAGAGCCGTGCCTGAAGCCCAACCGCTGCGGCGGCGTCCACATTGCGTTGGCTGTCGTCGATGAACAGGATCTCATCGGCGGGCAGGTCCAGCCGGTCGATGCACCACTGGTAGGCCGCGGGCGAGGGCTTGACGGCGTCGATGTGGCAACTCATGGCCACCACCTCGAATTCGTCCATGAACTCGTCCACCGCATAGACATGCTCGGCCAGCGAGGTGGGGATATTGCTCAGCAGCGCCAGCCGGTATCCGGCTGCCCTGACCCTGGGCAGCGCGTCGATCATGTCCTGGTGACGCAGCGACCAGCTGTCGATGTCGGCGGCATGCAGTTCCATCAGCTGTTCCGTGCCGAAGTCCATCCGCAGGTCGCAGGCCACCCGGCTCCAGTAGTCCAGGGGCGTCGAGATGCCCTGGTCGTAGTCGGGGCGGTGCGCCCAGTAGGCGGCCCAGAAGGCATCGGGCTCGGCACCGGCGATGCGCACCAGCCGCGTGCGGGCCGACTCCGGCTGGATCTGGGCGATGACGCCGAACATGTCGGTGAGCAGGGCTTTCACGGTCATGGCCCCATTGTCGCGGGTTCCACCGCCGTCGGCACGTCCGCTCCCGCGTGCCCGGAGGGGCGGGAACCACCCGGATCGGCTACTCGCGGGATGTGTCGTGGACCTCGCGCCGGCCGGGTGACGCGATTGATTAGTCTGACGTTGCGCCGACGCCATGCCGGCCGGACAGGAGCCGTGATGGACAACCAGATCCACCGTCATCCCGAGCGGGCCATCACCGATCGGGCCCGGCTCGACCAGCTGCTCGACGAGATCGGCCTGGCCACGCTGTCCACGGTGAGTCCCGATGGCGAGCCCTGGGCGATTCCGATCAATGTCGCCCGCGCCGGCGATCGCGTCGTCATGCACGGATCCACGGGTGCGGGGGCGTTGCGCCACGCCGCTGCCGGGGCTCCGATCGTGTTGACCATCGCCACCGTCGATGCCCTGGTGGTGGGTGCCACGGCCTTCTCCACCTCGGTGAACTACCGGTCGGCGTCGCTGCGCGGCGTGGCGACCCGCGTCACCGGCGACGAACAGGCCGCCCTGCTCGGGGCCCTCACCGAGGCATTCCTGCCGGGACGCATGGGGGAGGTGCCCGGGCTCACGCACAAGCAGCTCGCCGCCACCATGGTGCTCGCCCTGCCGATCACGGCCGACAACTGGATCATGAAGGTGCGGGCGATGGGTCCCGACGAGATGGTCGTCGACGCCGACGGCGGGGGAGCGGGCGGCTGGGGCGGCATCGTGCCGGTGCGTACCGTGCTCGACGAGGCACGGCCGGCACCCTGGGCGCAGGGGGCAGTGCCCGAATCGGTGCGCCTGGCGCAGGAACGCCGGCGCTGACCCCGCCGGGGAGCTGCACCGCAGGCCAGTCGGTCCGCGGGCTGGGAGCTGGAGGCTGCGGGGCTAGGGGACTGCGGGGCGCGTCGGCGTCAGCGACCGGGAAGGCCCCTGGCTGCCCGCCATTGCACGGTCACGTGGTTCCCGGCGGCCAGCGGCGTGGAGGCCGGCAGGACATGGGTCACCGACCCGTCGGCATTGATGGTGGCGGCCTTCTGCTGGCCCAGCCTCACCAGCCAGCTGCCACCCTCGGGGGCCGCAGTGGTCAAGTAGTTGTTCGAGCCGATACAGTCGATCAGCCCACCAAGGTCGTGCACCTGGTGGGGGTCCACGTCAAGGCGGCGGTCATCCTCGGTCTCGCCGGGCACGGTTGACCGGTCGAGATGGATGAGTTCCGTGTCCCCGGCCTCGGCATCATCGAGATCGGGATGGCTCGTCGGGTGGGCCGTGGCCCGCGCCACACCCAGTGCCACAACGGTGAGCAGTGCGAGCAGGATCGCCAGGGTGAGCAGCATCGGGTTGGATCCGGACGTCCACGCGAGCACGGTGAGCACCGTGGCGAAGGCAAGCACGGCAGCGGTCCATCGCAGCGTGCGGGGTCGGGGTGCTGAGAAGTGACGCATGGTGCCAGTATCCCAAGTCGCCCGGTGCCCGATCCGCTGGCTTACCTGCGCTCAGCAGGAGAGCGTCACGGTTGCGTTGCGTTGGGTAGGGGGTTGTCCGGCCAGCACGGCCGGACGGCAGTGAGATCAGGCGGCCGTGCACGGAATGCCGGTGGCGTGCACCGGGCAGTATCCGTGGGGATTCGCGTCCAGGTACTGCTGGTGGTAGTCCTCGGCGAAGTACCAGGGCCCACCATTGCCGATCTCGGTGGTCAGCTGGCCGTAGCCCGCCGCCGACATATCGCGCTGATAGCTGTCGCGCACGCGCTCGGCGATGGCCTGCTGCTCGTCGTCGGTGGTGAACAACGCCGAGCGGTACTGCGTGCCGACGTCGTTTCCCTGGCGGTCGAGCTGGGTGGGGTCGTGGTTCTCGAAGAAGACGCGCACCAACTGCTCGTAGCTCGTCTGCGTGGGATCGAACACCACGCGCACCGTCTCGGCGTGGCCGGTCAGCCCGCTGCAGGTCTCTTCGTAGGTGGGATTCCTGGTGAAGCCACCCATGTAGCCCGCCGCAGTGGACAACACGCCGGGCTGCTGCCAGAACAGCTTCTCGACGCCCCAGAAGCACCCGGCCGCCAAGTAGGCGGTCTGTGCACCGGGGAAGGCGCGATCGAGCGGGTCACCGAAGACGCGGTGGAAGAAGGGCATCCCCAGCACGGGCTGGTCACGGCCGGGAAGGGCGTTCTCGGCGGTCAACGTCACAGGCTCATCGAAGCGGAACACCCCGCCATTTTACGTGGCAGCCGGGGTTCCGGACCGCTGCACGCTGTGGGCGCAATCGGGTGTGGAGCCCGCCGGTTGGCCCCCGGCCCGGTCGGCAGAAGGGCCGCTGTGTCAGCGCTCGTTCAGGTCCCAGTCGATGGGCTGGGCGCCGGCCCCGACGAGTGCCGCGTTGGCGCGGCTGAAGGGCCTGGACCCGAAGAACCCGGAACGGGCCGACAGCGGGCTGGGGTGCGGTGAGGCGATGATCGGCACGCCGCCGGCCTGCAGCATCGGCGTCAACGACTGGGCATCGCGTCCCCACAGGATGGCGACCAGCGGCCCGCCCCGCGCGACGAGCGCCTCGATCGCGGCCTGGGTGACCGGCTCCCAACCCTTGCCCCGGTGCGACGCGGGATGGCCCGGCCGCACCGTGAGGCACCTGTTGAGCAGCAGTACGCCCTGATCGAACCAGCCGGTCAGGTCGCCGTGTGGTGCCGGCGGGATCCCCAGGTCGGAGCTCAGTTCCTGGTAGATGTTCACCAGGCTGCGCGGCAGCGGGCGGACGTCGCGATTCACCGCGAAGCTCAGGCCGATCGGATGCCCCGGCGTCGGATAGGGGTCCTGGCCGACGATGAGCACCCGCACGTCGGCCATCGGACGGCTGAAGGCCCGCAGCACCTTGTCGCCATCGGGAAGGTATCCCCGCCCGGCGGCGATCTCGCCGCGCAGGAATTTCCCCATGGCGTGGATCTGGGGTTCCTGGGGAGCAAGCGCGGCAGCCCAATCGGGCGCCATGAGCTGGGCGATGGGCTGGGCGTTCACGCGTTCTCCCGCAGTTGGTGGGCTTGGTCGGCGCGCAACACATTAGCCACCGCCGGTGCCTGCGGGCCCCTCATCCACCACGCCGCGTGCCGCGTCCGGACACTGCCCGCGATGCGGCACACTGGCAATTACGTGCACGACCGGGGCAAGGGCGTGCACAGGCAGCTTGAAGGAGGCCCCATGCCGGCATTCTCGCTGGGACGGCGCATGATCCGGCGCCCCACCCGACCGCAGCATCCTGACGAGGCCCCGCACCCCTCGTCGGGTCCCGAGCCGCTGACCGGCGAGCAGCTCAGGGAACTTGAGGACCTGCGCGCCGCAAGCGTCGAATCGCTGGTGCCGCGCCCCCTGCGTACCGCGGCGGCCTGGGGCTGGCGGCTGTTGATCATCGCCGCCCTGATCGGCCTCATGTGGTGGCTGGGCGGCACCCTGTCCGAGATCGTGACGCCCCTTGCCACGGCCCTGTTGCTCACCGCTGCGCTCATGCCCCTCAACCTGTTCCTGCGCAAGCACCGCTGGCCGCACTGGCTGGCCGCGCTCACCTGCCTGCTGCTGCTGGTGGTGATCATCGGCGGCCTGCTGACCCTGGTCGGCGCCCAGATCGGCACCCAGTGGAGGCAGCTCGGCGAGCAGGCCGGCAAGGGCGTGCAGGCGTTCATCACGTGGCTGGGCACCGGGCCGCTGCACATCAGCCAGGAGCAGATGAACAACTGGCTGTCGCAGGCCCGCACCCACCTCGAGGCCCAGCAGAACCAGATCGTGTCGGTAGCCACGGCCGCCGGGTCGGGCGTCGGCAAGTTCTTCGCCGGCCTGGCGATGGCCCTGTTCGCGACCTTCTTCTTCCTCAAGAACGGCGGACACTATGCCCGCAGCATCATCGGGACCCTGCCGCGCGCCAACAGGATCGCGGCCCAGGGCCCGCTGAAGAGCGGCTGGCATGCGTTGGTCAACTACGTGCGTGCCGCCGTCGTCGTGGCGGCAGTGGATGGTGTCGGCGCGGGCGTCGGCGCACTCATCCTGGGGTCGAACCTGTGGATGGCCATCATGGCCCTGACCTTCGTCTGCGCCTTCGTGCCGCTGATCGGCGCCTTGTTCTCCGGCGCCGTCGCGGTTGCCGTGACGCTGGTGACGCTCGGCTTCTGGAAGGCCGTCATCATGCTGGCGGTGTTCGTGGCCGTCCTGCAGCTGGAGGCCCACATCCTGCAGCCCCTGCTGTTGGGCCGCGCCGTGCAGATCCCGCCCCTGGTGGTGCTGGTCGGCATCGCCGTCGGCATGACCCTGTCGGGCGTGGTGGGCGGCATCTTCGCCATTCCCATCGTCGCCTTCGCCACCGGCATCATTCGTGGCATCCGCCATCAGGGTGAGGACCTCGCGGAACTGGCGCCCGGCAGTTCCGGAGACGACCCGCCGGAGACGGGCGGACCCTCCCGGCTGGCCGACCAGGGAGTCGACGGGGGAGCGGGCCCCACCGCCGATCCCCTTGCCACGGCCCGCGGTGCAAGCTCCTCGGGGACCACCTCCCCGGCTGCCAGTGGCATGGACGCGCCACCAACCGTCGCAGGGACGGATCCCCCATCCACCGCAGGCGAGGGCGGGGTCGCCCAGCCGTGACGGACGGACCGATCCAGCCCTGAACGGGCCACCAATTCGCGGGCGGTCCCTGTGGTGGGCGGCAGGCGGCCAATATATTGACGCCATGAGTGAATCCACCGAGCTGGACGCGATCCTGACCGATCTGGTGACCGGCGCCATCGGCACCGCTGAGGCGGCCCGCCGCATCAAGGCCCTGGCACCGGCCCCGTCGCCGAGCCAGCCTCCGGAGGAGGCCGCCTACGACCACACCGAAGCCGTCGATGGGACGCCCGACGCCGGCTCGCACCAGGAGGCCCACGCCGAACAGGCGGGCAACCGCAGCGAGCCGGCGCAGGGGCCACGTGAGCCGTCGGGCAGCCACGGCGTCACGGCCGTGCAGGTGCGGGTCACCGGACGCCGCGTGCGGGTGCTCGGCGACCAGACCATCGCCACCGTGGCCGTCGAGGGGCCCCACTCGCTGCGCCGTCGCGGCGACCTGCTCGAAGTGATCAGCGAGGACGAGCCGAAGTCGTCGTCCAGGGGGTTCGGGCTCGGCAGGATCCCGCGCAGCCGTGAGGACCTGCGTCGGATCGGGCTGGGGGAGCCGCTCATCGTGCGGGTGAACACCCAGATCGAGGTCAGCGTCGAACTCACCGGAGGCAGCCTCAACACCGCCGGCGTGCCCTATCTCGACACCGTGCGGGTGACCGGCGGGCTCACCGAGCTGCGCGATGTCACGCGCGTGTCCGACATGCTCGTGCAGGCCGGCGGTGCCAGCATCCATGGCGATTTCCGCGGCGGCCGCAGCAGGGTGAAGGTGGAGACCGGGAACCTGAACGTGGCCCTCACCCCCACCGCCAATGTGACCATCACCGCCTCGGCGCGCCTGGGTGGCGTGAGCTGGCCCGACGACGGTGCCGGGCTCGACGAATTCGTGGCCGGCAATGGCGCGGGGCGCCTCGACCTCAATGCCTTCGTCGGACGCATCTCGGTGCGCCGCGACGATGGTTCGGCAACCAGCCCCGACGCGGGGGCCACCCGGGACTCCGGCGCGGGGAAGCAGTGGTGGGAGGTCTGGAAGGACTGAGCCACTGGATCCCGATGTGGCGCGTGGCAGATGATGACGTGACAGGATGATGAGGGGCCCCGGACACCATGGTGTCCGGGGCCCCTCATCATCGATCGCGTGGTTCAGCGAGGGCTCAGGCCTTCTTGGCCTTCTTCGCCTTCTTGGCCTTCTTCGCGCCACCCAGCGCGGTGACGAGCAGTCCGCCGGTGAGCGAGAGGTTCTTCTCGAAGTGGATCTGCTGGTTCACCTTGTCGCCGCCCTCGTACTTCCAGAAGGGGTGGCCCATGTAGGTGGTGGGCACCATCTGCGCGGCCAGCACCAGGGATGCCAGCCGGGGAGCGATGCCCAGGGCCAGTGCGACGCCGGCGGCGGTCATCGTGCCGCCCTGCAGCTTGGTGAGGGTCACTGCGGACACATCGGGCAGGATGTCGCGCACCGGCGCGGGCACCTTGTCGAGCAGGTCGTCCGTGACGCCGGCCATCTGATCGGCATTCTGGAACACGGCACAGCCGCGACGCACGAAGACGGTGGCGAACAGCGAACGCGCTGCAAAGTGGGCAATTCCCATGACAAAACTCCTTGTTCGGATGATTGAAGCGTGAAATAACCGTGTCGGTGTGAGCCTATGGCAAGCACCGGGCCACGGAGGTCAGATCACTTTGCGAACGATTCGACCTTCATGATCTTCACCGACACCTCGCGGCCGTTCGGTGCCTGGTATTCGACGGTGTCGCCGGCGCTCCTGCCCAGCACGGCCGCGCCGAGGGGCGACTGCGGGCTGAACACCTGGGTGTCCACCGACTTGTCCACGCCCATCATCTCGCGGCTGCCGAGCAGGAAGACGTCGGTGTCATCGGGGTCGCCGTCGTAGGCGACGGTCACGGTGCTGCCGGCGGTCACCTCGTCGGGAGCGCCCTGTGGCTCGCCGACCTCGGCATGCTGCAGCATCTGTTCGAGCTGGCGGATCCGCAGTTCCTGCTGGCCCTGTTCCTCGCGGGCCGCGTGGTAGCCGCCGTTCTCGGACAGATCGCCCTCAGCCTTGGCGGCCCCGATCTTCTTGGCGATCAGACTGCGTCCCTCGCCCTTGAGGTAGTCAAGCTCCTCCTGGAGCTTGGTATACGCATCCTGCGTCATCCAGATCGTCTGCTTGTCACTCATTGCTCCATCCTATCGAGGCGGGGCGGCCATGGCTGACGCCGTCGCGTGGCGAGGTGGGTGCTGCCGGTGTTGAGGGGCTGTGCAGACTAGGGGCATGTCAGTGCCCACCAGCGACCCGTCCAACGCGGGTCTGCGACTTCTCCATGTGCATGCCCATCCCGACGACGAGTCGAGCAAGGGCGCGGCCACCACCCTGAAGTACGTCCATGAGGGCGTGCGGGTGATGGTGGCCACATGTACTGGTGGCGAGCGCGGCAGTGTGCTCAACCCGGCGATGGACCGCCCCGAGGTGTGGGACCACATGCCCGAGATCAGGCGTTCGGAGATGGCGCACGCCCGCGAGATCCTCGGTGTGGAGCAGCGCAGCCTGGGATACATCGACTCGGGGTTGCCCGAGGGCGACCCGCCCGACCCGCTGCCGCCGGGCTCCTTCGCCACGCTCGACCCGGAGGTGGCAGCCGCGCCGTTGGTGAAGATCATCCGCGAATTCAAGCCGCAGGTGATGACCACCTATGACGAGAACGGCGGCTATCCCCACCCCGACCACATCCAGTGCCACCGCGTGTCGGTGGCGGCGTTCCGCCAGGCGGCCGATCCCGAGGTGCTGCCCGAGTACGGCGAGCCCTGGCAGGTGAGCAAGCTGTACTACCAGATGAGCTTCCACCGGTTGCGCTATGCGGCCCTCGACGCCGCAATGCACGAACGGGGAATGGATTCCCCCTATTCGGAGCGCCTCGCCGAGTGGGAGAACCGCGACTACGAGCAGCGCATCACCACGCGGGTGCCCTGTGGGGACTTCTTCGCCCGGCGCGACGACGCCCTGCGTGCCCACGAGTCCCAGATCGACCCGCACGGCTTCTGGTTCGCCGTGCCGCTGGACATCCAGCGCAAGGTCTGGCCCACCGAGGACTTCCAGCTGGTCTACAGCCGCGTGCCCACCTTCGTGCCTGAGAACGACCTGTTCGACGGGTTGCGCCCCGGCACCAAGGCACCGGACCCGTCCGATACGTGGATCATCTGACTCCCTGCGGGAGTGGATCATCCGACGTCCTGCGGAAGTGGACTGACCGATGATGGGGCGCCGGGGGGATTGGTGCCCCATCATCCAGACCGCCAATAGGATTGGCGTATGGCCAACCGTCTCGTCGCTGAGAGCTCGCCCTATCTCCGAGGGCATGCCGATGATCTGATCGACTGGTGGCCCTGGGGGCCCCGGGCGCTCGCAGAGGCCCGCCGTCGACAACTGCCCGTGCTGCTGTCCGTCGGATACGCCTCCTGCCACTGGTGCCATGTGATGGCCCAGGAGAGCTTCCGTGATCCGCAGGTGGCCCAGTTCGTCAACGACAATTTCGTGGCGATCGCGGTCGACCGCGAGGAGCGTCCCGACGTCGACCAGGTGTTCATGAACGCCACCCAGGCATTGACCGGCCAGGGCGGCTGGCCGATGACGGTGTTCTGCACGCCCGATGGAGAGCCCTTCTTCGCCGGCACCTATTTCCCTTCGCAGGCCCGCGACGGCCAACCAAGCTTCCTGCAGGTCTGCCAGACGCTTGCCCGGGCATGGGCCGAACGGCGCGACGAGGTCGTCGAATCCGGTGCCCATATCGCCTCCCAACTCGCCGACCAGGCGTCCGTCGCCGACCCGGCGGGGGACCAGACCGGCGAGCCCCCGGCCGCCGATGAACTGCTGGCCGGCGCGCTGGCGCTCGTCGACCCCGACAACGGCGGCTTCGGCACCGCCCCCAAGTTCCCGCAGCCGGCCAGCCTGGATGCCCTCATGGTCACCGGTGAACCGCACCAGATCGGGGCCGTGCAGCTGAGCCTGGAGCACATCGTGCGCGGCGGCATCCACGACATCGTCGGTGGCGGCTTCCACCGCTATGCGGTCGACGCGGCATGGGCCGTCCCGCACTTCGAGAAGATGCTCGACGACAACGCCCTGCTGCTGGGCACGCTCACCCGGGCCTGGCGACGTACCGGGCCCGAGACCGGCGACCTGCGCGAACACTTCGAACTGGCGATCCGCGGCATCGTCGGATGGCTCTCGCGCGAGATGGCGATCACCACCGATGCCGGCACGGCCTTCGCCTCCGGCCAGGACGCCGATTCCCTGGACGCCGACGGCCAGCGGGTCGAGGGGGCCTTCTACCTGTGGACGCCCCACCAGGTGGAGGCCGTGTTCAACCGGCGGGACGCACTGTTCGCCCAGGCGGTCTTCCACCTGACGCCCAAGGGCACGATGCCTGACCACAGCTCGACGCTGCGCCTGCACGGCGACCCGGACCCCGACCGGCTCAAGCGGATCCTTGGCGAGCTGCGCGAGGTGCGCGCCGAGCGTCCCGCCCCCGCCCGCGACGACAAGGTGGTGGCCGGCTGGAACGGGCTGCTGGCCGACTCGCTCACCTCGGCGGCGATGGTCTTCGGTGAACCCGAGTGGCTCACCATGGCACGCTCCGTGCTCGACTACCTGTGGAGCGTGCACCACTTCGACACCGACCACGCGGCGCGCAGCTCCCTGGCCGGCGTGGCGGGTCCCGCACCCGCTGTGCTGGAGGACTACGCCGGCTTCGCGCTGGGTGCCGCTCGCCTTGCCGGTGCCACCGGTGACACCGAGCTGCTGGACCGTGCCGTGACCGTGCTCGGCCGTGGCGTCGAGCTGTTCGGCGCCGACGACGGCGGATTCTTCGACGCCCAACACGACGAGGCACTGTTCACCCGGGCCCGGCAACTGGCCGACGAGGGCGGTCCCTCGGCCACGAGCATCATGGTCACCGCCCTGCAGGTGGTGGCCGGCCTCACCGGCAATCGGGACTGGGCCGACCGCGCCCGCCGTGCCGAACCCGGCCTGTGGCAGGTGCTCGAGCAGACGCCCCTGGCGTCGGGCTGGGGGCTGACGCAATTGGCCATCGACGCGCAGGCGACCGCCGGCATGGGACGCGCCCAGGTGGCGATCGTCGACCCCGAGTCGCGGCCCATGGGCCTGCTGGCCCGCGCGGTGTGGCGGTTGGCGCCCGAGGGCACCGTCGCGGCCCTCGGCACTCCCGACGCGCCCGGCTTCGGGGAACTCTTCGCGCAGCGTCACGACATCGACGGCGCCCCCACCGCCTACATCTGCCGCGACGAGACCTGCTTCGACCCGGTGACCGACTTCACCCGCCTGCGCGACCCCCTGTGGCGACGCGTCGTGCGGGCAAGCCTGCCGGCCGACGGCCGCCGGAAGGGCACACGCCCCGCCCACGACCACGGACCCGGCGATCGAGCCCACGGCGCGCCGGGCCATGACCACGGGCCCGCCACCGACGGGATGCGCGTGATGTCGCACGTCGCCACCGACAAGCCGCGCTTCGAATGGCGCACCCTGCGGACTGCGGAATTCGGGTTCCCCGGAGACCAGCGCGATGCCCTGGTGGCCGCCGTCCTCGACGGCACCAAGACCGCCACGTCGGAGCCGCTCGACGGCTACCGGCGCCATGACCTCGACCCGGGCGACGAGCTCGGCAACTATGAGGTGGTCGTCGACTCGCTCAACCAGCCCGTCGCCCTGATCCGCATCAACAGCGTGGCGACCGTGCCGCTCGCCGACGTCGACCAGGCCCATGCGGCACGCGATGGGCGCGGCTTCACCACCGCCGCCCAGTGGCGCACTGCACACGAGGAGTTCTGGAACAGCGACGACTTCCGCGCCAAGCTCGGTGAGCCCACCCTGGAGCTGGGCGATGACACCCCCATCGTGCTGCTCGGATTCCGCACCTACCGCCCCGGCGACGTCGTGGCCGGGCATGTGGTCGACTTCTCCGACGTCCCCGGGGCCTGAGGGCTCGCCGACGCCTTCGTCCATCGAAAGGAATCCCATGGATCTTCCCCATCGCGCCCCGACCGGCGAGGATGCTGCCCCGGTTGCCCAGGACAAGCCGCCCTTCGCGTGGCGCGAGCTGCCAAGGGCCGAATTCGGCCTGCCCGGAGAGCTGCGTGACATCCTGCTCACCGCGCTGATGGCCGGCACCAAGACCGGCACCAGCAGCCTGCTGGCCGAGTTCGAACGCGAGGGACGCGATCCGCTGGCAGAGCGCGGCGGCTACGAGCTGGTGGTCGACTCCGACGAGGCGCCCGTCGCAATCATGCGCATTGCGCGGGTGCAGGTATTGCCCTTCGCGCAGGTCGACGTGGCGCACGCCGAAACCGAGGGATTCCCCACGATCGAGCAGTGGCGCGACGCCCACCTGGCCCTGTGGACCAGCCGGGTCTTCCTCGACCTGCTCGGCGAGCCACCGATCATGCTCGACGGCGACACCGCCGTGGTGCTCACCAGGTTCCGCGCCTACCGCCCCGGCGACATCGTCGCCGGACATGTCATCGACTTCGACGCCTGAGCGGCCCGGACGCTACTTCCCGAAGCGTCGTTCGCGCTGCTGGTAGGAGCGCAGCGCGCGATAGAAGTCGATCTTGCGGAAATCGGGCCACAGGGCCTCGCAGAAGTACAGCTCGGAATGGGCGCTCTGCCAGGGCAGGAAGCCGCTGAGCCGCTGCTCGCCCGAGGTGCGGATCAGTAGGTCCGGGTCGGGCTGGCCCTTGGTGTACAGGTGGTCGGCGATCTGGTTCGGGTCCAGGGTGCGGGACAGTTCCTCGAGGGTGGTTCCCTTCGCGGCTTCGGCGGCCAGCAGGGAGCGCACCGCATCGCGCAGTTCGTGGCGTCCGCCATAGGCGACGGCGATGTTGATGTGGATACCCGTGTTGTCGATGGTCTCCAGCGCGGCCTCGCGCAGGGTGGTCGCCAGCGATTCGGGCAACAGGTCGAGGTCGCCCATCGGCTGCACGCGGTAGTCGGGCACGGCGGCCAGGTCGCGGGTGAGCCGATCGATCACGCCCATGAGGGGCAGTAGTTCGTCGGGCCCGGAGCGTTGCAGGTTCTCGGTGGACAACACCCACAGCGTGACCACGCCGATGCCCACCTCGTCGCACCAGCCCACGAATTCGCGCAACTTGTCGGCGCCGGCCTTGTAGCCCACCTCAAGCGGCTGGCCGGGCGCATTGGTGCGCGCCCAGCGTCGGTTCCCGTCGGCGAGCACCGCCACATGGCGTGGCATCTCGCGCGGATCGAGCCCGGCACGCAGACGTGTTTCATAGGTGGAATAGATCAGGCGGGTAGGTGAGAGGCGGTCCCACGTTTCGCTCGCCCCTTCGTGGTGCACCATGGTGGCAGCCTATCC
The DNA here is from genome assembly GCF_000940845.1 of Propionibacterium freudenreichii subsp. freudenreichii. Lineage (NCBI taxonomy): Bacteria > Bacillati > Actinomycetota > Actinomycetes > Propionibacteriales > Propionibacteriaceae > Propionibacterium > Propionibacterium freudenreichii. Next base: position 1,824,739 of record NZ_CP010341.1, on the reverse strand, counting down.
GCCCGCACCAGTCGCCCACCGGCAGAAGCGGCCGACGGGCCGGTGGCCACGACCAGGGTTCCCGATGTCGGGCGGGCGCTACGACCCTCGTCTGATGGAGGGGCGTCCCCACCACGGATCCCGCGCGGAATACCGCGATCGCGGACTCGCCGACGCAAAACCTACGGTAGCGTAGGTTACGTGATGGGGTCGCAGCGTCAGGGTTCAGCCACGCGGCGCCGGACCGCGCGTCCGTCCACCGATGGCGCGGGTCACCCCGCCGGTGCCGAGCGTTCGGACACCGCAGCGGCCACACCGGCCAAGCCGAAGATGCGCGGCTGGCTGCACGCCGGGATGACCCCACTGATCTTCCTGGCGATCCTGGCGCTGATAGTGCACACCGCCAGCTGGTCGGGACGCCTCGCCGAGGCGATCTACCTGGTCACGGCCCTGATGCTGTTCGGCAACTCGGCGATCTACCACCGCGGCCACTGGAGCCCCCGGATCTCGGGGATGCTGCGCCGCTTCGACCACTCGAACATCGCGATCTTCATCGCGGGCACCTATACGCCGCTGGCGGTGCTGATGCTCCACGGCGCATCGCGGGTGACGCTGCTGTGCATCGTGTGGGCCTGCGCCGCCGTCGAGGTGGCCTGCCGCAACCTGTGGATGGGGGCGCCTCGCATCCTGTACACGGGCCTGTACATCGCGATGGGGTGGGCCGCCGTGTTCTGGATCCCGCAGTTCTGGCGCGCCGGCGGCCCGGGCGTCGTCATCTGGCTGATCGCCGGCGGATTGTGTTACACCGTGGGGGCGGTGGTGTACGCGTTCAAGTGGCCCAATCCGTCACCGCGCTGGTTCGGCTTCCACGAGATCTTCCATGCCGGCACCGTCGTGGGGGCAGCCTGCCACCTTGTCTCCATCTGGCTGGCGGCCGGCTGAGCCGCCGCGCGGCACCCGTCGGGTGGGCTTGACCCCGGGCGCCGCTATTCGTCGTCGGCGATTTCGCCGGCATCGGAGGCCGCCTGGTCAGCTTGGCGCGCCTTGTCGATCGTCGCCCTGGCCGCGTCCAACCAGCCCTGGCAGATGCGTGCGAGCTTCTCGCCGCGCTGCCACAGCTGCATGGAATCGGCCAGCGGAACCCCGCCGGACTCCAGCTTTGTCACCACATCGGCCAACTCGGCGCGGGCCTGCTCGTAGCTCAGTTCGGGCTGTTCGTCGGCTGCCATGGCAGTCCTTTCCTTGGAAGTGTCGGGTCGTGGGTGGGGCAATGGGGTCATCGTGCGGGCGGGTCGTCGGCACCTGCGGGCCCCGAACCACCCGGAAGTGTGTCGTCAACCTCCACCACCAGGCGTCCGTCCGACAGGAAGACCATCAGCTGGTCACCCGGCTCGGTCTGGGTCACTGAGGTGACCGAGGCATTGTCCGCATCGGCCACGATGGCGTAGCCGCGCTCCAGGGTCGCCTTGGGCGACATGGCCCGGATGCGCTGCACGGCATGGGCCACATCGGTGCGTTCGTGGTCGAGCAGCCGATCGATGGCGGTGTCGAGGCGGAAGCGCATCATCTCGAGCTGCTCGGTGTGGCCCGACAGGGCAGCGGACGGATCGGAGAGCACGGGACGCGAGACCAGCTGGTTGAGTTCTGCCTGGGCGTTGCTGACGCGGGCGATGATCGCCGTGCGCGCCCGGGCCACCAGCTGGGCCACGGCGTGACGCTCCTCGGCGGCATCGGGCACGATGCGCTTGGCGGCGTCGGTGGGGGTCGACGCCCGTAGGTCGGCCACCAGGTCGAGGATCGGCGTGTCCGGTTCGTGACCGATGGCGCTCACCACGGGCGTCGAGGCGGCGGCGACCGCACGCACGAGCCCCTCGTCGCTGAACGGCAGCAGGTTCTCCAGGGAACCACCACCGCGGGCAATGACGATCAGGTCAACCTGCGGGTCGGCGTCGAGCTCGGCCAGCGCGGCCGTGACATCGGCCACCGAGCTGGGGCCCTGCACCAGGGCGTGGCGCACGCGGAATCGTGCCGAGGGCCAGCGTCGTTGGGTGTTGGTGAGCACATCGCGTTCGGCGGCTGAATCGGCGCCGGTGATCAGTCCGATGAGCCGCGGGATCATCGGGAGCGGCTTCTTGCGGGCGGGGCTGAACAGGCCCTCGGCCTGGAGCTTGCGCTTGAGTTTCTCGAGCTCGGCAAGCAGCTGGCCCTCGCCGGCAATGCGCAGCTCGAAGCATTCGAAGCTGAGGCGGGCGGTCTTGTTCCACACGCGGGGCCGCACCTTGGCCAGCACGGTGGTGCCCTCGGTCAGGGGCCCGGCCTGGTCGAGCACCGCCGTCGTGGCAGTGACCTGGGCCGACACCTCGGAGCTCGTGTCACGCAGGGTGAGGAAGTGCATATAGGCGCCGGCGCGGCGTCGCAATTCGATCACCTGGGCCTCCACCCAGATGGTGTTCATGCGCTCCACCCAACCCTTGACCCACCCGACGACGGTGCTCAACCGCTCGGCGGTCTGGGGGGTCTGGCCCGGCTTCGTCGCCGGCGCAGCGGAAGCCGACGCGGCTGCCGACGCCGGTTGGGCAGGACCGGAGGTGCGGGCGCCCTGCGGCGACGGGGGCCCCGAGTGCGGCGTGGGGCTGGCGGGCTGCGACATGACCACCACGCTAGTCGCTGGGTGCGCCCATACACTGGACGCCATGACGCAAGAGGGCAGCACCGATCGTCCCGCCAAGCACGTGGTGGTGGCGGCTCCGCGAGGTTATTGCGCCGGCGTCGATCGTGCCGTGGTCACGGTGCAGCGGGCGCTGGCCGTGTACGGGGCGCCGGTCTATGTGCGCAAGCAGATCGTGCACAACCGCCATGTGGTGGAGACCCTGGAACAGCAGGGCGCGATCTTCGTGGATGAGCTCGATGAGGTGCCGGCCGGTGCGCTGGTGATCTTCTCGGCGCACGGGGTCTCCCCGGCGGTGCGCGAGGAGGCGGCGCGCCGCGGGCTGCGCACCATCGACGCCACCTGCCCGTTGGTCACCAAGGTGCACCACGAGGCGAAGCGCTTCGCGAAGGATGGGGTGCCGATCGTGCTGATCGGCCATGAGGGGCACGAGGAGGTCGAGGGCACCACCGGCGAGGCGCCCGACGACATCACGCTGCTGCAGACCCCCGAGGACGTCGATGCGCTCGAGCTGGATCGCAACCAGCCGCTGGCGTGGCTCACCCAGACCACGCTGAGCGTCGATGAGACGCGGGCCACCGTTGAGCGGCTGCGTGAGCGCTTCCCGAATCTGCTCGACCCGCCGAGCGATGACATCTGCTACGCCACCCAGAACCGGCAATCGGCGGTGAAGCTCATTGCCAAGCACTCCGACCTGGTGATCGTGGTGGGCTCGCAGAACTCGTCCAATTCGGTGCGCCTGGTGGAGGTGGCCCGTGAGGCCGGCGCCAAGCAGGCCCGACGCGTGGACAATGCCGACGAGATCGATCCGGACTGGTTCGACGGCGTCAACACGGTGGGCGTCACCAGCGGCGCCTCGGTGCCCGAGGAACTGGTGGACGGGGTGATCGCCCGGCTGGCGCAGTTGGGATATCCCCGCGCCGACGAGGAGCGCCTCGTGGAGGAATCACTGAGCTTCGCCCTGCCGCCCGAGTTGCGTGAGCGCCGGGCCGGCCACGCCGTGCGACGCAGCTGAGGCGGGCGTAGCGGGCGACCCCGGGCCAGCCGTGGCCGGGTCGGGTGGGGCGGCTTCGAGTGCGGCCGTGTCGTCCACCAACTCGGGAGCGGTGAGCACCCGCGGACTCGTCTCGGCGGCCCGTGGTGAGGACAGCTCGTCGTCGGCAAGCTGCAGTTCACCGAACTTGCGGGCCGTCACGAACACGCGCTGCTCCAGGGACCCGACGGTTTCGTTGTAGGCCTTCACGGCACCGCCCAGCGAACGACCCAGCTTGTCCATGTGGGAGCCCATGGTGGACAGGCGCTCATAGAGCTCGCGACCCAGCGTTGCCACCTGCTGGGCGGATTCGGCGAAGGCTGCCTGCTTCCACCCGTGCTGCACGGCCCTCAGCATCGGAATCAGGATCGACGGCGATGACAGGAAGATGCCGTGGCGGGCCGCGTACTCGTGCAGGTCGGGACGCTGGTCCAGCGCCACCTGGAGCAGGGCGTCACTGGGCAGGAAGAGGATCACCATCTCGGGGCTGCCCGCGTCCAGGCGCCAGTAGTTCTTGGCGCCGAGTTGGTTGATGTGGGTGATCACATTGGCCACATACGCGTCGAGCAGGCGGGTGCGCTGATCGGGGTCGTCGGTCTGGAAGGCGTCGATGAAGTTGCCCAGCGGCGCCTTCGAATCGACGAAGATCACCTTGCCATCGGCCAGGTTCACCCTCATGTCCGGGCGGAGTCCGCCGTCTGCGGTCTCGGTGGCCACCTGGGTGTCGAAGTCCACCCGGTCCACCAGTCCGGCGATCTCCACGGTGCGCTTGAGCTGGGTCTCGCCCCAGGCACCCCGCACCTGGGGCTTGCGCAGGGCCGTCACGAGCGCCTCGGTCTCGCGGCGCAGCGTCTCATTGCTGTGGCGCACGCTGGCCACCTGCTGGGCCAGGTCGGCGGCGCCCTGGGCACGGGCCCGCTCCACCTGCAGCAGGCGGTCATTCATCTCGTGGAGGCTCTTGGCCACCGGCTCCATGAGCAGCTTCGTCTCGGCCAGGCGCTCCCCGGCGGTCTGGTTCACCGCCAGGGTCTGCCGCTGCATCGCCTCGCCCGACAGCCGCTGGAATTCCCGCGACATCGCCTCGCGATCGGCCTGCGTGCGCTCCAACTGCGCCTGCAGGGCATCGCGTTGGGCCACGGCACCGGCCAATTCGCCGGAGCGTCCGATGTCCCGGGCCCGCGTGTGCAGGGCACCGACGAAGAAGCCGATGGCCAGGCCCACGGCCAGCAGCAGCACGGCGATCACCACGGTGGAGATACTCATGGGCCCATCCTTGCCCAGCCCTGTGACATTTCCGGGCACGCCGTCCTTCGTCCGGGCGCTGGACCTTTGCCGGGAGCGGGGGAGCCGTCGCCGACTCCGCGTGTACGACGTGTCACGCGAACTGGTTCGTGACCGGGTGCGCTGGTTCAATGGCAACCATGGCCGACCCCAGCGAATTCATGACCGCCTTTGCCCAGTTCATCTCCAGCAGCCCCACCAGCTATCACGCCGCCGAGACCATGTCGGCGCTGCTCGATCGGGCCGGTTTCGAGGCGATGGACGAGAAATTGCCCTGGACCGGTGTCGCGGGACGCCGCTATTTCGTGCGTGGCGGCGCCGTCGTGGCCTGGATCGCCCCCGAACGCGTCGAGCCCACCACCGGGTTCCGCATCGTGGGCGTGCACACGGATTCGCCGGCGCTGAAGCTCAAGCCCGAGCCGGTCTACGACAATGCCGGGTGGCAGCAGCTCAACATGGAGGTCTACGGCGGTCCGTTGATCAACAGCTGGCTCGACCGTGAGCTCGGGCTGGCCGGACGCATCACCACCCGAACCGGTGAGAACCACCTGGTGCGCACCGCGCCGATCATGCGCGTCAGCCAGCTGGCGCCCCACCTGGACCGCTCGGTGAACCAGGCGCTCACCGTGGATCAGCAGTATGAGCTGATGCCCTCCTATGGCCTGGGCAGCGAGCCCGATGTGATCGAGCTGTTGTGTGGGCAGGCCGGCATTCTGCCCACCGAATTCGGGTTTGCCGATGTGTACGCATATCCGACCCAGGAGCCGGCACTGTTCGGCAACCAGAGCGAGTTCTTCGCGTCCAGCAGGCTGGACAACCTCTCGTCGGTGTTCCCCGGGCTGTTGGCGCTGCTGCGGGTGAAGTCACCCCATGACGTCGTCGTCTTCTCGGCCTTCGACCACGAGGAGGTGGGGTCGTCCACCACCAGCGGTGCGGCCGGGCCGCTGCTGTCCGACGCGCTCACCAGGATCGCGGCCGGACTCGAGGTGGGCGGTGATGCCTATCAGGCGATGTTGGCGCGCAGCTCGTGCATCTCGGCCGACGCAGCCCACAGCGTCAACCCCAACCATGTGTCCAAGTACGACCCCGTGGTGCGTCCGCTGATGAACCAGGGCCCGGCGCTGAAGGTGAACGCCAAGCAGCGCTATGCCACCGACTCGGTGACCGCCTCGTTGTGGCTGCGGGCGTGTGAGGCGGCCGGAGTGGTGCACCAGTCGTTCGTGTCGAACAACGACGTGCCCTGCGGCACGACGATCGGGCCGATCACCGCCACCCGGTTGGGCATCCCCACCGTGGACGTCGGCGTGCCGATCCTGTCGATGCACTCGACTCGCGAGATGTGTGGCAGCCAGGATCCGCAGTTGCTGAGCAGGGCACTGGAGGCCTACTGGATGGGGGCCTGAGCCTGCGATTGGCGGCGTTCGGGGCAGGGGTGGACGCGCTCGGCGGCCGGTGGCTGCGGGCGGTTGGAACGGGTCGACGGCCGGTGGCTGCGGGCGGTTGGAACGGGTCGACGGCCGGTGGCTGCGGGCGGTTGGAACGGGTCGACGGTAACCTAGCCAGTTGTGGCACTCACCATTGGAATCGTCGGCCTCCCCAACGCCGGCAAATCGACCCTGTTCAACGCGCTGACCCGCAACGACGCCCTTGCCGCGAACTACCCGTTCGCGACGATCGAGCCGAATGTGGGCGTGGTCGGCGTGCCCGACGGACGCCTGGACGTGCTGGGCAAGATGTTCGACTCGGCCAAGCTCGTGCCGGCCACGGTGACCTTCGTGGACATCGCCGGCATCGTGAAGGGCGCCTCGCAGGGTGAGGGGATGGGCAACGCCTTCCTCGCCAATATCCGCGAGGCCGATGCGATCTGCCAGGTCACCCGGATGTTCACCGATGTGGACGTGACCCATGTGGACGGGCAGGTGAATCCCGGTTCCGACCTTGACACCATCACCACCGAGCTGGTGCTGGCTGACCTGCAGACCCTGGAGAAGGTGCTGCCCAAGGTGGAGAAGGAGGCCGCGATCCGCAAGGAGACGCGACCCAAGGCGGAGGTCTACCGCAAGGCCTATGAGACGCTCGCCGCCGGCACCGGCATCTTCCAGGCCGGGCTGGATCCCGAGCCGTTGCACGACCTGTGGCTGCTCACCGCCAAGCCCTACATCTATGTGTTCAACTGCGATCAGGACCAGCTGGCCGACGCCGACCTGTTGGACCGCACCCGCAAGCTCGTGGCGCCCGCCGAGGCGATCTTCCTCGACGCGAAGTTCGAGTCCGAACTGGTGGAGATGAGCGACGAGGAGGCCGCGGAGTTCCTCGCCGATACCGGCGTGGAGGAGCCCGGCCTGAACCAGTTGGCGCGGGTGGGTTACGACACGCTGGGCCTACAGAGCTTCCTGACCGCCGGCGAGAAGGAATCGCGCGCCTGGACCATCCACAAGGGTTGGACCGCCCCGCAGGCGGCCGGCGTGATCCACACCGACTTCGAGAAGGGCTTCATCAAGGCCGAGGTGGTCAGCTTCAACGAGCTGGTCGAGTACGGCGGCATGAAGGAGGCCCAGGCGGCCGGTCGCGTGCGCCTTGAGGGCAAGGAATACGTGATGCAGGACGGGGACGTGGTGGAGTTCCGTAGTGGACTAACGTCTGGCGGCAAGAAGTGACACTCGTTGCGTTGTGGGTTCGTAGGAACGCGACCCTCGGCGAATTGGTCGCGGTGAGTGACTCTCGACTGAGCGGTGGTGAGAGCTGGGACCGTTGCCCCAAGCTTGTCCCGCTTCCCCGTCCGGCGACTGCAATAGCGATGTCAGGACACGCAACAACGGCGTATGCATTCGTGCTTCAGGCGATGAACGCGTGCTTGCTACTTGATGGCAATGAAATCGGGCGCACTGACATTCGATATCTCGCCAACAAGCTGCGAGACCTGTATGCGGATAGCCGTCAAGACGTCGGAGATCTTCCCTGGGGCCAAATGACGGCTAATGTTCCGGACCTCGATGTCGTGCTATTCGGGTGGTCTTGGCGTCGCCTCCGGTTTGAAGCGTACTCGTATAGTTACGACAGTCGCGGTGAGTTGGTGATGAAGTCTATTAGTGACTTGAATGAATCGACTGCATACGGGGTTTATTTCGCAGGTGACGCTAGCCAGGAAGCTAGGGCGAATCTTTACCAGATTCTCAACGAGAAGAATGCACCGCGTCCGCTCAGTGGTCATCCGGAGGCAGCCGAGCAGGCGCGGAGGGCGAATCTCGACTGGGAACCCCTCCAGGTGCTTCAGCGGCTGATTGATAACGCCGATGTCCGCACAGTCGGCGGCGTCCCGCAGTTGTTGAAGATCTATCAGAACGGACTCTCAGAAGCCTTCGTCTGGCGAGACAAGTCCGGAGACTATTTTGGTGGACGTGAGGTCAAGCACGGTGAGCGATTCGATCGACGAATCGCTCAGTTCGTCGACGGACAACTTAGGCTTGCGCACTCGGACCGGTCCATCGGAACCGAGGCCGGGGGGCTGAGTAATCCTGATGACGAAGCGTGAAGCGGTGGAGTTCTGTAGCGGAATACCCTCTGGGGGGAAGAAATGAGACTCGACATGGAGGGTGCTCCGTCCTTTGATCAGTCGCGAGCTTTTTACGTAGGGCTAAACAAGGTTGCCGATGCGCTAATCGCTGGTAGGCACACGATCGCCGATCACTCGTACAGCGCGAGCACGAAGACCAAAGGGGTCGGCGCTGTCTCTCCAGCTGGTGTCGTGGGTGGTCTCATCGTGAGCGGGGCTCTTGAAGCTGGAGTGAAGTCGAACGTAGTATCCGACCGCACCGATCGTAGTCAGCTCCTCGCGGTCGCGCCCGAGGTTCTCGCCGACGTGACAGCGCACTCACTTGCGGCTCAACGCGGTGCCGCGTTCGAGCCGGGGCGCGATTATCACTTCCGAGGAGCAACCCGTTTCGCCATCCGAACCCATGATGATTTCAGAGAACCGCACGAGCTCGAGGATGCGCCCAGGCTTGGGCTTTGGCTGATTGAGATCCCAGACACCCTTCCCGTGCACGAAGCGCAATCCGTAACTTGGGTGGTGCTCAGCGGCACGGCAGAAGGTCAGCTTAAGACGGTGCTTGGCGGGAGCGTTTCCGACTGGCGGGGTGGATCGCAAACGGAGCACCTGTTCGAACTCCTCAGAGCGAAGATGCTGGGGGAGGAGCGCGAGGATAGTGACGAACGCTGGTTGCGAGATCCCTACTATGCCCTGGCGGCGAGAAACCTTCTAAGCGACTCTCGTGAGCAGAACGTTGAAATTGCGTTCATGTGTCTGGATGTACACGACTGCCCGACCTCCGGTGATGGTGCTGAAGTTAGTTACCTCAACTGGGGGCCGGCGTCGACCAACCGCGAAGCTTTCGTGAGTCGAGTGATACTCGGCACGCCCTATTTCGTGCAGTTCGTTCAGGCAGCGCCTCACGGCGAAGGTGCTGAAGATCGCAGCTTGTGGCAGAGATTTAAGGAGTATTTCGGACTATGAGCGATCGAATCGTGGTGGAGTTCCGTACGGGAATTACGTCTGGGGGTAAGAAGTGATCAGGGACGCGCACGAAGCGAACGAGACCACGAAGCCGAACGACTTTGAGCTGGCACGCCTCCGCTCGGTCTTGCCGGAGTACTTCGACAAGGATGGCGGCTTCAGGCTCGACCGCCTTCAGGAGGCGCTGAGTTCCGCGGACGTTTCGATGACGAGGGAAGGCTACGAGCTCAAGTTCCTCGGGAAGTCCTACGCCAAGTACCTGACCTCGACGCGGACCGAGACGGTCATGGTCCCTGACCTCGAGCACAACGCTGAGGCGGCGAACGCTGAGTCGGAAAATCTGTACATCGTCGGTGACAACTTGGATGCGCTCAAGCACCTACTGGGGTCGTACGCGGGCCAGGTCAAGTGCATCTACATCGATCCGCCGTACAACACGGGTTCCGATGGGTTCGTCTACGTCGACGACTTCGGCTTCACGGCGAAGGACCTGGTCGAAAAGGTGGGTCTTGACGAGGACGAGGCCGAGCGGGTGATGGCGCTCCAAGGCAAGTCGTCGCATTCGGCGTGGCTTACCTTCATGTATCCCCGACTCGAGCTTGCGAAAGAATTGCTCGCTGACGACGGCATCATCTTCATCAGCATCGATGACAACGAGCAGGCGAATCTCAAGGCGCTGTGCGATGAGGTGTTCGGCGAACAGAATTTCGTCGCGAGTTTCGCGTGGCGGACCGATGGGAATCTTGACAACCAGGCGACAGTCAAGATCAATCACGAGTACGTGCACATGTATGCGAAGCGTGTGCCAGACATGTTCATCGCCGGAGTCAAGGACCCGAACCTGTCCGACGAGAGCAAGCTGTTCAACGACGAGATCCGCAACTCGGTCGTCAAGAATGGTCCCAAGAACCCTGTCTCCGAGATCGTCCTGGAACCCGGGTTTCCAGCTGGCTTCGACGAAGGGATTATCCCCGCGAGAACCGACAAGTTTCCCAACTACGACGTGGACTTGGTTATCGCGGGAGGAAAGCTCATCAACCGAGTGACGGCACGGACCGGCTGGGCCAACGGTGCTTTGCTGGCTCTTCGCGATCCGGGGTGTAGCGGGGGGTTGAGTCTGGCTGGCGTGTCGGGGTGGGTGTGAGGGTCGGGGTCTTCCGATGATGGGAGTTCCTACGCTGCCCATCTGAAAGACCCCGACGTGTCCCACGCTACCTTTGCTGCCCCCGATCTGACCACGTTCGCCCGCCTGGATGACCTCGGCCTCGTGGTGGTGGGCCAGAGAGTCCTCCCGGATCGCTGCGAGGTGGCCTGCCGGGTGGTGGACGATGACCGGTGGTGTCGCGAGTGTGGGTGCGAAGGGATCCCCCGCGACACCGTGGTCCGTCGCCTCGCCCACGAGCCCTCGGGCTGGAGACCGGTGACACTGGTGGTGCGAGTGCGTCGCTACCGCTGTTCGGGGTGTGGGCGTGTGTGGAGGCAGGACACCACTGGGGCGGCCCAGCCGCGCTCGAAACTGTCCCGGGGCGGACTGCGTTGGGCCCGTGGCGGGCATCGTCGTCCAACACCTCACCGTCGCCCGGGTCGCTGAGGGTCTGGGCGTGTCCTGGGACTGCGCCAACACCTCCGTCCTGGAGGAGGGACGCAGGGTCCTCATCAACGATGAGCATCGCTTCGAGGGTGTGACCACGATCGGGGTGGACGAGCACGTGTGGCGGCACACGCGCAGGGGCGACAAGTTCGTCACCGTGATCATCGACCTCACCCCGCTGCGCGAGGGAAGGGGTCCTGCCAGGTTGTTGGACATGGTGGAGGGCCGCTCCAAGAAGGCCTTCAAGGAGTGGCTCAGCCAGCAAGACCCTGCGTGGCGCGACCGGATTGAGGTGGTCGCCATGGACGGCTTCACCGGGTTCAAGACCGCAGCGAAGGAAGAACTCCCCGACGCGGTGGAGGTCATGGATCCCTTCCACGTCGTCCAGCTCGCCGGCGATGCCCTGGACCACTGCCGCCAGCGCGTCCAGCAAGACACCACCGGACATCGAGGCCGGTCCGGGGATCCCCTGTACGGGGTGCGCAAGACCCTGCACACCGGGATGGATCTCCTCACAGACAAGCAACGCACCCGCCTGGAGGGCGTCTTCGCCCAGGACGCTCACGTCGGGGTGGAAGCCACCTGGGGCATCTACCAGAAGATCGTGGCCGCCTACCGCGATCCCGACCCCAAGGCCGGGCGAGCCCAGCTGGCCCACGTCATCGAGGTCATCAGCCGCGGCGTTCCCGCCGCCCTCGCTGAGATCATCACCCTGGGGCGCACCCTCAAGCGGCGCGCCACAGACGTCCTGGCCTACTTCGAGCGCCCCCACACCTCCAACGGCCCGACAGAAGCCCTCAATGGCCGACTGGAACACCTGCGCGGCTCAGCCTTGGGCTTCCGAAACCTGACGAACTACATTGCCCGCAGTCTCCTCGAGGCCGGAGGATTCAGACCCCAACTACACCCTCAATCGTGAAGAGCCGCTTTGCTGCGGAGCTTCATTGCTGGCGAGTATGCCCCGGTTGTTGATTCCAAGGGGCAGGACACGGTCTTCGAACTCACGAACACGGGAGCCATCGACAACGTCAAGATCCGGCGTGCGGACCAACAGCACATTCTGACCGTGCTCATGAATCTGGGGACGGTCGAGACAGCGGGAAACGCGCTTGCCGAGATGGGTTGCCCCTTCCCATATCCGAAGCCTGTCCCGTTGATTAAGTACTTGGTTTCGTTCGCGCCCGACGACGCGCTGGTTCTCGACTTTTTCTCAGGGTCGGCAACGACCGCTCATGCGGTGATGCAGTTGAATGCTGAGGACGCGGGGACACGTCGCCACATTGCAGTCCAGTGGCCGGAGAAGGTAGCGCCCGGCACGAAAGCGGCGACGGCAGGATTCGATACCATCGACCAGCTTGGCCGGATGCGGATCCAGGCTTCAGCGGAACAGATTCAGAATCAGTCGAACGCTACGATCGACTACGGCTTCCGTCTATTCCGTCTCGAGAAGCCGAGTGAGAAGACGCTCGATCAGCTTCAGGCCTTCGATCCTAATGAGGACGGCGTGATGTTTGCTGGCGATTTCGTGTCGAAGTTTGCGTCCCACGGGACGCCGGGAGACCAGGTCGCGCTTTCTACTTGGCTCGTTCAGGACGGTTTCGGCCTGACGCCTGAGGTGAACGACGTGGGGCTCGATGACTACAAGCTGAAGGTTTGCGAGGACTCCGCTTACGTCATCGAGTCGGGACTCGACAGCGACGACGTGATGGCGCTCGTGGCCAAGCTCGAGGCCGGTGAGCTCGATCTGAAGCGTCTCGTCGTCTTCGGGTACTCGGTGCCGTTCTCGGTCATGCACGAGCTGAAGCAGAATCTCACGTCGCTTCGGTCGGGGCAGACCGTCTCGGTGATCGAGCGGTACTGACCCATGCAGATCCGACTTCAGACTCTGGAACATCAGCAGCGTGCGCTGAATGCGCTGACCCGCGTCTTCAGGGACGTGGAGTTCGACACCAGTACCCCGCCCGCGGCGAACATCGCCTTTGACCCGGCGGATCCTCAGCTTCGCGAGAACATCAACGCGATCCAGTCGGGTGTTGTGGACGGGATTGCTGCGATCCCTCGTCCATGGCGGGGACACGTAGATGACGGTGTTCTCGGGGTCGACGCCAAGATGGAGACCGGCACCGGCAAAACGCTGGTCTACACGCAGCTCATGTACGAACTGAACCGCCTCTACGGCTTCACGAAGTTTATCCTTCTCGTGCCCTCGACACCGATCAAGGAAGGCGCGAAGGCGTTCATCCGGTCGGACTACGCACGCCAGTACTTCGCTGATGCGTACGGCCCGCAGATGGAGCTGCGCCTCGATGTCCTCGATCCGCAGAAGCGATCGAAGGGGCGGAAGATGATGCCGAACTCGGTTGTCAACTTCGTGCACGGCTCGCGGCTCTCGCCTGGTCGGATCTCCGCTCTCCTCATGACCGACGGCATGCTGCAGTCGAAGAAGACGATGGCGTTCGACTACGACCAGACGGTGCTCGGCACGACCAGTGTCCCCTACGAGGCGCTTCGTGGGACTCGCCCCATCGTCATTATGGATGAGCCGCATCGCTTCCGACGCGACAACAAGGCGTATCAGACGCTCATCGACGAGATCCGGCCCTTGGCGGTCTTCCGCTTCGGCGCGACGTTCCCGGAGCTCGGCAAGACGGGGAAGACCGACTACAACAACCTCGTGTTCAACCTCGGTGCCGTCGAGTCGTTTAACGAGCAGTTGGTCAAGGGCGTCCAGGTCCAGTACCCACAGGACAGCAGCAGCGATACGACGCGCCTGAAACTCACGAGCGTCTCTGCGCGCAAGCCGAAGCAGGCGACGTTCCAGAACATCGGCACGGGGAAGTCCCTCACCTTCGATATGGGGGAGTCCCTCGGCATTGCGGACCGCGCATTCGCGGGCATCACAATCGAGGGGATCGGTAGGACCGACAACCCGACGATCAAGTCCGGCGTCACGCTGTCCAACGGTCAGGCGCTGGGGACAGGGGACATCCTCTCGGCCCGGGTCTACTCCGACACCTATCAGAGCCTGATGATGCGGCAGGCACTCGACAACCACTTCGAGACCGAGTGGGAGAACTTCCGCCGCTCGTCCAGGGTCAAGACGCTCACCCTGTTCTTCATCGACTCGATCGAGTCCTATCGCGGCAGCGACGGTTCGAAAGGGCACCTCAGGCAGCGCTTCGAGGAGCTCCTCGCTGCACGGCTCACCGCGGAGATCGAGAAGCGCGAGGGCGACTCCTCGCCCGTCGCGAAGGAGTATGTCGCCTACCTGCGGGCGTCGCTCGCTGACGTCGAGGCGGCGAACGGTGGATACTTCTCCGCGGACAACTCCACAACCGACGAGGCCATCCAGCGAGAGGTCGACGACATCCTCCGCAACAAGGAGGCGATGCTGTCCTTCGAGACGGCGAACGGTGCGCCGAACACTCGTCGATTCCTGTTCTCGAAGTGGACGCTCCGTGAGGGCTGGGACAACCCGAACGTGTTCCAGATCGTCAAGCTCCGGTCGTCCGGGTCGGAGATCTCGAAGCTCCAGGAGGTGGGCCGTGGCCTCCGGTTGCCCGTGGACGCGAAGGGCACTCGTCTCGCGGGCGAGCAGTTCTACCTCACCTACCTCATCGACTACACGGAGCAAAAGTTCGCCGAGTCTCTCGTCGACGAGATCAACTCCGACGTCGCCGTGGGCCCAGCCAAGGTGAAGGAGCTACTGCCCAAGGTCGCCGACGAGCTCGGCAAGACGGAGACGGAACTCTTCATCGAGCTCCTGCAGCAGGGGCTCGTCGATCCCGACAAGAACGTCGTACCGGGGCGCGAAGATGACCTGTTCGCTGCCTACCCCGCGTTCAACAAGACGGGCCTGAAGCCTGACAAGGTGGTGAAGGGAAATCAGAAGGTTAAGGTCGGCATTCGCTCCGAGCGGTACTCCGCGCTCAAGGACCTCTGGGAGACGCTGAACGCCAAGTACTACCTCCGCCTCGACGAGCTCGCGGCCGGCGAGATCGATGAGTGCATCGACGAGGTGCTGGGCGCTGATATCTACCGGCAGGAGTTCGGTCGATTCGCGCAAGATGTCGTCGTGCAGGCTGACGAGGGCTCGTCCCTGGAGGTTCGGACGGAGACGAAGAAGGTCTTCAACGCAACCGAGACGATGCCGTACGGCGACTGGCTGAAGCGTGTCCGTGCTCAGACGGGACTGCCGATCGATCGTGTCCACGCGGGGCTCGTCCGCCTCGACGCGAAGAAGAGCCTCCCCGCCGACTTCTTCAACAAGGCGACCCTGCATGAGTTTGTTGCTGGGTTCACGGAGTGGATGGAGCGTAACTACCTCGAGCGGTTCACGTACTCGAAGATCGAGGGGCTCGTACTCGGCACGGAACTCACCGATGCAGATGGTGCCCCGCTCGAGAGCATCACGCAGGGCAACATCGGCGTCTTCCGCGACGAAAAGGCTATCGTTCCGGACAAGTTCCTGTACGACGCGTTTGTGTATGACTCACCGAAGGAGCATGACACGATCCGCGACTCCAAGCTCGACGCGGTCATCGTCTTCGGGAAGATCCCGCGCCGATCGATCAAGGTCCCCATGTACTTCGGCGGAACCACGAGCCCGGACTTCATGTACGTGCTCAAACGCGAGGACGGCGGTCTGTCCCTAAACTTCATCATCGAGACGAAGGACGTCAAGAAGCGCTCCGACCTCCGCGAGAGCGAGAAGCTCAGGATGACGGCGGCGCAACGGTTCTTCGAGGCGATGAGCTCGGAAGATATCGATGTGACGTTCCGCGATCAGGTGCACCGCGATGATATCGCTTCGCTGATCAAACAGGTCCTGTCTAACTGATTGGTTTGGCTGGCGTGGTCCCGCGGGTAAGGAAGCTGCGCGTCGGGGCCGCCGCCGGGTCGCTGGCTCTCGCAATCGCGATATTGAATCGGGCTCTTCACAGAAATGAGTGGAGCAGGGGTCTGAAGCCGCCGGCTTCGAGGAGTGACCTGAGTCGGTAGTTGGCCAGGTTCCGGAACCCGAGCGCGATGCCGCGGAGGTGCTCGAGACGGCCGTTGATCGCTTCCGTTGGACCGTTCGAGGTGCCCGGATGGTCGAAGAACGCCAGGATGTCTGAGCGGCGCTTGTGGAGGGTCCGCCCCAGCTGGGCCAGTTCCTCCAGCCCTTTCGGGACGCCGGTCTTGATCGCGTCGATCAGCCTCGACAACGCCGTCCTCCCTGCGGTCCGGTCGGGGTTGCGGTAGGCGGCGATGATGTTCTGGTAGACGCTCCAGGTGATCTCGACCTCGGCGTGGTCATCGGTGGCGAACAGCGCATCCAGATGAGTGTTCTGCCTTTCGGTGAGCAGACCGATACCGGTGTGGAGGAGGCGGCGGGCCTTGTAGAGCGGGTCGTCGCGGCGGCCCCGGCCGCCGGTGAGTTCCCGCTGCACTCGTTGCCGGGTCTGGTTCATCTTGTCCCCGGCCAACGCCACCACATGGAACGGGTCCTGGGGTTACCCGCAAGTTTCGGACGGTTGGATTGGTTCAGGCGGCCCGTGTCAGGGCTGCCGCGTGTTGGGCTTCGAACTCGACTGGGGTCTGGTAGCCGATCGCTGAGTTGAGGCGCTTCGTGTTGTAGAAGTCGTAGATCCACTCCTCCACGCCCTGAATGGCCTGCTGGGGGGTGTCCCACTCGTAGCGGTCGTAGAACTCAGCCTTCAACACGGACCACTGGGATTCGATCATCGCATTGTCCCAGCACACCCCGGTGCGTCCCATTGACTGGTCGAGGTGGAGTTCCCGGCAGCACTCATACATCTGCTCGGAGGTGAATTGCCTGGGTTCAACCGGTCGTTGCAACACCGGGTTGTTGGAGCGAGTGTAACTGCTCCTGGAATACTTCGGCGGGGGTCTTCCAGTCGAGGCTCTTGCGGGGTCGGTTGTTCAGTGCGAGGGCGACTGCTTCGAGGTCTTCAGCGGACCATCGTGAGAGGTCGGTGCCCTTCGGGAAGTATTGCCGCAGCAACCCGTTGGTGTTCTCGTTCGTCGGCCTCTGCCAGGGCGAGTGGGGGTCGGCGAAGAACACCTTCGTGCCCGTCTCGAGCGCGAACTGGGCGTGCGCGGAGAGTTCTTTGCCGCGGTCCCAGGTGAGCGTCTTGCGGAGCTGTTCGGGGAGCTTCATCATCGACGCGATGAGCGCGGCGTTCATCGCGACTGCGCCGTAGCCGCCCAACGCGGGCCCGTTCTTGATCGGCGGCGCCTCGCCCCACCCGTCCAGCCTCGGCAGGTGCACCAGCAGGGTCGACCGGCTCTTGCGTTCGACGAGAGTGCCGATCGCGGACCGGCCCGTGCCGATGATCAAGTCGCCCTCCCAATGCCCGGGCACGGCGCGGTCCGCGGCTGCTGCGGGCCGTTCGGAGAACACGACATCGGCGGTGACGTGACCTTGCGGGCGGTTCTGTGCTCGAGCCCGCGGCTGCCGGAGGGCGCGGCCGGTGCGCAGGCACGTGACGAGCTCGCGTTTGAGCGCACCACGGCCCTCAATGAACAGCGACTGGTAGATCGCCTCGTGGCTGATGCGCATGGATTCATCATCCGGGAAGTCGACCTTCAGCCGGTGCGAGATCTGCTCCGGGCTCCACGCGGTCGCCCACCGCCGGTCCTGCCGGTGAGGTTTGTTCAGCCCCTTCCATGCCGGCGGTTCCGGCCCCACGACGATGCTGCCGTCAGGCCGACAGACGTTTCCGGCGAGGCGCTCCTGAACGTACTCACGCAACCGGTCGTTGGTCGCGAGCTTCGCCGTCTTCGGGCGCTTCGCTGTCTGCTGAGCCTTCCATTGCGCTACCAACGCCCGGTACTCCTGCTTCCCGCTGCGCGTGGCCGCGTTGCGGCGCAGTTCGCGGGAGATCGTTCCCGGGTCGCGGCCGATCCTGCGCGCGATCTCACGCACGCCGACCTGCTTGGCGCGCAGGAGCGCGATCTCCTCACGCTCCTCGAAGGACAGGTAACGGCCGCTGGGCTCGGCAAGTGAGATCGGTGGCATGCCGCCAGCGTGGCGAAACCAACGGGACCCGACCGGCACAGACACGCCCACCTTCAGAGCCGCTTCGGCTGAGGTGATGCCCGTCGCGATCAGACGCCAGAACTGCCGCTGCACCGCCCGCGAGGGCTCAGGCCGCCCGGGCGAACGCATCGGCGGACGCAACGCCCGATCCGCACGCCATTGCCGACGCGCACCCTCGGGCACATCGCTCGTCTTCGCGGCCCAGTCCCTCGTCGCCACAGCTGAACACCTCCACGGTCAAGGTGTTGCGACGACCAGTTGAATTCACCTTGCGTGCCACGGTCGGAATGGATGATCACTTTCCTGGGCGCGTTCGGGCGAAGAATGCGAGCCCGAACGCAACGCCTCCTCCACGAGGTCCGTCGTCATGGTCGTCGACATGGCGGTTGCGATGACCTTCCGGGAGCAAGCGTCCTTGATGGCGCACAGGTACACCCACCCGGCCCGCGTCCTCAGGTAGGTGATGCCGGTGACCCACACGCGATCCACCTGCCCCGTGTCCCAGTGTCGCTTGACCCGGTCAGGGATCGAATGCGTGCGCGTCCCCGGTATCGTCGTCACCGGACGGAACCGGCGCGGGCTGATGCCCGCAAGGCCCTGACGGCGCATCAAGGCCGCCACCGTCTTACGATCCACCACCACCCCCTCACGGCGAAGCTGGGCGCACACACGCAGGTACCCGTACGTGCTTCGGGAGTCCACCCATATGCGGCGCACCGCCTCATCCAGGCGCCGACGCGCCCGGAGGCTGGGGAGAAGATGATCCCCATCCCGCTGCTGGGCCGCAACCCACGCGTAGTACCCGGAAGTGGACACTTTCAACAGGCGGGCCATCCGGGCAATCGGGTACCGAGCCTTCTCCGCCTGCATCAGCGTGTACTTCTCACTCACTGATGCTTCGCAGCGAAGAAGGCCGCTGCTTTTCCCAAGAACTCGTTGTCCATCCGCAGGTCCGCGTTCTCCTTGCGGAGCCGCTTCAACTCCTCGCGTTCATCCGGACTCAACGTGCTCGGCGTCATGGTCTCCTTCTCTGCCTTCACCCACCTGCCCAACAGTTGGGGACCCAGCCCCAGTTCCTGGGCGACCTCGGCGATCGTGCGACCCGAGTCGATCACCATCCTCGCCGCCTCATGGCGGTACTGTGCCGTGAACTTGCGACGCTGCCTCCGCGTCTTCTCGTTCCCCGTGCTCATGACAACACCTTCCCCCAGGGCCACCAGGCCCCGCCACATCAAGTGTCCGAAAAACCAGGGTAGGCCCATCAATAACTAGTGAGATTCGTTGATGATTCTTGTCGAGTGTTGAGTCAGGACTAGTGCCCGGCGCTTTTGCAAGGGACCTACCCGCGTAGTTGTGCATCGTCCGTCGTGCGCCGCTCCGCGGTGGGGAGGAGCCCGATGGGGCGCGGGATTATGCCCATGGAGACGTAGGTCGTGTCCGCCTCGGGGTGATGCGCCGCTAGTTCGGCTCGCTTCCACGACAGAACGAGGAGCCGGCGCAACGATCGACGTGGACGACGGCTCCGCCCAAGGGGACTGCTGCACGATCAGGCAACAACTTCAAATTCGTGCCACTAGGCGCCCCCGAACTGTATAGAGTGACGCCTACCGGGAGGGAGATTCGAGTGTCGGAAAGCGGACCAGAGAAGAGACTGAAGTTCTTCGGCCTCAGCGACTACGGAACCTTCTGGCAGGCCGACCGCCTCCTAGAGCTCGTCCGTGAATTCGATGCTACTCGTGGCGATCAAGGCATAAACGACATCGTTGAGTTGCATCATCTCGCGTTGTTCCTAGAACACAAAGTTCTCCCGAAGGACCTGGCCGAAGCAGAGCGAGACGCGCCTCTGGCGCACGGCCCCGAGATCCGGAAAGTCATCGGCAGGTTTTTCGGCAAAGTGACTGACGCCACCTTCTCAACGCTCGTTCAGGACGTTGACTTTCAGTACCGCACAGACGTCCTCGACCTCCTCGGAAAGAACAAGGTCTTCGAGCGCTGCACTGACTCGATCGTGCTTGCTGCACTTCAAGAGCAGAGTTTCCACCCGCACGATCTGCTCTCATGCCAGGCACTCGTGCGTGCCTACGACCAGGAGATTCGGGCCCTGCTACTCGCTGGGCCGCGCAATGCTGAGCTGCTTGCGCGGAAGTTCCTCCAGTCCGAGGGGCGGGATCCAATCCATCTTCCGAAGAGCTTCACTCCCGCGGATCAGCGTGGCCTGTTTGACCGCTACCTCGATGAGGAAGAGCCCAACCTCAACTTCGTCAAGCTGATCGCATCCGCACGAGCTGACAAGAACACCGGCGTCGATGCACGACTGAAGCTAAAGGCTCGTCGCAAGGCAGATGCGCTCACGAAGAAGATGTTCGAGTCCACGGAGGGGATCAAGACCGGCTGCGAAGTGGGCATCTCGGCCGATCAGGTCGAAGAGGTCGTCAAGTCTTTGGACGGCATGGTTGGCAAGTACTCCTACAGTCGAACCTGGCTCACGGAGAACCTCGACTACCCGACTATCCTGAATAACTTCGTTCACCTGTTCCAGTTCGCCAACGACCACATGCTCCTGGAACTCCCTTCCTACGGAGCGCAACTTGGCGTCTTCGAGCGGTTCATGGGTACGCCGGGCAAGGGCGACTACCGGACGGGGGCGGCGTTCAGGCTCCAGGACCAGGCGTCCTTGCTCCAGACCTTGATGTACGAGCGCTTCCTCAGCTCCGAAGGTATAGAGCTCGAGTTGGTCATCGCTTGGTTCTTCACGGACTACCTTGAGCAGGAGTTCGGTGCCAAGGGGCTGAAGTACCGCGCCTCCAGCCCGACCGCTACCTACCTTGAGAAGAGCCGCCATCTGTTCTCAGAGATGGAGAGCGTCCTCAAGCAGTTCACGCTGCATGTCGACTACGGCGAGGTTGACCCGGAGCTGCTGACAATCACATCGGGGCAGCTTTCCTACGGCGACATCCCGAGTCAGGTTGTGGATAAGTACGCCTACGTTGCCAACAACGCAGACATCCAAGGAATTCAGCACCTGCTCTTCTCGGACCAATCCGGATTGGTGCACATCAGCAGCGATCTGGAGGCAGAGAGCTTCCTCCACTTGGTCATCGCCAATGACATCGCCTACGACCAGTTCCACGAGTACCAACAGCGCAACATCGACTTCCTGGTCGAGAAGGGCATCCTGACCGGAGATCGTGACCGAATTGCGTTTGCAAGCGCGCCACAATTGCATGTGCTCAAGGAACTCTGGGAGTGCGAGGTGACGAGCTGTCTCCATCACTCGGCGGCCGGCCAGAAAGCCATTGACGAGATGGTGAGCGCCGGATGGCTGGCGCATCGATCAACGCTGCTCAGCGCCGCGGAGGTCAGCTACTTCAACTACTTCCTTAACGATAAGGAGTTCAGCAACGGACCTAGCCTGCGCAACCGCTACCTCCATGGATCACAGGCAGACGGTGACGACGACCGCGTTCACCGCCACACGTATCTAACAGCGCTCCGCCTACTCGTTGCGCTGGTCATCAAGATCAACGATGACTTCTGCCTGACGGATAACGCCGTGCTCGCGAAGGAATAGGGGCCGACCGCTGGCATGGTCGAGCCCTCTTCAGATCCCTAGTATGTGGCGTCTCAGCCGGGTTCCCTGCCGCCGTGATGGCGCGCTACCGCCTTCGTGGCGTCCAGCAGGCTGACCCACGTCGAGGGTGAGCCTGTGTCCCCTGATCAGTAGCGAGCACTGACCGTGGGGAGAGGGCGCACGTGAACCCCGTGTTCAGATGTACCTATGTGCCGGAACGCGGTGGAGTTCCGGTTCAACGTCTGAGCTATGGCTACTGGGACGCGGGCCCCGGTGGCTGGAACAACATCTGGTTCGGGAACCTGGGGTGAGGGGGAAAGCTAGTGGGTGCGTCGCTCGCCGTGAACTGGATAGGGCTCGCGGTCTTAATCATTTCGATCGTTCTTGCTGTGGTGAGGTTGGCGGAGTGGTGGACGAATCGCCGTCGGAAATATGTCACTTGTCAGTCACAGTCAGTTGGGATTCCGGCGGGGGATGGGAAGAGCGTTTCGACTCGGTCCTACGTGACAGTCACCGTAACCACCGAGGGTGCTCCCATCGCGATCGCCCGGCTCGGCTTTGAGCTCGTGGGGGAGTCCTCCGAATCAACTCAAGAACCCGCCATGGGTTCGGTGAATGACATTCCGACACTGTCTAGAGCTGGTTTGCCACCAACCGGCTTCGGGGATCCCGTGAACCTTGCGTCGGGAACTAGCGAAGCGTGGGCGGTTTCACTGAGCGTCCCACCGTTCGACTACTCCACCATGGTGGGCTACATGTTTCGTGCTGACGTGGAGTTGACCAATGGAAAGCACATGTATTCCAAGCCATTTTGGCATGTTCCTAGTCCCCCCATGGGATGGTCGGGAGATGACGTGAACGCAAGGCTCTCCGGAGCATGAGACGAAGCGTGAGGGCAATTCGTGGTCGAATCGACGGGCTGGCCTGCCATCAGTCCTATAAGACGTCACCTGCCGACGACAGTCCGTCCCTGTCCGGGCGGGATGCTTGTGTGGTCCCGCCGACTGCTCATCCGATGGAGTTGGTGCCCTGATATCCGTCACGGCTGAGCCGCCCTAGCGGAATGCGAGTCAACTGGGAGGGTCATTTGGCGGCTGAGGGAACTCGTTGCTGTCGGGTTGGCGTGACCTCGGGGCTTGGGTGTGGCTGTCCGTCCAAGGCCTGTGACGGCAGATCCTTCGAGTGACCGGTGACCGACCAGAGCTACAGACGTTGCGTGACGAGGTTGTCGGAATCAAACGTCACTTGGTCGCCTAGACGGGACAGAAGACTCTGCGGGCCCCGCGTTCGCCGCAGACGGGCATGCCATTGGCTCGAGTCGTTCACATGGCGCGGAGACGTACCGTCGGCTCGGTGGGGCCGACGGGGAAGGACGAGTCCCGACCCCGACCACAGGAACCCATGAGTTCCGATATTATTCTCTCGATCTTCCTCACCCCCACCCGAGAGGAACGCGCGGACCGCTGACCGCGCGACGAATGCAGATGAGCGATTCAAGGCGAGTTCCTGCCCTTGCTGCCCAGCATCTGTTTCTGCCTGCTCGGCGCACCAGATAGGGAACATGTCATGCAGCTCTATTGCGGAAATTGCGGTGCTCCTCTTCCCACCGGCGCCACCGTCTGCCAGCAATGTGGGACGCCGGTGGCCCCGCTGACATCGGAGGCGACCATGCCTCCCACCTCGCCGACGCCCCCGGGGAACCAACCCCTGTGGCAGCCCGCCCAGGGCTATGGGGCGGAGGCGCCCGCCGTGGTCACCGCTCCCGGCAGTGCGCCGCAAGCAACCGCCGGTTCCGCGGCCGTCACGCCGTGGGCAGTCGTCCTGCTGGTGGTGGGTGCAGTGCTCCTCTTCTCCGTCAGCTTCTTCGCGGGATACCTGTGGGGGTGGGTGTGATGAAACGAGTCCTCATCGTCGTGTTGGCGCTGCTCCTGATCATCGCCGGAGGCCTAGCCGGCAACGCCTTTCGCAATGCACGCATGCTCGCAGAGGGTGCGTCGTACAGGTTCAGCACAACCGTGAACCCGGCGGCCTCAGCCTCGGCCACGCCTGCAGGCGGCTCGTCGCCCAGTGCGTCGACCGGCGCCGGCAACTCAGCGACCATTGATGTCAGCTACGAGGCCGTGATCGCCCACGTGGACAAGTCGACCGTGGCCCAGGTCACCAACCAGACCACCGGACAGGGCTGGCAAGCGCACATCGCGCGCAGCTCCGGTAGCGGCTATACGCTCACCGCCCCCGACATGCCAAGCTTCACGATCAAGCAGAGCGCCAACCCCTTCGGTTCGGCGTCCCTCAGCACATCGGCCGACGAGATCGCCGCCAAGGACAAGAGCCTGCAGGCGCAACATCCGGCGACATCGGCCCCGAGCGCCCCCGCTTCGCCGAGTCAGGGCCCCACCGCCGCGCCGTCTCCATCGTCCGTGGCGCGCACCCAGATCCTCTCGGCTTCCCCACTCCTTGCAAACGGGCAGCTCGATCCGGGAGTCACTGTTCGCAGCGGTGACCCGTCAGCGGCCAGCGCCCTCGAGTGCACGACCAGTGGCTCAATCCTTGAGTCGTTCGACTGCTCGCCCGCCCTTGTCACGGGCGCGGAGGCCTGCTGGCTCGAGCCCTCCACGGGCGCCGGCAGCGTGAACATCCTGTGTGTCGACGCGCAACCCCGGACCTTTATCCGGTACAAGAATGTTGCAGTCGCGACCGGTGGATCGG
The DNA here is from genome assembly GCF_000940845.1 of Propionibacterium freudenreichii subsp. freudenreichii. Lineage (NCBI taxonomy): Bacteria > Bacillati > Actinomycetota > Actinomycetes > Propionibacteriales > Propionibacteriaceae > Propionibacterium > Propionibacterium freudenreichii. Next base: position 1,800,349 of record NZ_CP010341.1, on the reverse strand, counting down.
CTTCGGGTTCAGAGCCCATCTGGATTGAAACCGATGACGGATCTCAGTACCGGGCGAAGGCGGACGGCGCGCTTGATATCAGTTCTGATAACTACTCCCCTATATTTCTCTGCGCGGCCGGGCCGTGCCGGCAAAGTGGTGACAACGTGCTCTGGAGCCCAACGGACGCGTCGCCACACATCGACACGAGTCAGGGGACCTGGCGCGTGCTGGTCGGCACTGTCACCTCCGAAGCGCCCGCAGTGAAGCGCAGCGAGGCCGTCACCAAGGCGTGGGTCACCAGCGGGGCTTGACCGGGCCAAACCGAGGGGGACCCCGGTGAGGCAGGCGGCGCGGCTCACAGGGCCGGCGACAGCGTTCGACGCGCATGACAAAACGGGAGAACCATGAAGAAGTTACTTGCCGGACTGCTGATCGTGCTCATCGCGGTGGCCGGCTTTGCCGGCGGCAACCTCCTGCGGCAGCACACGATGCTGGCTGACGGTGCCAGCTATCGGTTCTCCCTCGTGGTGCCCGCAGCCGACCAATCGGTTGCCGCGGCCACAGCGACGCCGGCGGCCGACAGCGTCGCTGGCCCGCCGGCAGGTTCATCGCTCACCTATGAGGCGGTGATCCACACCCGGGAAGGATCGTCGTCGGCCGACATCGTTAATCAGGTCACCCAGCAGTCATGGCGGGCCGAGGTGGTGCGGTCGGTGGGCAGGGGATACAAACTGATTGCCCCCGATCGACCCACCTTCACCCTCGAGCAGTCGCTGAACCCCCTGGCACGACCCACCCTGACGACCACGCCCCAGGAGGTCACGAGCCACCCGGAAGCCGCCCCGTCAGCCCCGGTATCAACGCCAACACCCGCCTGCCGGGTCTACAGCGGAGCTGAGCTGGGGCAGATCGTCGGGCGACAGCCGATCGCGGAACGCGGGCCGGCGCATCAGGAAATCATGTATGACAAGGGCGGTTGGACGATGCTGAAGCTTCCAGACAGGTATTACGGGAGTGGGTCGTGGCACATTTTCCACACGGTCGACTGCGTGCCCCGCCCAGTTCTCATGTATGGCAGCGACGCAAGCGACAACTTCTCGGTGGCCAGGATGACGGCCGCGGGCATCCCGGCCGACCTTCAGGCCTTCGTGCGTGGACTGGGGATCTTCCCGTGACCTCCCGGTGTGTCGACCCAGCGATGGTCGCGCGCCAACAAGTCCTGCAGGGCCGCCGCTGCTGACCCCGCGGGGGCGGCGTCGCCATGCCAGGAAACGCCGATCTCCCGACGCGCCGCAGGATGGTCGATCGGAACCTCCACCACATCGTCCGAGGGCTGGATGGCGGGCGGCAGGATGGCCACGCCCAGGCCCGCCGAGGCCAGGCCGCGCAACGTCTGGATGTCCTCACCCTCGAAGGCGAAGGTGCGGCTGATCCCGGCGTCGCGCAGGAGCTCGTCGACGATCGTGCGCAGTCCATAGCCCGGAGTCATGGCCAACAACCTCTCGTCCGCCAGCTCCGAGAGCTGGACGCGATCGCGCCCGGCGAGACGGTGCTCGGGAGCCACCGTCAGCACCAACGGTTCGGCATACAGGCGCAGGGTATGGGCATGCTTGGTGGGCGGCAGCGGCGGTGAGACGAGGATGGCGTCGGCAACACCTTTCTCGAACAGGTCAATGCAGCTCTCCCGGGCGCCCTGGCGCAGGTCAACGTGGGCGTCCGGCCGGTCGGCAAGCAGGGCCCGCAGCAGCGCCGGCACCACGCGGCGTCCGAAGGTGTGCTGGAAGGCGATCGTGACGCTCGCCCCGGCGCGCTCGAGCTCGCGATGCACGGCAGTGACCCCGGCCAGCGCCGCCGTCCGGGTGCTGCGTGCGTAGTCGAGCAGTGTCGTGCCGGCATCGGTGAGGGCCACGCCCCGTCGGTCGCGACGCAGCAACGGGGCACCGATGCGGTCGGACAGCCTGGCCATGGCGCGGCTCACGCTGGGCTGCGGCACTCCCATCACCTCCGCAGCGGCGGTGATGCCGCCCTCATCTGCCACCGCCACCAGAAAGGGCAGGTCGGCCAGCACCTCGCGCAGGGTTGTGGTGTCCAGGGGCTCATCCATACGGAAATGATATGGGAGGGCTCCACGCTATGCATTGGTGCTATGTGGATCTGCGCCGTAGCGTCGTCCTGTGAGCGTGAGGACCAGGACACGACAGGCAGCAACAGCCGATTCGGCGCAGGCCGGCTACGCGCCGGGATCGCGCGAATACCGACGTGTGGTGGTGGCACTGACCTGCGCCGGGCTGGCCACCTTCGCCCAGCTCTACTCGCCCCAGGGGATCCTGCCGCTGATCAGCGCGCGACTGCACGTGACCGCCGCCCACTCCGCGCTGCTGATCTCGGCGGCAACCATCGGACTGGCCGCCGGCGCCCTGCCCTGGGCCTGGCTGGGTGACCGGATCGGCAGGCTGACCGCGATGAAGTCGGCCATGGCCGCCGCCACCCTGTGCGGGGCACTCGGGTTGCTCATGCCGGGCTTCGGCGCGGTGCTGGTGCTGCGCGTGGCCGAGGGATTCGCGCTGGGTGGGGTTCCGGTGCTGGCCATCGCGTACCTGGGTGATCAGGTGAGTCCGGCGTTCACCGCCCGGGCCGCGGCCGTCTATGTCTCGGGCACCTCGATCGGTGGACTTGCCGGACGCCTGGTGGCCGCCCCGATCGCGGAGTGGTTCGGCTGGCGGATCGGCATGGCCTCGGTGTTGGGGTTCGCCGCCGTGGCCACCGCCGTGTTCATGGTGATCGTCCCTGCAGTCCGCACCCCCGGGAGGCCCGAAGGGAAGGGGCACGGCACCCGACGGGCCGCGCTGCGCGCCCTGCTCGAGCCGGGACTCCTTGCGCTCTATGCAGTCGGCTTCCTGCTCATGGGCGGCTTCGTGGCCGTCTACAACTACCTGGCCTTCAGGCTGCGCGCCGCACCCTTCGGCCTGCCGACCACGGTGACCTCGCTGCTGTTCCTGGCATATCTGGCCGGCACGGTGTCGTCCCAGCGGGCCGGGCGACTGGCCGGACGCCGTGGCCGCCTGGGCGTGCTGCTGGGTGCGATCGCGGTCTTCATCCTCGGAGTCGGCCTCACGCTGGTTCCCGCGCTGCCGGTGATCGTCGTGGGACTGGTGGTGCTGACCGCCGGGTTCTTCGCGGCCCATGCCATCGCCTCGGGGTGGGCCGGGGTGCGTGCGCCAGCCGGCGGGGCACAGGCGCCCGCGCTGTACAACGTGGCCTACTACGCCGGTTCCAGCGTGATGGGCTGGTTCGGGGGCATCGTGTTCGTCGGCATGGGATGGGTGGGCCTGGTCGGACTCGTCGCCGTGCTCGCCGCCGCGGCCGCAGGCCTGGCAGTGTCCACCCTGCGCGGAGCCGAGACCGTCGGCTGATCCGCTGGGCCCAGAGGGCATCGGGTCGGACCACGATGCGTCATGTTGCCGCCCTATTTCACAGCGTCACATCACCGGGGCTGGACCGGATCCATGGCCAGTGCCGCGAGCGTGGATCGCGTCGCGGTGGGCAACGCTGTGGGCGGAACAAGTGGGCGCCGCGGCTCCTTGTTCGTGCCGTCAGCCGCTCCTACGCTCACCACATGGAGTCAAGAACCACGCGTTCGACGCCCGACGTGGGCAGCCGGGCAGCGGAGGACCCGAAGGTCCCGGATACGGCAGTCGACGGCGATGCGACCCGAGCGCTCCCCACGACACTGGCGGCGCCCACGGGGCTGGCGGCCTTCACCATGCTTCCAAGCCAGGACGCCGGTGGCGTCTGCGATATCGACGGGACCTGCCACTGATGACCACGCAATTGTTTGACCATGCCGACGACCGCATTGCCGTGGACGTCTGGAGCGACGTCATGTGCCCGTTCTGCTATCTGGGTGATGGCCTGCTGGGCAAGGCGCTGGAGGATTTCCCGCAGGCCGATCAGGTGGACATTCGCTATCACAGCTTCCTGCTGATGCCCGACCTTCCCGAGGGCGTCACGAGGGACCTTTCCGATGTGCTGGAGAACGAGCGCGGATATCCCCGTGAGCAGACCGAGGCGATGAACGCCCGTATCACCGAGCAGGGCGCCGGAATCGGCCTGGATTATCACTTCGACGACGCCCTGGCCACGAACATGCGGCGGGCCCACGAGCTGTCCCACTTCGCCAAGGACGCGGGAAAGCAGCACGCCATGGTGCAGCGCTTGTTCCGGGCCTATTTCACCGAGGGGCTGGACCTGGGCGACGTGGACGTGCTCGCCGATCTGGCCGGTGACGTCGGCCTCGACCGGGATGCGGCCGTGGCTGCGTTGCAGGCGGGAACCTATGCCGACGACGTGGAGACCGATATCGCGCAGGCCCAGCAGCTGGGCATCTCCGGGGTGCCGTTCTTCGTGTTCAACGGCAAGTATGCGGTGTCGGGGGCCCAGCCGGCGGAGGCCTTCAGTCAGGTGCTCAATACGGTCTGGAAGGAATCGACCGAAGCAGCACCGGCAGGTGAATGATGTCCGGTCACCGAAGGCGTGCGGCAACGCCGTGACGCAGGGATGGTCCGGAAACAGAACAGTCCCGACATAGGAAGAAGCCCCGAGAGGATCATTCTCGGGGCTTCTTCTTCGCAGTGGTCGGCAACTGGCTCAAGTTGCAGCAACCACGGGATATGGATGGGTTACCCAGTTGGGGCGCCTCGGGTAGCAGTTTATCGTGCCAGTGAGGTGCCGGCTGGTGGGGAGAAAGGCATGTTCCGCAGTGAGTACGTCCCCACGAACCTCCGCAAGATCCGATTGGTCGAAATGATCGGTGACCACCCTGGTGGGGAAGGAGCGTGAGGCCGGGCGCTTCGCGCAGGCTTTGCTCAATTCGACCGCCAAGTGTTGGTCGACAAGCATCGGCCTTCCCCTGGAACTAGTGCGAGCTGCTAACTGAGCAGAAGGAAGCAGCAGTCAATGGCATCAGGGGCACTCGGAAGCGACTACAATTCGAAGGGAGACGGCTTGGTATGGAGGCAAGCGACAGGTCTTCTCGGGCGGTGCCCTCTTATCGCTGCGCGATGTTTTATTCTCGAGGAGATGTTGACATGAGCGGGATATCTAGGCTGAATCGGTTGTGGCACGCCGTAAAGGGAATTCTACCGGTAATATTGACCCTGGTTATGATCGTAGCCTCTATAATCGTTGTTTTGGCAATTATGTCAACCTTCTCTCAGCTATGGGGGTGGGCTACATTCATGGCGGTGGTTATGGCTGCTATCGGAGCTGTGTCTGCTTGGCTGAACACGAAAAGGGGATCCGCTCGGCAGCACCATGATAGCTTGGCTCAACGAGAAATGGCTGCCGTAGCTCTCCTTGCGAATTCCGATGAGCGATCTCAAGCTGTGGCGGTGATTGAGCTCTCTCAGCTGATCATTGATTGGTCTCTTGCCAGGGAGGCATCTTGGAAGACAGTGGAAGGAAAGCAAGGGCAGCGGGATATCGTGGATTATCCTGAGTGGGATCGAATTAGAGAGCTGACCAGATTGGCATTCTTTGATATCGATACGACATGGCAGCATCGGGACAATGTCATTATTCGAGTCTCGCCTGGTGATGGCGGATCTGAACTTGTCCGGCACGTTCGAGCTGAGCGGCTTCAGTTGGTGGTGAAGAGATTTCAGGCAACTCCTGTTAAGGCGGGGTGGAGTCATCGAGGGGCTCGGAGCCTACTTCCATACTTGGATTTTTCTTGCATTGATCTGCGTGGACAGTTTCTCGGTGATATTAATTTGAGCGGCGTGAAGCTCGCAGGGGCGAAATTGGAGGAGTCTGACCTGTCAAATGCCACACTCACGGGAGCTGACTTGACCGGTGTGACCTACTCGGGGAAGCGGAGTAGGTCGGGCCGGACGCTCCCAGAGACGCGCTTCCCTGAAGGGTTTGATCCAGAGAGTGTGGGGATGATTCGGGTCGAGTAGGCGGCAGTCCTGCCAACGAGAGTTGGCGGGTAGTTCACAACAGTGGGGCAGATGTACCTCGCGTGAGACCATGCAGTCATGAGCGATTCCCTAAAAGAGCGGTTCGGTGCGAACCTTCGTGCCGAGCGTCAGCGTCGGCGGCTCACACAGGAGAGCCTCGCGGAGTTCCTGGGCGTCACGCCGCGATACCTGGGCGGGTTGGAGCGCGGCGAGCGCAATCTCACCCTCGACAGCATCGAGGCCCTGGCCGAGCAGCTCGATATCGACCCGCTGCAGTTGCTGGTGGGTCCCGCGGCGGCGCGCCGCATTCAGGCGCGTCGCGTTCAGCTGCGTTCTCGCTCGTAGCCCCACAGCCCGCGCGCCGAGCTGGTGACCCCGATCGCGCCGTGGGCCAGGGCATCGTCCACATCGTCGACGTTCCTGACGAATCCCGACGCCAGGAATGGCTGGAGCTTCGGCAGGGCGGCCGGGTCGAGGCGTCCGAGCACCGGGGCCGGGGCCACCAGGGCCAGGCCGGCGTGGGCCGATTCCAGTGCCGACAGCGCCGAGTCGACCAGGCTCGCGCCGCCCAGCACGAGCGTCTGGATCGCAAGGAACCCGTAGTGGGGTGCACTTTGCAGCAGGGAGAGACGCGTGGTGACGAGTCCCGTCACCCCCATCGCCTGCAGCCAGTCGAGGCCGGCCCGGTCGCGGCTGAGGCCCGACAGGGAATCGAGGTTGACCAACGGATGGATGTCAGCGGCGATCAACTGTGTGAGGGCACGCTGCAATGCGATCACCGACAACCCGCCGAGCAGACAACTCTCCGTGGGGGAGTCGAGGAAGCCCTCGAGCGCGTCGACGCCACTCACGGCGGGGATCACCGGTGAGTGGGCGAGTCGCGTCATGAGGGACCGGCCTGCGGGCACTGCCATGAGCCGGTGGATCAGCGCGTTCGGCAACGTTGCCGAACGCTCGTCATGGGGTGCTTCCCGGTCGCTCATGGTCGCCCCGATCGCTCGTGGATTTCCCCGTCCTGGCCGTGATGCTACCAACGCAGGGGCTTCGGGAACGATCGGGGCCAGGCGGCTCCTAGAGTCCGTACTTGCCCGGATTGAGCATCCTGCCCGGGTCGAGCGCCTGCTTCACCGCACGCAACACCTCCATGCCCCCGCCCAGCGATTCGGCGACATAGGGAGTGCGCACCACGCCGACACCGTGATGGTGCGACAGCTGGCCGTGTTCCTCGATGATCACCTTGTCGGCGACGTCCCACACCGCGCGGTACCAGGCGGCGCGGTCCTTGATCGGTAGGGTGCCCTGGATCGTGAAGTAGACGCAGGCCGCGTCGGTATAGGCATGCGACTGGTGCGCCGAGACCACGAAGGTGCCCTCCAGTGCGCCGACCTCGCTCTGCACCCGCTGGTAGATGCGCGGCAGCTGGCTCCAGCCGGCGGTCATCTCCAGGGTGTCGGCCATCCACGCGCCGTCGTCCTCGAAGGCGTTCTGCGCCGGCACCTCGAAGCGCGTCGCCAACCACTTCTGGAAGATCGGCTCCGCATCCACGGCGGTGCCGGTCGTTGCCGCCTCGTCGGAGGCAATGTCCACCGTGACGTCGACCAGCCGCGGATCGCCCTCGTCGAGGATCAGCAGCAGGGTGTTGCCACCGTTGCCGAAGTAGTAGTCGCCCTCCATGTTGTCCCACAGCCGCAGTGCCGCGGGCGTGACGCCCCTCTGCATGATCCGCCGGCAGGCATCGAGCCCGGCCTCGAAGGTGTCATATTCGTAGGCGGCATATCTGGCGTAGTCGGGCAGCGCGTGGGTGCGCAGGACGACGCGCGTGATCACGCCGAGCATTCCCTCCGAGCCGATGAACAGCTGCTTCAGGTCGGGGCCCACCGCAGCGCGCTGGCGTCCGCCCAGGGTCACCAGCTCACCGGAGGGCAGCACCACGTCCAGCTCGGTGACCATGTCCTCGACCTTGCCGTAGCGCGTAGACAACTGCCCCGCGCCGCGGCAGGCAACCCAGCCCCCGACGGTGGACAGTCCCAACGATTGTGGCCAGTGCCCGGTGGTGACGCCCCATGCGGTCTGGAGGCGTTCCTCGAGCACATCGCCGAACACCCCCGGCTCGCACTCCGCGGTCAGGTCGGTGGGGTTGAAGCCGAGGATCGAGTTCATCGTGTGGATGTCGAGCACGATGCCGCCCTCCAGCGGCAGCGTCGACCCGGTGACATTGGAGCGGCCGGCGGCGACGGTCACCGGGATGCCGTTGGCTGCCGCGAGTCGCAGCACTGCCTGCACCTGCTTGACGCCCGAGGCCTCCACGATCACGGCATCGGGCGTGGCGGGGTCGCCGTCGGTGTGGGCCAGCATGGTGCCCGGCCACCAGTCGCGGGTGCGTTCGGCCGTCTCGTCGGTGCCGGTGTACACGGCATCGCCGATCCCGCGCAGCTGCTCGACGATCCCCTCGGGCACGGCCACCACCCGCCCATCGCCGTAGCGTGGCGTGGCGCCGGTGATGGGCTTGGCCAGTCCGTCGTCCACCCAGCGCGGCGGGGTGAATTCGCCCACCTTGTAGTAGCCCTCGCTGTAGCCGGTGACCTGGAACTGCTTGCTGATCATGCCTGTGCCTCCGTGTTCGTGGTGAGCAGTTGACGTTCGGTCTGGATGGCCTCGTGGTAGGCCGCCACCTGGTGATCCACCTGCTGTGGGGTCCAGCCCAGTTCCGGGGCCATCAGCCCGGCGACGCGCCGGGCCGCCCCATCCGAGGCGTCGCGGGCGAACAGGCGCAGTCGGGTGCGGCGGGCGAGCACGTCATCCACGGTGTGGGCCATCTCGTGGCGCGCGGCGTAGACGACTTCGGCGGCCAGATAGGGCTGGCCGGCCACGATCGGCTCGCGCATCGCCGGATCGTCGGCCATGATCTGCGACACGAAGCGCGACTCGGTGCCGTAGCGCTCGGCGAGGTGGTCCTCCCACCCACCGCTGGCGGTGAAGGATGCCTCGTCATAGCCGGCAGCCCCCAGAATCGGGGTATCGGCGGTGCGGCAGCGGCGTTGCACGCCCAGCACCTTCTCGGCCGCGTCGATGCCCTGCATGCCCATGTGGCGTCCGATCGTGAGCTTGCCACCCAGGATCGACACCAGCCCATCGGGATCGGTGCGCACCTCCGAGCTGCGGGGGATCTCGGCGGTGTTCTTGGCGTTGCTCCTGGCCACCAGCGGCCGGGTGCCCGCGATCGAGCCCTGGATGTCGGCGGCACTCACGTCGGTGTCGAACGATGAGGTGACCGCATGCAGCAGCACGTCGGCGTCGTCGGCGGTGCAGCCGACGTGGTCGAGGTCGCCGGTGTACTCGGTGTCGGTGGTGCCCACCAGCACCGAGTCACCCCACCGGGTGATGGTGGCCGGTGTCTTCTGCCCGGGCACCTGGAAGGTCAGCGACGAGGTGTTGCGGATCTTCAGCCAGGGCAGGGCGATATGGACGCCCTTGGCCGGGCGGATCGTGGGGGCGTCGGTGCCCGGTGCGGTGCCGTCCCAGTCGCGCAGCCACGAGCCGGTGGCCATCACCACCACCGAGGCGCGCACGACGATCTCCTGGCCGTCCGCCTCGACGACCGCCCCGCTCACCCGTCCGGTGTCGCGGGTGATGCGCGTGGCGCGGGTGTAGTTCGCGATCGCCGCGCCCAGGGCGGCAGCCGAGCGGGCGACCGCCAGGGACAGCCGGGCGTCGTCGGCGCGTGCGTCGTAGAACAGGAAGCCGTTGATCAACTGCTCGGGCTTCAGGGTGGGCGCGTGCACCAACAGCTCGTCGCGGCTGAGCTTGCGGTGCAGCACGCCCTCGCGGTAGCCGCCCAGCACGTCGTAGGCGCTCAGGGCGGCGGAGAACCCCAGGGACAGCCGGCGGTCGAAGACCCCGTGGCGCATCATCACCGGGAAGATGAACGGAAGGCGCTGCACCAGGAAGCTCGCGTTGTTGCGCAGACGCTGGCGTTCCAGCAGGGAATGGGCCACAAGGCGCACATTGGCCTGCTGCAGGTAGCGCAGGCCGCCGTGGATCATCTTCGACGACTTGGACGAGGTGCCCGACGCGAAGTCGCCCTTCTCGACCAGCGCCACCTTGTGCCCGCGCAGGGCGGCGTCGAAGGCCGCGTAGGCGCCGGTGATGCCCCCTCCGATGATGAGGATGTCGAAGCGTTCTGACCCGAGCCGGGCCAACGCCTCGCTGCGCTCCAGCCGCAGGGGCCCTGCGCCGGCCTGCTGCCTGAGTGCCGCCTTCACGTCGCTGCTCGCGACCCTGATCATGGTGCCCCCCGGGGTTGAGGTCTCTGCCGGGGCCCTGGGAAGCGAAAAAGCACAAGTCAGGACCTCGACAAGAGGTCTGAGTTGTGCTTGTCTTCCTCCACTGTGCAGGCCGCGGTGCGCGCTGTCAAGGGTTCGCAGGATGGCGGCGCTATCGGCCCGGGCGGCCTTTGCCGATGTCAGGTTCATGGCGTGTGCGGTGGTGCCCAACTTCGTGGTCGTGCCGCTCGTCGTGTTCGCCCTGAGTCGCCCGGTGGCAGCCTCGCCCGTGCAGATGCTGCTGTTGCCGTTGTTCCTGTGGTTGTTCGCGGGCGGGGCGGTGGTGGCTGCGATCCATTGGGCGCCCTTCGCGCGGGCCTTCCTCTTGCTCATCGTGGTGCCGCTGGTGTTGTCGGTGCTCACCCAGCAACTGGCCCGGCGTCAGGGGGCTGCCCGGGTGGTGATGCGGGCGATGGAGTCAGCCATGGTGCCCCTGATGATGGGCACCCTGATGGTGGTCGTGGCCTCCCAGTTCGGCCATGTGGCCGCCCAGTTCGGGCTGCTGGTGCGGGTGGTTCCGCTGTTCGTGGGTTTCCTGGTGGTGATGCCCGTGCTTGCCAACCTGATCGGACGCCTCGGCGGCCAGCCCGTGGTGATCCGTCGCACGTTGGCATTCACCGGGTCGACCCGCAACTCGCTGGTCGTCCTGCCCCTGGCGCTCGCACTGCCGCCGGAGATGGCCCTGGCCGCGTCGGTGGTGGTCACCCAGACGCTGGTAGAACTGCTCGGCATGGTCACCTTCGTCCGCGTGATCCCGCGGCTCATCCGGCAACGTCCTGGCCCGGGGCGGGGTGCTCCGGGCCAGGACGTGCGGGCAATCGGTGGGTGAACCGATCGCTGGGTGAACCAAGCTGGATGAACCAATCGGTGGGGCTGGTCTGATGGCGGGGACGCTCAGATCGTGAAGCCGCTCCATAGCAGCAGGGCCAGCACCAGGCCGACCACCAGGTTCACCGTGAAGGCCGAGCCGAACACGGCCACCGGCCGCCAACCGGCCTGCTTGATCGAGGAGATGTTGAACTCCAGTCCGATGCTGACGAAGGCGAAGATCAGGAACCAGGTGCGCAGGTTGTTGGCCACCCCGATGGCGGCCTTCGAGACCTCAGCGGGAACCGCACCGGCATAGATCGTCGCAGCCACCGAGGCGGCCAGGAACCCCAGGATGAACTTGGGGAAGCGATTCCAGAACACCCTCGCCGTCGGCCGGGGGCTGTCCTCGGTGCGCTCCACCTTGAAGGTGGAATACACGGTGAGTGCGATGGCTGCCACGCCCAACAACGCATTCTGCGTTGACTTGACGATCGCCGCGATCTGCAGCGGACCCTCGCCGGCCAGGGTGCCGGCCGCGGTCACCGCCGCCGTCGTGTCGATGTTCCCGCCGATCCATGCACCGGTCACGGCCGGGCTGAGCCCCAGCACCCCGGCCAGCCAGGGCAGCAGGAAGATCGAGGGCAGGGCGAACAGGATCACCAGGCTGGCCGTATAGGCCAGGTGTTCCTTCTTGGCCTTCACCGCGCCGGCGGCCGCGATGGCTGCCGAGACACCGCAAATGGAGGCGGCGGTCGACAGGAGCGCCCGGAGTCGGTCATCCAGGCCGAACTTGCCACCGATCCACCAGGTGGCGAAGAAGACCGAGCTGATCAACAGCACGGCCTGGGCCACGGCGGGACCAGCGGCCCGCACGATCACCGAGAAGTTGATCGAGGCGCCCAGCAACACCAGTCCGGTCTTGATGAGGAACTCCGTGCGGAAGCCTCCCGAGGGGCGCTCGCGCACATGCAGGGCGCTGAGCAGGCCGTTGCCGGCGAGCCCGACGATGATTGCGTACACAGGGAACTCGATGGATCCGGCGACCTTCCCGAAGCCGGTGCCCTTCGTCCAGGTGGGCACCCCTTCGCTCAGGACGCCGACCAGCACGCCGAGCGCGATGACGATGGCGAAGCCGCCAATGGCCCAGCCGAGTCGGCCCACGACGGATTCATCATCCGATGGCCCGAGCAGGGCGGCGTCGCGGGCCGGCAGCTCGATTGCCCCGACGTCCGGTTCGACGCGGCTCATGGGATGAGTCCCGCCGGGATCACGCCGGTGAGGGCGAGGGCGAGCAACACGAGGCCGACGACCACGGCCAACCAGTCCTCGCTGACCGAGAACTTGCCGGCGCCGTCGGGATCGTCGGGTGAGCGGTGGGTGGTTTCCGCAGGTTGTGCGGGGGTGGGTGAAAATGACATGGGAATCTCCATGAATGTGGGGTGGATTGAATCATGAGCGGAGTGCGTGCGCGGGCGCGGTCAATTCCGAGGGAACTTCCTGATTACCCTCGCGAAGGAATTCCGGATTTCACCGACGTGCTGGCCCTCACCAGCGTGATGGTCGATGCGTCGCAGTGCCACGCCCGGAGCCGGGCCCCCGGGCGTGGTTCCCGTGAAGGCGTCGCCGAAGGTGGTTCACGCGGGGATATGCGTGCCCGCAGGCGCACGACGAGCAGGTCTTCCGCCGGATCAGCGGTTCAGCAGATCAACAGCAGGAAACGGTGCTCGGGGCGCAACAACAGCGCTCAAGCGGCGTCGCGCAGACGGCGAGACCGCGGCGGGCAGGCGAGTTCATGAATGAAATATAAGCAGGAAATAGCGGGGCGCGTCAAATGTCCACGATTCAGGCGCCGAATTCGTGATCATATTGGTCGACCGTCGTGCGGAAGGCAGTGCCGCCGGAACGCCAGCAGCTAGAGACGCGCCAGCAGCTAGAGACGTGCCAAGAGTTCGCGTGCTGCGGCCGCCGGGTCATCGGCGCCGGTGAGTGCACGCACCACCACGATCCGGGTCGCTCCGGCGTCGGTCACCTGCGCCAGGTTCTGGGCATTGACCCCACCGATGCCGAACCAGGGCTTGTCGTCGGCCTGTTGGGCCACCGCGCGTACTGCATCCACGCCGACTCCGGGGCGTCCCTGCTTGGTGGGGGTGGCCCATACGGGTCCGATGCAGTAGTAGTCGGTGTCGGCAAGCCGTGCCTCACGTGCCTGGTCCACAGAATGGGTCGAGCGTCCGATGAGCACCTCGCGCCCCACCACCTGCCGGGTTTCAGCCACCGGAAGGTCGTCCTGGCCCACATGCACGATGTCGGCATCGCTGACGGCGGCAATGTCGGCCCGGTCGTTCACGGCGAACAGGGCATCGTGGCGCAGCGCCGCGTCGCGCAGCACGCTCAGGAAGCGCAGCTCCGACAGGGCGTCGATGTGCTTGTCACGCAGCTGGATGATGTCGACCCCACCGGCGTAGGCGGCTTCGACGAAGGCGGCGAAATCGTCCAGGGACCCCCTGGAATCGGTGCACAGGTACAGCCGTGAACGCCCCAGGCGCCCGAGCCGCCATTGACGGTTGCGTGAAGTCATGGTGACGAGTGTACGAACCGGCCTTCCGTTACCGCGAGCAGCGTCCCCACGCGGCCCGAACCGGGGTACGGTTTTGCCGTTGCAAGCCAGCAGCTCCTCGTCGCGCCCGCGCAACCATGGTGGTTGGGCCCCGACGAGCACTGTTCATCCACATCGAAATGGGGCGGTCAGGAATATGGCCAAGCACGTGATTGTCATCGGAGCCGGCGTGGTGGGTCTCGCCTGCGCCTGGAGGCTGAGGCGTCGCGGCCATCGCGTCACCCTGCTCGACCCCTCCCCGGCCTCCGGCGCAAGCCATGCCGCGGCCGGCATGCTGGCTGCCGTCAGCGAGTACTACTTCGAGGAGGAATCGCTGCTGGCGCTGTCGCTGCCCGCTTCGCGCCTTTACCCGCAGATCATCGCCGAGCTGGCCCGACGCACCGGCGGCCCCACGGGCTTCCGTGACATTCCCACGATCGTCGCCACCGCCGATTCGGCCGATCGTGAGCGCCTGGAGCACCTTGGTGACCAGCAGCGCAGCATTGGCCTGACCGTCACCGCGCTCACCCCGTCGAAGGCCCGCGAGATGGAGTCGTTCTTCTCGCCGCGCATCTCCGGCGCCTTCCTGGCCGAGGATGACCGCCAGGTGAACCCGCGGGTGCTCGCCGGCGCCTACCTGTCCGACCTGGAGGCCGACGAGGGCTGCGACGTGCGCCCGCTGGCCGCTACCGAGCTGCTGTGGCGCGACGGCGCCGTCGTGGGGGTCCGCGCGGCCGCGGTGCCCGGTGCCGAGGTGTTCACCCACCGCTTCGATGAGCGGGCTGTCGACACCGACGAGATGACCGGCGACGCGCCGTCGTGGTCGTCGGAGGACCTCCCGGCCGGTGACAGCATCGATATCGCTGCCGATCTCGTGGTGGTTGCCAATGGCCTGCTGAGCCCCACCCTCGCCGGCCTGCCCGAAGGACTGGAATGGCCCATCAGGCCGGTCTACGGGGACGTGATCAGGCTGCGTACCCCCGAGCATCTGCGTCCGCTGCTCACCCGCACCGTGCGGGGACTGGTGCATGGGCGCAGCGTGTACATCGTGCCGCGTGAGGACGGCACGATCGTGATCGGTGCCACCGAACGTGAGGACGGCCGCGACGCCGTGCTGGGGGGCGGAGTGCTGCAACTGCTGCGCGACGCCCAGGACCTGGTGCCCGCGGTCGCGGAGCTCGAACTCGTGGAGGCCACGGCACGTCCCCGCCCCGGCACCCCCGACAACGCGCCGATCCTGGGGCCGATCGCCCCCGGGCTCATCGCCGATACCGGCACCTATCGCCACGGCATCCTGCTCAGCGCGCAGACCGCCGTGGTGGTCGCTGACTTCGTCGACGGCACGGCCGGCCAGGACGAATGGGCCGCCTTTGATCCATGGCGCTGGTCGAAGCAGGAGGCCCGGGCATGAGGGTGACCATCAATGGCGAGGCCACGCAGGTCGACGCCGATACCGTCGCCGCACTGGTGACCCAGCGCACCGGTCGCGCACTTTCCCCGGACGGCACGCCCGCCGACGGCGGACGCCTGGGGCTGGCCGTCGCCGTGAACGACGAGGTGGTTCCCCGCCGCAACTGGCAGGCCACGGCGCTGACCGAGGGCGCCACCATCGAGATCGTCACCGCAACCCAGGGGGGCTAGGAATGAGTGCCAGCACACTGTCATCAACCACGCAATCATCAACCACGCAATCCACCGAACAGGCCGACCGGCCCCTGGTGATCGCCGGGCGTGAATTCGGTTCACGGCTGATCATGGGCACCGGTGGCATGCGCAGCCTTGAGTCGCTCGACGAGGCCCTGGTGGCCTCCGGCACGGAACTGACCACCGTCGCCATGCGCCGTCACAAGCCAACCGCCGGACCCAACATCTTCGACACCATCACCGGCCACGGCATTGCCGTGCTGCCCAACACCGCAGGGTGCCAGACCGTGCGCGAGGCCGTCATGGTGGCCCAACTGGCCCGCGAGGCACTGGACACCACCCTGGTGAAGCTGGAGATCATCGCCGACGACCAGACGCTGCTGCCCGATGCCACCGAGTGCCTGCACGCCACCGAGCAACTCGTGGCAGACGGCTTCACGGTGCTTGTCTACACCAGCGACGATCCGGTGGCGGCCCGCCGACTCGAGGACGCGGGGGCCTCGGCCGTGATGCCGCTGGGTTCGCCGATCGGCACCGGCATGGGCATCCTCAACCCCTACAACATCCGCACCATCTGCGAGAGCCTGTCGGTGCCGGTGATGCTGGACGCCGGCATCGGCACTGCCTCGGACGCCGCCCTGGCGATGGAACTCGGCTGCGACGGCGTGCTGCTGGCCAGCGCGGTGACCCGCGCCGACCATCCCGCCGTCATGGCGCGTTCCTTCCGGCTGGCCGTCGAGGCGGGTCGGCTGGCCCATCTGGGCGGACGCATCCCGCGCCGTGAGGAAGCCCTGGCCTCCTCACCCATGGAGGGGCGGCCCGACCTGTGAGCAGCGCGGTGACACTGCCGGTCGAACCGACCGAACGGGAACTCACCCGCGAGGAACTCGACCGGTATTCGCGGCAGATGATCCTGCCCGGATTCGGCATGACGGCGCAGCGTCGGTTGGCGAACGCCCGGGTGGCAGTGGTGGGCGCAGGTGGCCTGGGTTCACCCCTACTGATCTACTTGGCCGCCGCCGGGGTGGGGGAGTTGACGCTGATCGACAACGACACCGTCGACGTGTCGAACCTCCACCGACAGGTGATCCACTCCACCGCATCGGTGGGCCGGCCCAAGGTCGAGTCGGCTGCCGAGGCGATCGCCCGCCTCAATCCGCATGTGCGGGTGGAAGCGCGGGCGGAACGGCTGGACATCGACAATGTGCTCGAACTGCTTGACGGGCACGACCTGGTGATCGACGGGGTCGACAACTTCGAGACCCGCTATCTCATCGCCGATGCCTGCGAAATCCTGGGCCTGCCCGAGGTGTGGGGCTCAGTGCTGCGCTACGAGGGACAGGTGGCGGTGTTCTGGTCGGGTCACGGGCCCGCCCTGCGCGATCTGTTCCCTGAACCACCCGAGGCCGGATCGGTGCCGTCGTGCGCCGAGGGCGGGGTGCTGGGAGTGCTGCCCGGGCAGATCGGCATGGCCATGGCCAATGAGGCGATCAAGCTGATCACCGGCGTGGGCGAACCCTTGCTGGGTCGGCTCGCGATCCTGGACGCCGCCCGGGGCTCATGGCGGGAGCTGCGCATCGCGCCCGATCCCGATCGGGTGCCGGTGAGCGGGCTCAGCCTCGAGGCGGTGTCGTGCCTGATGCCGATCGCCGTTGCCGGAGCAGCCCATGACGATCCCGCATTGGCCGTCAGCGCCCCGCAGCTGCAGGAGATGTTGCAGGCCCGCGCCCGCGGGGACCTGGACTTCGACCTGGTCGACATCCGCCAACCCGAGGAATACTCGGTGGGCCACATCGAGGGCTCGCGCCTCGTGCCCATGGGCACGATCTCGGTGGACCCTGCGCCCCCGGACCCCGCGCCCACGGACCCGGGCGTCCCGGATCAGGTCGCCCTGCCCCGGGATCGCGACATCGTCATCACCTGCCGCTCGGGGGCCCGCAGCGGCAGGCTGCTCGACCGGCTGGTGGCCGCCGGCTATGGCCGCGTCAAGCAGCTGGACGGGGGCGTGATCGCCTGGCAGCGCGAGGTGGACCCCAGCATGGGGGTGTGACCCCAGCATGGGGGTGTGAGCCGCACCGGCATGGTGCAGCTCACACCCGGTATCGGGGGGTGGGTCGTCAGATGTTTGCCCCCAGCCCCAGGAAGATGCCCGCGAAGACCACCGCCATGATCACCACCGTGGCGAACAGGCCGAGCAGCACCGGACGTGCACCCAGCTTCATCAGCGACTTAACATGCACGCCCAGGCCGAGGGCGAACATCGCCGTGGCCAACAGGAACTGCTGTACGAGCTTGACGCCGCCCAGCACCGGCGCCGGCACGATGCCGATGGAGGCCACCAGGATCATGACGATGAATCCGACCACGAACAGCGGCATGAGGGCCGGACGCTTCTGACCCGGCACGCGCGTGGCACAGTGGTTGCGCAACAGTGACACTCCGGCCACCACCGGCGCCATCAGGGACACCCTGGCAAGCTTCACCGTGACGGCCACGGCCAACAAGGGCCCGCCGCCGGCGATCCCGGCAGCCGCGACCACCTGGGCCACTTCGTGGGTGGATGCGCCGATCAGCGTGCCGGCGTCCCCCGGCCCGAAGCCCAGCAGCGCGGCCAGCCCCGCGGTGGCCGGGATCATGAGCGTGCCGTAGAGCACCACCAGGGCCACGGCAGCGGCCACCTTCTCTTCGCTGGCCCGGATCGTGCCCTGCATCCCGGCCACGGCAGCGGCTCCGCAGATGGAGAAGCCGGCGGCAATCAGGGTGTACATGTCGCGGTCCATCCTGAGCAGCCTGCCCATGGCCAGCGTCGAACAGAAGGTGATGGCCACCGCGCAGGTGACGATCACCAGCACGCCGGGTCCGAGCCCGATGATGGTCGGAATGGAAACCTGCAGGCCGAGCAGCACCACGCCCCAGCGCAGCACCCGCTTGGCGGCCAGCGCGATGCCGGGCTCCAGGGCGGCGTGGATCGGCACCACATTGCGCAGCACGATGCCCGCCAGGATCGCCACCAGCATGGGGCTCAGGCTCGGCACCACCGAACCCAACGCGAGCACGGCCAGGCCGACGGCGGCGCACAATCCCAGTCCGGGCCAGAAGTCGCGTGAGACGCGCGATCGCCTGCCCGGCCCCGGGGCGTCCGCCAGCTCTGCGGCCAGTGGTGGTTCGATGTCGAGCACTTCGCTTGATTGGTTGTCCACGAGTCACATGTCTACGGGGGTTGGCCACCCTGCTCGATGGATCCCCGCATCAGGTCATACACTTTTTGCATGACCACTGACGGGGCGACCCATCCACTCGATCGTAGCCTCACCCCCGCCGTGCTGCGCCTGTTGGTGTTGGTGGAGGACCTCGGCGGAGTGGGGGCGGCGGCCCGGGCCTGCGGCGTCAGTCAGCCCAGCGCCTCACGGGCGTTGGCCGGCGTGGAGGGGCGATTGGGTTGCCTGTTGTTGCGACGCACCGCATTGGGATCGTCGCTCACCCCGGAGGGACTGGCGCTGGCTGCGCAGGCGCGCCTGGTGCTCAAGGCCTACGACCAGTTGGAATCGCTGGCCCATGACCTGTCGCGGGGCACGCCCGGGCATGTGCGCCTTGCCGCCAGCCGCACCGTGGGGGAGCAACTCGTGCCAGGTTGGTTGGGCGCACTGGCAGGGCAGCGGGGTGACCTGCAGGTATCGTTCCACGTGGGGAATTCCGATGCCGTGATCCAACAGGTGCGCGCCGGTGAGGTGCCGTTGGGCTTCGTCGAGGTGCCAACCCCGCCGGTGGGTCTGGCCCACGAGATCCTGCTCTATGACCGGCTGGTGGTGATCGCGCCGCCGAACCATCTCTGGGTGGGGCGTCCGGTCGGCTTGGACGACCTGGCCGCCGCGCACCTCGTGGAGCGCGAACCCGGGTCGGGAACGCGCTCCATGGTGGACACGGTGCTGCCACACCGGGCAAGCCCGGCAGCGGAGTTCGATTCGAACACGGCCATCGTGCGTGCCGTCGCGGCCGGCCTCGGACCGGCGGTGCTCAGCGAACTCACGATCGGTGAGAATGCCCGCACCGGGGACGTCGTCGTGGTGCCCTGGGCGCACGATCCGCCGAAGCGACCATTGTGCGCCATCTGGCAGAGCGCCCTGACGTCATCGCGCCTGGTGCGTGACATCCTCACCGTCGTGCGTGCCGACATCGCTGCGGCTGACTGACCCTCAGCAGCAGCCCGTCGACACATTCTGTTCATCGAAGTCGGCCCGCCACCGCCAGAACTCCCGGGCGCTCATCGGCGCGTGGTCGGGATGCTCACGCTCATGGCGTTCGACGTAGTGGTCGTAAGCCGATTCTCCGGTGAAGTCGCGCCACAGCTCACGCCAGCCCGCCAGTGTGTCGGCGAGCCGGCGCAGGCGGTGAGCAGTGTCAATGCTCATGGCGTGCCTTCTCCTCGGCGATGCGCTCGGTCTTCTTCAGGCCGGGAATCAATGCCGGGTCACCCACCTCGTGGTATTCGGCCACCAGCTTCTTGTCGAGCTTGGAGGCGAACAAGCCGCCGGGGGCGAAGAAGTTCGACTCCTGGTGCGGATCCTCCGAGGTGGTCGTACCACCGGTGCGCAATACCTTCACCACGCGGATGATCGCGCAGATCAGCACGAACACCACCGCCGCCAGGAAGGCGATGGACAGGGTTCCCTGAATGAAGGTATTGCGGATGATGGCCTTCTGGATCTCGACCTTGGCCGGATCGGTCAGCGTCGTCAGCAGCTTGCGGGCATTGCGCCACTGCTGCCAATAGCCCACCAGTGGATCGGTGGAGAAGATCTTCTCCCACGACGCGGTGAAGGTGACCGCGGCGTCGAACAGGAAGGGTACCAGCGGAATCCACACGTACTTCTTGTAGCCCTTGCGAATCACCATGACGGTGCACAACAACAGGGCCACTGCGGCAATCAACTGGTTCGCAATGCCGAACAGCGGATACAACGTCTGGATGCCGCCACGCGGATCGGTGACGCCCATCAGCAGCAGGGAGCCCCAGGCAGCCACCACCAGGGCGGTACTGCTCCAGGCGCCCACGCGCCACGAGGGATCCTTGAACTTCTTGAAGGCATTGCCCAGCGCATCCGACACCTGGAAGCGGGCCACTCGGGTCACCGCGTCCACTGCGGACAGGATGAACAGCGCCTCGAACATGATGGCGAAGTGGTACCAGAAGCCCATCATCGTCTTGCCGCCGCCGATCTGGTGCAGGATGTGCGCCATGCCGGTAGCCAGGGTCGGGGCGCCGCCGGTGCGCGAGACCACGGAGGGCTCGCCCACGTCGTTGGCCACCTGCTTCAGGGCGTCAGCACCGTAGTAGACCTTGTCGTTGCCGTTCTCGTCCCACGAGTCCCAGGTGGCCTGGATCTTGTTGCCATGGGCATCGGTGACGCCGAGGTTCCCGACGGCCTCGGCCGTGATCTGCTCGCGGTTGCCGTCGGCGGCCTGCACCACGGCGGGGCCGGCCAGCTTGTCGACGGTGGCCTCAGAGGTGTTCATGCCGAAGTAGACGCCCTGGTTGAGCGACACGGCCGCGGCCAGCGCCATGATGGCCACGAACGACTCCATGAGCATGCCGCCGTAGCCGATCATGCGGGTTTGTGATTCCTTCTGGATCATCTTCGGGGTGGTGCCCGACGAGACCATGGCATGCATGCCCGACAGGGCCCCACAGGCGATGGTGATGAACAGGAAGGGGAACAGCTTGCCGGCGAACACGGGGCCGGCGGTGTTGGAGGCGAATTCGGTGACGGCCGGCATCTCGACGATGGGCCGCACGATGATGATGCCCAGGGCCAGCACCACGATGGTGCCGACCTTCATGAAGGTGGACAGGTAGTCGCGCGGGGTGAGCAGCACCCACACCGGCAACACCGCGGCGAAGAAGCCGTAGACGATCATCGCCCACACCAGTGCGGTGGGCGACAGGTGCAGGTACTTGCCGAAGGCGGAGGTGGAGACCCAGCGCCCGGCAATGATCACGCCGATCAGCAGCGCGCAGCCGACGATGGACACCTGGGTGATCTTGCCCGGCGAGATGTAGCGCAGCCACAGGCCCATGCCGACGGCGATCGGGATGGTGCAACCCACCGAGAACACGCCCCAGGGGGAGGCGGCCAGGGCATTCACGCAGACCATGGCGAGCACGGCGAGCACGATCATGAGCATCACCAGCACGGCGATGGTTGCCACGGTGCCGCCGATCCGGCCGATCTCATCGGTGGCCATCTGGCCCAGTGAGCGGCCGCCGCGGCGCATCGAGAAGAACAGCACGAGCATGTCCTGCACGGCACCGGCGACGCAGACGCCGAGGATGATCCACAGGGTGCCGGGCAGGTAGCCCATCTGGGCCGCGAGCACCGGACCGACCAGCGGACCGGCACCGGCGATGGCCGCGAAGTGGTGGCCATAGAGCACCACCCGGTTGGTGGGGTCGAAGTCCTTGCCATTGTTGATGCGCTCGGCCGGCGTGGCATTCGTGTCGTCGGGGCGCATGATCTTGCGTTGGATATACAGGCCGTAGAACCGGTAGGCAATGGCATAGGTACACACGGCGGTGACCACGAACCAGATCGTGTTCACTTCCTCACCGCGCACGATGGCGAGCATTGTCCAACCGAGCACTCCAAGGGCCGTGATCACCACCCACACGATGACCTTCCGGACCGTCCATTTGTTATGCGGCTTGACGCCGATGGGTACACCCGCCTTATTGCGGATGATGAGCTTCTCTTCCTCCGGTGTGTAGGAAGGCAGCCCTTCTTTGACAGCTGCTGACATGTTGTTCTCTCGTCTTTGGGAGGTGCATGGATGGCATGAAGCCGTTGACGCAGTCAGCATAGGAAAATGGGGGTTCATTCGGGGTCTGTCCATGAGAATCATCAGGGATGGAACCAGAATGGATCAATCGCAACCAGAATGTGCACCGGGGAGGGGAGCGCGGCCTGTCCCGGCCCGCGCGGCCGCGCTGTGGCCCATGATGGATAGGGACGGGTGCCGCGCCAGTGGTGGTGCGGCGATTGCCGACACGACACGACACGACGCGGTGCGCTGGTCGTGGCCGGACCCGTCGGGATGTACAGCTCATGCAGGACGCACAGCTCAGACAAACGGCACAGGCCAGGCAAGAGGCACCGGTCAGGAAGGTGGGATGAAGATGTCCCGGATCATCATTTCCCCGGATTCGTTCAAGGGAACCATCAGTGGCGAGGACTCCGCCGCGGCGCTCGGCGCGGGCTGGGCCCGGGTGCGACCCGACGATGAGGTCATGGCATTGCCGCAGGCCGACGGCGGCGAGGGCACCTGTGCGGTGATCGCCGATGCCGTTCCCGGGGCCCGGTGGATGTCCACTCCCGAGCCGGTCACCGGACCCGATGGACGTCCCGCGCCCGGCCGCTGGGTCGTGCTGCCCTCCGGCGAGGCGATCGTGGAATTGGCGATCCCCTCGGGCCTCACGCTCATGGCGGCCAAGGACCCGCGCGGGGCCCACACCCGTGGCCTGGGGCAGGTGCTGCGGGCAGCGGTCGCGGCAGGTGCCGACCGAATCTCGGTGGGCCTGGGCGGTTCGGCGTCCACCGATGGCGGCGTGGGGGCCATGCGGGAGCTCGGCGTGCGATTCCTGACCGCCGACGGCACCGAGATCGGCGACGGGGGAGCCGGCCTGGCTGACTTGGCGTCCATCGATCGCTCGGCGATGGTGGCCCCGCCAGCAGGTGGCGTGCGCCTGCTGTGCGATGTGCGCAGCCCCCTGACGGGCCCCGAGGGTTCCGCGGCCGTCTTCGGGCCCCAGAAGGGCGCCACGCCCGCGGACATTGCCTATCTGGACGCTGCCCTGGCCCACCTGGCCGAGGTCAGCGGGGGCGACGCGGACTTCCCGGGCACCGGCGCTGCCGGGGGCACTGCCTTCGGGCTGATGAGCCTGTGGGGCGCGTCCATCGTCTCGGGGGCCGAGGAAGTGGCCAGGCTCACCGGGCTCGCGGATGCCCTGGCTCGCGCCGACCTGGCCCTCACCGGTGAGGGCTCCTTCGACGTCTCGTCGCTGGCCGGCAAGGCGGTGGCGGCCATCATCGATGCCGCAGCCGCCAGTGGGACCTCCTGCGTGGTGGTCGCCGGCGGGTTCACCGATGAGGGTCGTGCCGCCCTGACCCGGCGCGGCATCGGGTGCCTCAGCCTCACCGAGCTGGCCGGCTCCTCCGGGGAGGCCATGGCGCACCCCGCCCGCTACCTGGGGGAGGCCGGTGCGCGGATAGCGCAGCAGTTCTCTGGTTGAGCAACGCCCTCACCCGGTGGCGAAGGGTCCGGCAACCCCGCAGGACCTTCGGTGCTTCCGGGAGGATCGGGATCGGTTCAGGCGCGTTGCGCCGCGCGCCTGACCATGAGCGAGCCGATCAGGCCAAGGACCAGCATCGCGGCGGCGATGCCCATGGACCACTGGGCCGCCCGTGAGAATCC
Source organism: Propionibacterium freudenreichii subsp. freudenreichii (assembly GCF_000940845.1). Lineage (NCBI taxonomy): Bacteria > Bacillati > Actinomycetota > Actinomycetes > Propionibacteriales > Propionibacteriaceae > Propionibacterium > Propionibacterium freudenreichii. The sequence continues at coordinate 1,776,569 of NZ_CP010341.1, read as the reverse complement.
CTGGGCCATCACCTCGGCAACGCGGGGTCCCAGCTCCCCGAGCTGTCCGTGGCCACCCTGTGCGGCGACGGTAGCGATCGAGCCCCCTGCGGAGCCCCGCAGCGAGTCGACGAGCCCCGACACCGCAGCCGCTGGCATGCCGGGGATGGCCGACAGCAGGCCGGGCACGATCCTGCCCAGCGCCACCGACAGGGCCGTGCCGGAGATGGCCGCGCCCAGTGCAGATCCGAGTTGGCGCACCGTCGATTGGGTTGCCGATCCTTCGCCCGACTGGGCCACCGGCACCCTGCCCAGCACCAGGCTGGTCAGTTGGGCGGAGGCCAGTCCCAGTCCGACCCCGTAGATGATCAGGGTCCCGGCGAACCACAACGGCGACATCGAGGGCTTCATGATGGTCACCGAGATGGCCACGCCGATGATCTCGAGCAGCAACCCCAGCTGCACCACCCGCGCGGCCCCCAGCGCGGCGGCGAGTTTGCGGGCCAGGGCACCCGAGACCATGGCGCCCAAGGCCATCGCCATGAGCACCAGCCCGGCCCGGATCGTCGACAGGCCCACGGCGTTCACCAGGTAGAGCGGCAGCACGAAGACCAGCGCGAACTCACCGGCCGATACCGCCCCGGCCGTCAGATTGCCCCACGAGAACGACGGGATCGAGAACAGGCGCATGTCGAGCGTCACGGCCTTGTGCCGGGCGCCGCGCAGGCGCTCGACCACGACGAACGCCACGATCAGTGCCGCGCCGACGAACAACGCCACCGGCGTCACCGAGACTGCCCACCCGGTGGGCCATTCAATGCCGGCCACCGAGAACGGCGCCGTGGGGCTCCACCATCCATAGGTGTTCCCCTCGATGAGGCCAAAGACGAACAGCGCCGCGCCCAGTGAGGCCAGGACGGTGCCGGGCACGTCGAGGAAGGACAACGGACCACGACCCCGCCGGCGGGACGCCCCGGTCGGATCGGAGGCACCCGGCAGGGCCGATGCCCCGCCGGTGTGCGGGACGAACTTCAGTCCCAACGCCACGATCACGATGCCCACCGGAATGTTGACCAGGAAGATCCACCGCCAGCCGATGGTCTCGGTGAAGATGCCGCCGAGCAATGGACCCAGGGCGGCGGCGCCCGACATCACGGCACCCCAGACGCCGAAGGCGGCGGCCCGGTCCCGGCCGCGGAACGAGGCCGACACGATCGACAGGGTGGAGGGCATGATCATGGCCGCGCCGATGGCCTGCACCGTGCGGCTGGCGAGCAGGGGAGCGGCGGCGCCCGACAGGGCGGCCAGGCCGGATCCAGCCATGAACACGACGATGCCGATGAGGAACAACGCCTTGCGGCCCTTCTCGTCACCGAGCTTGCCCAAGGGCAGCAGCAGCGCCGCCAACACGATGTTGTACAGCGAGGTGACCCATTGCGCATCGGTCAGGCTGATGCCGATCGAGTCGATGATCGTCGGCATCGCCACGGACACGATGGTGCCGTCCAGCACGATGATCGCCAGGCCGGCGGCCAACACCCACAGGGCCTTCCAGGGCGGTGCGGTGGGCGATCCGCCGGGAGCATCGCGGTGCGAATCCGCCGCGGGCCCCTCGAGGGCGCGTGACGCCCGCTCACCTGCCGTCAGGTCGTCACCGGTGGCGGCGATTCCTCGTTCGGCCCTCATGACAGCACCTTGTCTTCCGGGTCTTCCAGGTGGTTTTCCACGTGGTTTCCCGGGTGGTTCCAGGGGTCGCACGCGAAGCCGTGCCGGGCTCGGCGGGGTCCATGGGCTCGATGGGGACTGCGCGGTTCGAGACACCCTGTCGCAAACATGATGCGACTATATGTCGCGATCCCGGAATCCGACAAGGCCCACCTGTCGGCCTCAGAAGTCGGCGATGACGAGCTTCTTCATCGCGAGCATCTTCTGGTAGGCGCCGGGCCGGGCCATGAGCTCCTCCATCGCCGCGGGCACCACCTGCCAGCTGACGCCGAATCGGTCCTTGCACCAGCCGCACTGCTCGGCCTCGGGCACTGCTGACAGGGCCTGCCAGAAGTGGTCGATCTCGGCCTGGTCAGCGCACTGCACGGTCAGGCTCACGGCCTCGTTGAAGTCGAACCCTTCGGGCAACTGTGCGCCCGAATCCATCGCGCTGAACCATTGGCCGGCCAGTTGGAAGTCGGAGAACAGGATCGTGCCGTCCGGTTGGCCCTGGTCGGGCTGGTAGCCGACGACCGTGCCCTGCCGTGCGTCGGGGAACACGCTCGTCCAGTACTGCAACGCCTCGTGGGCCCGGGCGGAGCGGTAGGGGAACATGAACTGCGGGATGACGAACGGACGCGGCTCGCCGGCGGGGTCGGTGAGCATCAGCTGCCAGTTCACCCCGAAACGGTCCTGCAACCACCCGTAGCGGGCCGACCAGTCGTAACTGTCGAGGTCCATCAGCGCCGAACCGCCGTCGATGAGGCGCGTCCACAGGGCATCCAGCCGGTCGCGGGCGTCGGGCATGGTGGACGGGTCGAAGTTGAGCATGAACGAGATCGACGGGTTGATCGCGAATTCCGGCCCGGCGTTGATCGCGCTGAACTCGAAGCCGTCGATGGAGAAGCCGATCTCCAGCACCTCGCCGGCGAACTCCTGCTGGAAGTCGGGTAGTCCCTCGGCCGGGTAGTGGGCGATGTGGGTCTGGCGGGCGTCGGGGAACACGTCGAGGTAGAAGTCGACCGCCCCGCGCGCCACGTGGTCGAACCACAGTGACGGAATGATGACTTGGCTCATGCGCCGACGTTACAGGCCGCGATGTCGCGGTATCAGGGCGGGCACCGGATGCTGGGCGGACGTGGGGGTCGCGGCTGCGGTGCCGGGATAGCGTGGCCGGGTGAGCGTCGATTCCTTCCATGTGCCCCATCCCGAGCCCGGCGGCGTCATGCCGTGGGCGATGCAGCTGGTGGTCTACCGTGACCGCCACGAACCCGCGCGTCAGGTGGATGTCTGCGAGGCCACGGCCCGGGCCGTGGTGGCCCTGCTGGACGATGCGCGCTCCGCCGAGGGTGGCCCCTGGCATGACGCGGTGCAGCACTGGGTCGGCGGGCACATCCGCAAGCTCGTCCGTCGTGCGGACGGCAAGCGGTGGGACGATGTGCAGCTGCTCGAGGGGGTCAGCGTCGAACAGGCGGGCCCCGCGGACTTCGGTGTCGCGGCGGCGCGGGCCTTCGTCCCCGGGCCCGAGGAACCGCAGCCGAAGGCCATCGACAAGCTGCAGATCGCCGGCACCAACTTCCCCGACGAGGGCGTGAGCCTGTCGGTGGATGCGCTGGCCGTGGTGGAGGTCAGCCCGTTGGTCGAGATGACCAGCGGGAAGATGGCGGCCCAGTGCGCCCATGCCGCGCAGCGCCTCTATGAGTCGGCCGGAACAGATGGTGACCCGGAATCGACCCGTGCCTCCTGGCGCGCCGACGGCTTCCGACTCCAGGTGGACTTCCCCAGCGTCGAGCAGTGGCACCGCACCCCGCGTCCGGTGAGCATCATCGATGCGGGCTTCACCGAGCTCGGCGGGCTCACCGAGACCACGCGCGCCTATTGGCGGCACTGACCCGCCGGGCGACGGATCACGAACAGGGAGGAAAACCATGAGATTGCCACGACGTGCCGTCCTGGGGGCGATTGGACTTGCGACCCTGGCCGCCTGCTCACGCAATGACCCCATTGGTGCCAGCTCATCGGCCAGCCGGACGGGCCTGGTGGTCGGCTCGCAGCAGTACTACTCGAACGAGATCATCGCCGAGTGCTACGCCCAGGTGCTCGAGGCCAGCGGCATCGCCGTGACGCGCCAGTTCGAGATCGGGCAGCGCGAGGTGTACATCGACGAGATGACCTCGGGCAAGATCGACCTGATCCCCGAATACTCGGGGAACCTGCTGCAGTACTTCAACAAGGACACCCAGGTGACCGACCGCGACGCCGTGCGCGAGGCGGTGGTGAAGGCACTGCCCGCCAGCCTGCATGTGCTCGACCAGGCCGACGCCGGCGACCAGGATTCCTACACGGTCACCAGGGCATCCGCGCAGGAGCATTCCATGTCGTCCATCGGCGACCTGGCGGCCCTGGGCACCACCATCACGGTGGCCGCGAATTCGGAGTTCGCGACGCGGCCCTACGGTCCCACCGGCCTGAAGAGGCTCTACGGGGTGGACGCCACGGTGCTCGGGGTGGAGGACTCCGGAGGCCCCCTGACGGTGAAGGCGCTGCTCGACGGCAAGGTGCAGGCGGCCGACATCTACACCGCCGATCCCTCGATTGCCAGCAACGACCTGGTGGTGCTGTCCGATCCGAAGCACCTCATCCTGGCGCAGAATGTGACGCCCCTCGCCTCGGCGCGGGTTGACGCTGCGGCCGCCGCGGCCATCAACAAGGTGAGCGCCCAGCTGGGCCAGTCGGAGCTGCAGTCGTTGAACTCCCAGAGCGTGACCAAGCAGTTGAAGGCCGCCGACATCGCCCGGGAGTGGCTGCGCGCGAAGTCGCTCGTCTGACCGCGACAGGACTCGGACAGATCGACATAAGGCCTTGTCACGGGCGATGCGCTGGTGGCGAAAAGTTCCCGAATGGTGAGATCGGGGGCATGATGGCCGGGGCCGCGACGGTTGATCAGCTGGCGTTCTGGCCCAGAAGGAGCATCCATGTCGAATGTGACATCCACTATCGAGACTGAACCGACGTTGAATCCCAGCCATCGGATCCGACGCCACCTGCCCGTGTGGTTGGCGGTGGTGGCGGTCATTGTCCTGGCAGTGAACCTGCGTCCGGGCGCGACCTCGATCGGTCCGTTGCTCAGCGAACTGCGTGCCGGGCTGCACATGGGCCCGGGCGTGGCGGCGCTGCTGAGTGCGATGCCACCCTTCTGCTTCGCCATCATCGGCGCCTTCGCCGCCCGCATCGGCGGTCGCTTCGGCACCACCCGCACCCTGGCCGTCGCCGCCCTGGTGATCACCGGGGGGCTCCTGGGCCGGGTGCTCGTGCACGGCGAGATGAGCTTCCTGGCGCTCAGCGTGCTCGCGCTGGCCGGCATGGCGGTCGGCAATGTGCTGGCCCCGGTGTTCGTCAAGCGCTTCTTCCCCGGGCATGTGGCCGGCATGATGTCGGTGTACACCACCGTGCTGCCGATCGGTGCCCTGGCGCCGAGCCTGCTCGTGCCGGTGATCTTCGCGTCCCATCCGGGCAACTGGCAGCTCAACCTGGGTGTGTGGGGTGCCACGGCCGCCGTCGCACTGGTGGTGTGGGTGGTGGTCGCCGCCATCGCGCCCCATGCCGGGCACATGCGTGACATGACCGAGGGCGCCGTGCAGCGCAAGGGTCCGACGATGTGGGAGATCGCGCGCACCCGCAAGGGGCTGGCGCTCGGACTGTTCTTCGGGCTGCAGTCCATGCAGGCCTATGTGTCCTTCGGGTGGTTGCCGCAGATCTTCCGGGACGCCGGCCTGTCGGTGGCCCAGGCGAGCCTGTTGCTGTCGCTGTTCAACGTGATTGCCATTCCCGGCGGGCTGGTGATGCCCATCGTCGCCCAGAAGCTGACGCGGCCCACCGGCATGATCGTGGTGCTGGGTATCCTGCTGGCCGGCGGCTATGTCGGGCTGTTGCTCGCCCCGGCCGCGCTGCCGTGGTTGTGGACGATCATGCTCTCGCTGTCGGGCTGGGCCTTCCCGCTGGCCATTGCCCTGGTGGCCGAACGCAGCCGCGATCCGCTGGTGACCGCGCAGCTGTCCGGGTTCTCCCAGGCCCTCGGCTATCTGATTGCCGGCGTCGGCACCTGGCTCGTGGGCGCCGTGCACGGAATCACCAACGGGTGGACCGTGCCGCTGGTGGCCCTGATCATCAGTGCCGTCCTGTTCGTCACCTTCGGCATCATCGCCTCGGCGCGCGGTGACGTCGACGACGAGCTGCCGGCATTCGCCCGCTGAGCCCGGACGTCATCCCCCGGCCTTGGTCGGGGGAGCCTGATCTGCACGAGATGTGACATGACGGTCGCAGCCCGGCCCACTTGGCCGGGCTGCGACCGTCCCTCACGTCGTGGGCTGGTCGTCCCCCTTGTTCCGTCGTGCCGGTGGACGCCCCGGTTTCCGGATGGGCTTCACGTCCTTCGGCAGTCGTCCCGCGCGCCGCAGCGCGTCGCGGAGGACCATCTCCATCTGCGCGTTGGTCGACCGTAGTTCGTCATTGGCCCACCGCTGCAGTGCGTCGTGCACGGCAGGGTCAAGTCGCAGCAGGAGCGTCTTGCGCTCACTCATGGCGCCAGCGGATCAGTTGTAGAGCGTTCCGGCGTTGACCACCGGGGTCGCGCGGGAGTCGGAGCACAGCACCACGAGCAGGTTCGACACCATGGCGGCCTTGCGCCCATCGTCAAGTGCCACGATGTCCTGCTCCTCCAGCTGGTTGAGGGCGTTCTGCACCATGGTCACGGCGCCCTCGACGATCTTCTCGCGCGCGGCGATCACCGCCGAGGCCTGCTGGCGTTGCAGCATGGCCTGGGCGATCTCGGGGGCGTAGGCCAGCGAGCTGATGCGGGCCTCGATCACCTCAAGGCCGGCGATGGCGATGCGGGCGGCCACCTCGGCAGCCAGCTCGTCGGCCACCTTCTCGGTGGCCCCGCGCAGCGTCTCGGCGCCGGGCTCCCCGTTGTCATAGGGATGGGCGCCCGCGATGTGGCGCAGCGCCGACTCCGACTGCACGGCCACGAACTCGTGGGCATTCTCCACGGCGAACACCGACTTGGCGGTGTCGGCCACCTGCCACACGATGATGGCGGCGATGTTGACCGGATTGCCCTCGGAGTCGTTGACCTTCAGCTCGTTGGTCTCGAAGTTGTTCACCTTGACCGACACCTTGCGGCGGGTGGTGAGCGGCACGGTCATCACCAGGCCGGTGCGTCGCACTGTGCCGATGTAGGCGCCGAAGAACTGCACTACGCGGGTCTGGCCGGGGCTGATCACCGCCAGGCCACTGAACAGCAGCAGGCCGATGACGGCCAGCACCACGCCCAGCGGTGCGCTGAATTCTGGCATGTCCTCGGCCAGGAAGAGCCAGGCACCAACGGCCAGCAGCGCCAGGGCGATGAGGATCCCGGGCAGCCCGGTGATGGCCCAGGCCCTGCGTTCGTTGATGTCGACGCGGCTTCCCTCGCGTCCTACTGGATGGCCGGCGGGGGAGTGCACCAGGGCATCGTCCGGTAGTGGCGTGCCCGAGGCGTCAGGGGACTGAGGAGTGGTCATGGTGGAATCCTCTCAATGTGATACCAAAGTGATATCACATTATCTGGGAGGTTGGGGCCCTGCCATGACGATGGTGGGCGGACGGGTGCCGGAACGCGCAAGGACGCCGCGTCCGCGGGCGGGTGACTTCCCTCGGAGACGGCGTCCTTGTGGGCCGGCAGGGCCGGGGTGACGGACCTGTCAGTGGTGATTATGTGTGCGTTGGGGCCGGGCTGTCGCTCAGAGCTCGACGTCCTCGTGCACGGTGAGCTCGGGGAACTGGCCGAGGGCGGTGGACAGGTAGCGGTCGCCCGAATCGGGGAGCAGGGCCACGATGCGCTTGCCCTTGTACTCGTCGCGGGCGGCGATCTGCAGGGCGGCGGTCAGGGCAGCACCGGAGCTGATGCCCACGAAGATGCCCTCGGCGGTGCCGAGCAGGCGGGCCTGGGCAATGGAGTCCTCGTCGGTGATGCCCACAACCTCGTCGTAGACCGAACGGTCAAGCGTGTTGGGGACGAAGCCGGTGCCAATGCCCTGGATTCCGTGCGGGCCGGGCTTGCCACCCTCGAGGATCGGGCTCTTGGCGGGCTCGATGCCGATCACCTTGAGGTCGGGCTTCTGTTCCTTCAGGTACTTGCCGGCGCCCGACAGGGTGCCGCCGGTGCCGATTCCGGCAATGAAGACGTCGACGGTGCCGTCGGTGTCCTTCCAGATCTCCGGGCCGGTGGTCTTGTAGTGGATCTCCGGGTTGGCCGGGTTGTCGAACTGGCCGAGGATCACCGAGGAGGGGTCGGCTTCGTGCAGCTGCTTGGCGTAGGCGATGGAGCCCTTGATGGCCAGCGGTCCGGGGGTGAGGATGACCTCGCCGCCGTAGGCCTGGATCAGCGCGCGGCGCTCAACCGACAGGCTGGCGGGAAGCACGACCTTCACCTTGTAGCCGCGGGCGGTGCCCACGGCGGCCAGGCCGATACCGGTGTTGCCCGAGCTGGGCTCGATGATGGTGCCGCCGGGCTTCAGGACGCCGCGCTTCTCGGCGTCGGTAATCATTGCCAGGGCAATGCGGTCCTTCACCGAACCGGCCGGGTTGAAGTACTCCAGCTTGAGGGCGATGTCGGCATCAGGGGCGCCGGCTGCCTTCAGGTAATGGGGTGCGCGCACCAGCGGCGTGTTGAAGATGAGTTCGGTGATGGAATCGTGAATTGCAGACATGCGAGGGCCTTTCGAGTGAGGGAATAGCTTTTGATGAAAGAGAGTTTTCCGTCAATTGCTGTGACGGCGCAGTGAAGAGCTTGAGAGGCCTTCGCGCCGTACTGTCACGAGAGTTCGGGTGTGCAAGCACGCCGGCTCTGACAGGGGAGTTGGGAGGCCCGCCCGGCTAACGCAGAAGTTTGGGAGTATGACCGCACAAAGCTGCGCCGGACTAGCGGCAACAGAGACAACACATCATCACGACGGCATCGCGCGACGACGTCGCGTGGCTCAGGTCGGGAGTGCTGTTCACGTGAATAAACATAGCTGTCGAATTGCCATATGCCAAACCGGTTCAAATTGCGGACAACGCGGGCCGGTGGTCCCGCATTGACGCCGCGGCGGCGCGGGCGGCGGACACGCAATGGGAGGCCACCGGGCGTCGACGCCGACCCTGGCGGCACAATGAATCCCATGGTGGACAAGCAGGGCGATGGGCCGACGCGATGGTCCGATGTGCTGCCGCGTGCCCGTCCCCAGCCCTTCGACCGGCCTTCGCGTCCGTCCGGACGTCCCCGGGTGGTCGGGCTGTTGGTTCACTCGCTGGCTGAGCGTCAGGGTGCCATCGTCGACTCGGTGCAGGCCGTGTGCCGGGAGGTGGGGGCGCGGTTGCTGGTGCGGCACACCTCCCGGGCCGAGCCCGGGCGCGCACAGGTGGTGCAGTTCCTGGACGCCGGGGCCGACACGGTGGTCGTGGCCGGCGGCGACGGGACGGTGCGCTTGGCCGCCGGGGTGCTGGCCGGTGCCGGCGCCAACCAGTGCACCCTGGGCATCCTTGCCGCGGGCTCGGGCAATGTGCTCGCCTCGGCGCTGGGCCTTCGCCGGGGATCGGTGAGCGGTCGTGCGCGGGTCGCCGTGCTGGGCGACCTGGCAGACCTGGACGTCGGGTTGGCCAGCTGTTGGGATGAGCACGGGCAACCCGTGGCGCCGCAACCCTTCTGCACCATGGTCGGCATGGGGCGCGATGCCCTGTCGGTGCAGTCAACCCATCGGCGCACCAAGCGGGTGCTGGGGCCCCTGGCCTATGGAGTGGCGGGGCTGGGGCAGCTTCCCCGTCGCGGCTTCGAGATGTCGTGGCGCACCGACGACACGCCCTGGCGGCGGGGGCGCTATTGGTCAGTGTTGGCGACGAACACGCCCCTGCTGCCGGGAGTAGGACCGTTGCGCGCGGGCGCGGTGCTCGCCGACCGGGCGCGCATGGACGATGGGCTGTTGGACGTGGTGGCCACCCGCCCGGAGAACCCCGGGCATTGGATGGCGATTGCGGCGGCGGGCCTACTCAACACACGGACTGCCACGCATGGCCTGCAGCGGGCCCAGGGGGCGCGGGTCACCATCGAGCCCGATCAACCCTTGCCCGTGCAGGCCGACGGCGACATCATCTGCGCCCGGGCGCGTCAGCTGTCGGCCGAGGTGGGCGGCCATGTGGCGGTCCATATCGGCGACGGTCGCCTGGACTGAGCCGTGTGGACGGCAGCAGCCCGACCGGGTCCGCCGCGGAGGCGCCGCGAGGACCGGCGGACCGCACGGGCCGGTCGCCGCGAGCCGTGATCACAACGCCGCAGTGATGATGGCCGCGATCTGCCTCATCTTCTCGGTGCTGGTGGTCGGCCCGCAGTCGATGCTCACCACATCGGTGGGCCAGCCCTGGGTATCGGGCATGTAGGCGGGCCGTGGCCAGCTCTGCGGCGAGAAGATCCCGCGCCGCGCCAGGGCATCCTCGATCGCCGGCGCGGCCGCCGAACGGATGAGCGGAAAGCATGCGCGCCCCGCATTGAGCACCTCGAGTGGTGCATCGCCAAGTTCCCTGGTCAGTGCGCGGTTGGCCCGGCGTCGGCGACGGGCCTGGCGCGGCAGGTCGAAGATCCCCAACTGCGAGCGGGCCCCGTGGCTGATCGGCACCGGGGTGGTGGCCCGGTCGAACAGCTCCTCGCTACGGGCGAGTTGGGCGAGGTAATCGTCGGCGACCAGAGGCGGGGCCTCCGACAGGTCGGCCGTCGTCGCACTCACCGGCACCGGCGTGCGGGCTTCCAGTGCCGCCGACCGGGTGAGCAGCGTGGATCGGGCCGCGGACAATTCCTCGTCGACCCCACTGCGGGTGGCGGGGGAGTCGGGGGTGATGCCCTCGCGCGACCACAGCAGGGCACCATCGGTCACCGCGACGAGCTTGCGCAGGCTGGCCACGCGAAAGTCGCAGGTCGGCAGGGGTCCAGTGGCTGACGCGCCAGTGGTCGGCAGGGGGCTGGTGGACGACAGTGGGCCGGTTCGCAGGGGGTCGGGCAACAGGTCGTCCAGCACGGCATGGGTGGCGTCGTCCACCACGAGGTGGCCCCCTTCGCGGGCGCGTCGCAACACCGTGGTCAGCGCAGCATCGGGCGCGATCGCACCAACCCGTGACCACACCACCAGGGCCGGCTCATCGGCGTCGTCCAGCGCGGTGCCGAGTGCCGGCGGGTCGAACTGCAGGTTGGCACCCACCTCCACAAAGTGCACGCGCATGCCCTCGAGCCAGAACGGAAGGGCCATCGTGTCGCAGTGATAGCTCGGCAGCAGCGCCAGCCCCACATGATGGTTGCGGCACCATCGGGCGATCAGCGTCAGGGCCTGGCGTCCCGATTCGAGCAGCATGGCGCGCCCCGGGGTGGTCGGCGCGAGTCGGGTGAGTGCCTCGTCGTGACCCTGCCCGGATGCTGGCTGCTCCATGGCAGGCACGCTACCCGCTCGGTGATGGACGCTCCGGGTGCGGTGATGGGGCCGGTGCAACCATGGCTCCATGAGCAATGCAACGAATGCTTCGACGCCATCCCATGGCAAGGCGGCCGGCAGGACGGCTCCCGATCCGACCACTCCCGATTTTCGGGCGATGGGTGCAGAGCTGGAGGCGGGCCTGTCGGGCCTTCGCCGTGAGCTGCACCAGATCCCCGAGCTGGAATTCGACCTGACGCGCACCCAGGCGCGCCTGCTGCAGGCCCTGGACGGCCTGCCCCTGGAGATCCACACCCGTGAGGGGTCCAGTTCAATCATTGCGGTGCTGCGCGGGGGCAGGCCCGGGCCGACCGTGCTGCTGCGCGGCGACATGGACGCCCTACCGGTGGCCGAGCAGACCGACGAGCCCTTCAGGTCGACCAACGGGCGCATGCACGCCTGTGGGCACGACCTGCACATGTCGGGCATGGTCGGCGCGGCGGAACTGTTGAGCCGGGTGCGCGACGACCTGGCGGGCTCGGTGTTGTTCATGTTCCAGCCGGCCGAGGAGATCGCCGGGGGCGCAGCCGAGATGCTCAGCCACGGCCTGCTCGATGCCGCCGGCGACCAGCCGGTGGTGGCGTGGGGCATCCACGAAATGCCCTATCCGCTGGGCACCGTCCACGTGCGCGCCGGCGCCCAGATGGCCAGCAACTGCCAATTGACTGCCACCTTCACCGGCCTGGGCGGCCACGGCTCTGCCCCCCATACGGCGATCGACCCGGTGCCAGCCGTGCTCGACCTGGGTCAGCAGCTGCAGAACCTCGTGACCCGCGAGTTCTCGGTCTTCGACCCGGTGGTGTGCACCACCACGCAGCTGAGGGCCGGCGAGGCGATCAATGTGATCCACGACACCGCCTACCTCGGGGCCACGGTGCGGGCCGTCTCCCCGGAGGCCACCGAGCACTTCGCCAGGCGCGGGGTGGAGGTGGCCAGGTCCGTGGCGGCCACCCATCGCTGCACCGTCGATGCCGAGTTCAAGGTCAATTGCCCCACCACGATGAATGATCCCGTGGCGGCGCAGGTCGTGCTGGACACCGCGACGCGGCTGTTCGGCGCCGAGCGCGTGGTCGAGATGAAGCATCCGGTGATGGCCAGCGAGGACTTCAGCTATGTGCTGGAGAAGGTGCGTGGGGCCTTCCTGTTCATGGGGGCCCTGTATCCCGGCGTCGACCCGGCCACGGCTCCGCAGCTGCATTCGCCGTTGGCCCGTTACGACGACGCCGTGTTGGGCGATCAGGCGGCCCTCCTCGCGGCACTTGCCTGGAGCGGCGCGCTGCCGGAGTGATACTCCCGGGAAAGCGATGAGGGGGACCCGCCGGAATCGGCGGGTCCCCCTCATCGCTGGTGGGTCAGTGTGTGCCTATTTGCTGGCTTCCACCGGCGGCTGTGCCGACCAGGGGAAGACGATCCACTGTGCCGTGTGGTGCCAGACGAAATCGGGGAGCACCACCGTGGTGGGCTTGGCGTAGAGCACGGCGCTGCGCACGTCGGCACCGAAGCCGCGCAGCAGCTTGATCACCAGCTGCATCGTGCGTCCGGAGTCGACCACATCGTCAACCACCAGCAGGCGCTTGCCCGTGATCGACTCGGTGTCGAGCATCGGCGCCAGGAGCACCGGATCGGGCAGCGTCTGGGCCACGCCGGTGTAGAACTCGACGTTGATCGCATCGGTGAGCTTGGTTCCCAGTGCGTAGGTGAGCGCGCCGGCCGGGATCATGCCCCCGCGGGCCACCGCGATGATGATCTCGGGATCGAAGTCCGAATCAACGATTGTCTGGGCCAGTTCGCGTGATGCCTCACCCAGCCCATCCCAGGTGAGGATTTCCTTGTCGTGTTGGTCGACCGCATCCGCGTGATAAGCCGTCATGTCGGAATCCTATCGAGGCCGGCGTCGCGGCGCTTCCCGGGTCCGTGCGGCAGCGGTGCTCAGCGCTCGTCCAGCAGCTTGACGAGCAGGCAGGCGTCCAGCCAGCGGTCGAACTTGCGGCCCACCTGCGGCAGGGTGCCACACAGTCGGAAGCCCAGTCGCCGGTGGAAGTCGATGCTCGCCGCATTGTCGGCGTCGATCACGCCCACCATGGCGTGCATCCCGGCGCTGCGGGCCCGGTCGATGAGCTGGTCCATGAGTGCTGCGCCGATCCCCAGTCGCTCGTGCCCGGGCGCCGTGTAGACGCTGTGTTCCACGGTCAGGTCATAGCCGGGCAGGGATCGGAAGCGGTCGTAGTCGGCGAAGCCGACGATCCGTCCCTGGCCGTCGGCGGCCACCAGCACCGGATGGCGTGCGGCATGTTGCCGGGCCAGCCAGGCCCGCCGGTCGGGGACGGTGCCCGGCGTCAGCGCATAGCTGGCCGTGGTGGCCACCCCCTGCGCATTGTGGATGGCGGTGAGTGCGGCTGCGTCGTCGTTCACGGCGTCGCGCACGATGAAGGAGATGGGCACCCAAGCAGCGTAGGTCCGGCCAGGTCGGGCGCGGTTGATCGTCCCCCTGGTGGTTGCTGATCGCGGCCCTGAGCGAAACCGCCCCGCGGGTTTGGTTACCAAAGCTAATTAACTTGGTTAACGGGTTAGTCTGGTGCCTCGTGAGCAGACAGGACAACGAGAAGCCCGACACCCACGCGCGTCGATGCGGAACATCGCACTCGGGCGTGGCCGGGCCCCACGACGGCGGGACCGCGCATCCGGCACCGGCGGGTGCCGACGAGGAGCTGGCAAACCTCGCCACCGATGTTCGGATTGCCTGCCAACGCATTGCTCGCGGTATTCGTCACGCCAGCGACGAGCTGCCCGGCCCGCTGATGAGCGTGCTCATGCAGCTGCACCGGACAGACCCCCAGACGCCCACGGCACTCGCCGCGCACGCCGGGGTGAGCACACCGGCCATCACCCGGGTGATCAACGCCCTGGTCGCGGAGGGGCTGGTGGCCCGCACGCCGGATCCCGACGATCATCGCCAGGTGCTGATCGGCCTCACCGAGCGGGGACGCGGCCAGCTGCAACGCACCCTGGCCGCACGTGACACCTGGATGCTGCGCCGGCTGGACGGACTCGACGCCGATCAGCGGGCCCTGCTGCGCGACGCCGCCCGGCTGCTCACCGAACTGACCGAGGGGGTGGTGGCACGGTGAATCCCACCCAGAGCCGTTCGGCTGCGTTCTGGCACAGCGTCGGACGCACCTTCGTGTCGCTGGCGCAGCGCAACTACCGCTTCTACTTCACCGGGGCCCTGCTCAGCAATATCGGCACCTGGATGCAGCGTACGAGTCAGGACTGGCTGGTGCTCACCCAGCTGACCGACCGCTCGTCGTCGGCGTTGGGCATCGTCAGCGCCCTGCAGTTCCTGGCGATTCCGTTCCTGGCGCCCTTCTCGGGGGCCGTGGCCGATCGCTATCCCAAGCGGACGATCCTGCTGATCACCCAGACCCTGCTCGGGCTCAACTGTGCCCTCCTGTGGCTGCTGGTGGTCACCAACAACGTGGAGCTGTGGCATGTCTACGTGTTCGCCTTCGCCCAGGGCGTTGTCGCGAGCTTCGACATGCCGGCGCGTCAGGCCTTCGTCTCTGAGATGGTGGCCGACTCGTTGATTCCCAATGCGGTGGGCCTCAACTCGATGTCCTTCAACGCCGCGCGGCTGATCGGGCCGGGGGCTGCCGGCCTGCTCATCGCGGCGGTGGGGGTGGCGCCGGGCATGCTCATCAATGCGCTCAGCTTCCTGGCGATGATCGGGGCGCTGTTGGCCATGAATCCCGCGCAACTGCACCCGGCGCCGCAGCGCAAGGGGCGTGGCTCGGTGCGGGAGGGGCTCAGCTACATCAGGCATCGCCCCGACATCATGCTCGTGTTGTTCATGGTGTTCATGCTGGGCACCTTCGGCATGAACTTCCAGATCACCAATGCCACCATGGCCACCAAGGTGTTCGGCCGGGGCGCTGCCGAATACGGTGCGTTGGGCACCATCATGGCCATCGGCACCTTCGGTGCGGCCATCATCGCGGCGCGTCGCCGGGCCCCACGGGTCTCGGTGCTGCTGCTGGGGCTGGGTGGCTTCGCGCTGGCCAACACCTTCCTGGCGCTCGCGCCCAGCTATTGGTTCTATGCGATCCTGCTGATCCCGACCGGCCTGTGTGCGCTCACCGTGATGACCAGCGCCAATTCCACCGTGCAGATATCCACCGCCCCCTCGATGCGGGGACGGGTGATGGCGGTCTATGCGGCAATCAACATGGGTGGCACGCCGCTCGGCGCCCCCATCGTCGGATGGGTGGGTGACGTGGCCGGGCCCCGATGGTCGTTGCTGGCCGGATCGATTGCCACCGGCGCCGCCTGTGTGATCGTCGGACTGTATTTCTTCGTGCACAAGGGAGTTCGCGTGCGCATCGAACGGGGACGCCCCCTGCGCCTGCATGTGTGGACCACCGATGAGGCAATAGCGGCGCAGAGTGCCGCCGAACCCGAGAAATAGTCGCGGTCGACGGCCGGGGGGAGCTCTCCCCGGCCCTGGTCGCCAATGCTGCGGCGCAACAAGAGGGGGTCAGGATTAAATCCTGACCCCCTCTTGTTGTTGTTCAGCTGAGGGCGGGCTCCAGCTTGTTGATCTCCGACATGCTGGCTTCAGCCAGAGCCGTCAAGGAGGAAATCTGGATTGATGGAGACAACCCGGAGGCCTCAAAGGCCAAGGGGAGCTCGGTGCAGGCGGTCATGAGGGGCAGCTCATGCATGGACATGAGTTGCTCCGCAATCTCGCTGTAATGAATCCCGGCGTCGGACAGTCTTCCTGCCTTGACTTCGCCAACAATGGTCATGAGCTGGTCCAGGCCATCGTCGTCCGGTGTGAGTATCGTGTAATGGCGTTTTTCTGCCTCCCGCTGGTACAGCCCTGTTTCCACGGTGCCGCGCGTACAGGTTAGCCAGGCTCCCTCAGGACTGGCCTTCTGTGCGGCGTCCAGTGTCGCGTCAACGATGTTGACGAAGGGTACTGGTACTTCGTCGATGAATTGATTGATGAAATAGTGCACTGTGTTGCATGGGACCGCGATCAGGGTTGCACCCCAGGCGACGAGCTTCCAGATGTCCTCACGAGTCTGGCGCAGTGGAAGATCGTCGTGATTGAGGATTGCGGCCGTCCGGTCTGCGATGTGGGTATCAGACAGGACGATTGCTCGGGGGTGACCCTGGTCCTGGGCCGCACCACATGCGGTGGTGAGTTCAAGAAGGAACTTTCCCGTTGCGGCAGGTCCCATTCCTCCAAGTACTCCGATCAGAGTGTTCTGGTATCGATAGGAGTTCATGATGCTCTCGATTCAGAAAATCAATGGTGCAATGGCGAAACCCAAGAGAGTGGAAACTACTACGGCCGCGCACCCGGGTAGGATAAATGGGTGGTTGAACACATATTTTCCAATTCTGGTGGATCCTGTGTCGTCCATTTCGACGGCGGCGACAGTGGTTGGATATGTCGGCAGGAGATACAGGCCGGTCACTGCTGGGAAAGAAGCCACCATGACTGCCCCCGACACACCCATTGCGGCGGCAACGGGCATGAAAGTTGCTGTCGTAGCACCCTGGGAATAGAGCAGGGCGGAGGCGAAGAAGAGGACTACCGCGAGCAGCCAAGGGAAATGGCCAATGACTCCCGAGCCGACGCTCTTGATCGCATCAAGGTTTGAATTGACGAAGGTGTTCCCCAGCCATGCAACGCCCAGGATGCAAATTGCGGCGCTCATGCCACCCTTGAATGTGGTCTGATCTGCAACCTTTCCGAGTTCGATCTTGCAGAAAAGCCTGATGGCCAATGCGGCCGCGAACATGAGGCAGATGATCGCCGCTGTTCGGGGTAGCGGAGGGTTCTTTATGGAACCCACCGCGACCGCGTACACCATCACAATCACGAGGGTGGTGCCGAAGATGATCAGAGATCGCTTGGCGTACCGGGGGATGTCGTATTCTCCCTGACCCCGCATGGTTATTTCGCCCCTCGCCAGGCGCTCCTTGTACACCGGGTCGTCGTCCAGCTCGCATCCTTGGTGGCTTGCGACCAGGGCGCCAACCATGCAGCCGATGAAGGTAGTAACCAAAGTCACCCCGATCAGTGGGACGTAGCCGACACCCCGGGGCTCAACGGCGGCGGCCATCGCAACCGTTGCCGCGGAAAGAGGCGATCCGGCGATGGCGACCTGGGACGCGACCACGGCGATGGACAATGGCCGCGATGGTCGCACGTGTTGCTCCTTGGCGACCTCCGCGATCACTGGCAGCGTGGCGAACGCAACGTGACCCGTGCCACATAGGAATGTCATGAAGTAGGTGACGATGGGCGCGAGGAATGTGATCCGTTTCGGATTCTTCCGGAGCAGGTGCTCGCTGATCTTCACGAGCAGATCGAGGCCGCCCGCGACCTGCATGGCTGCCACGCAGGAGATCACCGAAATGATGATTCCAAGAACTTCCCATGGGATGCCCGTACTGATATTGACGTCACATCCGAGAAGACCCAGAACGATCACACCTGTTGCACCGGCGAACGCGATCCCCAAACCTCCCAGGCGCACGCCGATGAAAATGAAGACAAGAACTACCGCTAGCTGTAGCGCGAGCATTGTTCTAGCCTTCGGGGCCGACGAGCTCCGGTGCGACATCCTCAGGAAGCCCATGTTCATCGGCGCTGTAGAAGCGGCCGGTGTAATGAGGCTTGAGGAAGTTCTGGTCGGTGAGGATGGCGTCCACCTGTTCGCCGGTGAGCAGGCCCATCTCGATGACCACTTCGCGTACTGACTTGCCGGTGCGGGCGGCCTCCTTGCCCACCAGGTCGCCGTTGTGGTGGCCGATCACGTCGTTGAGGTAGGTGACGATGCCGATCGAGTTCATGACGAACTCACGGCAGCGCTCCACATTGGCCGTGATGCCGTCGACACAGCGCTCCCGCAGGGTGGCGCAGGCGCGCGTCAGGAGGTGGACCGTCTCGAACATCGCCTGGGTCATGCCGGGTTCCATCACATTGAGTTCGAGCTGGCCGGCCTCGGCGGCGAAGCAGACGGTGACGTCGTTGCCGAAGACGCGGAAGCACACCTGGTTGACCACTTCGGGGATCACCGGGTTGACCTTGGCCGGCATGATCGACGAGCCGGCCTGCATGGCGGGCAGGTTGATCTCGTTGATCCCGGCGCGGGGGCCCGACGACAGCAGCCGCAGGTCGTTGCAGATCTTCGACATCTTGGCGGCCAGGCGCTTCATGGCCGAGTGCACGGCGATGTAAGCCCCGTTGTCATAGCTGGATTCCATGAGGTCGGCAGCGGCGACCACCGGGTATCCGGTGACCTCTGCGAGCTTCGTCGTCACAACCGGTGCATAGCCCGGAGGGGTGTTCAGCCCGGTGCCGATTGCGGTGCCGCCCATGTTCGTCTCGAGCAGCAGGTCGGCCGCGGTGTTGATGCGCTTGACCTCCTCGCGGATGTTGTTCCCATACCCCCTGAACTCCTCGCCGAGCGTCATCGGCACGGCATCCTGCAGCTGCGTGCGCCCCATCTTGAGCACATCGGCGAACTCAACTCCCTTGGCCGCGAAGCTGGCCTGGAGCCGGTCAACCTCCGCGACCAGCCCGCGCACCAGGGTAAACACGGCCAGGCGGAATCCGGTGGGGTACGCGTCGTTGGTCGACTGCGACTTGTTGACGTGGTCGTTCGGATTGATCAGGTCATAGCGACCCTTGGGATATCCGATGAGCTCCAGGGCGAGGTTGGCGATCACCTCATTGGTGTTCATATTGATCGAGGTGCCCGCACCACCCTGGAATGCATCGGTGGGGAACTGGTCCATGCAGCGCCCCTCGTCGAGGATCGCATCGCAGGCCGCGACGATCGCATCGGCGATGTCCGCCGGGAGCACTCGCAGCTCCTTGTTGGCCAGCGCGGCGGCCTTCTTCACCTGCACCATGCCCCGGATGAACTCCGGCACATCATTCATGGATCGTCCGGACATCTGGAAGTTCTCCAGTGCTCGCACGGTGTGGATCCCGTAATACTTGTCGTTCGGTACTTCCCGCTTGCCGAGAAGATCTTCTTCAATGCGTGTGGACATGATGACTCTCCCTTGAGCTTCTTGCCACGGGCGCGTCCCGTTCTGGGGCCGCCGATTGACAAGTCGGTGTTGTCCTGGCCACAGTAACATTTGCTGTTTCAGGGGGTCAAGGGGGGGGTATCTGATTGATTATGAAGTAGCTCACAGTGATTCTTGTTGAAACTTCTTCATGTGGTGCACAGGTGGGGAATGTGAACTGTAACCCTCGGTTCGTGAGAGGCGAAACGCCTGTCAGCGTGCGTTTCGGCGGCGTTGGTGGAGGATCACGTAGCAGGAGGGCTCCCAATATGCAAGTTACCGGGAGTCCTCGTGTGCGTGTGTTGGGTGGGTCAGCGCTCATCCAGCGCCCGCAGTCGGGCATCACTGGGCAGGCGGTGGTCGTCCGGGCCGTAGACCTTGCCGGTGTAGCGCGGCTTGAGGAAGTTCTCCGGCGTCAGGATGGCGTCCACCTGTTCGCCGGTGAGCAGGCCCATCTCGATGACCACTTCGCGCACTGACTTGCCGGTGCGGGCGGCCTCCTTGCCCACCAGGTCGCCGTTGTGGTGGCCGATCACGTCGTTGAGGTAGGTGACGATACCGATCGAGTTCATGACGAACTCACGGGAGCGCTCCACATTGGCCGTGATGCCGTCGACACAGCGCTCCCGCAGGGTGGCGCAGGCGCGCGTCAGGAGGTGGACCGTCTCGAACATCGCCTGGGTCATGCCGGGTTCCATCACATTGAGTTCGAGCTGGCCGGCCTCGGCGGCGAAGCAGACGGTGACGTCGTTGCCGAAGACACGGAAGCACACCTGGTTGACCACCTCGGGGATCACCGGATTCACCTTGGCCGGCATGATCGACGAGCCCGCCTGCATGGCCGGAAGGTTGATCTCGTTGATCCCGGCGCGGGGGCCCGACGACAGCAGCCGCAGGTCGTTGCAGATCTTCGACAACTTGGCCGCCAGGCGCTTCATGGCCGAGTGCACGGCGATATAGGCACCGTTGTCGTAACTGGCCTCGCGCAGGTCACCGGACATCTCCACCTCGTAGCCGGTGATGTCGGCGAGCTTGCGGGTGACCAGCGCGGCATAGCCCGGGGGAGTGTTCAGCCCGGTACCGATCGCCGTGCCACCGAGGTTGATGGCCAGCAGCAGGTCGGCCGCGGTGCTGATGCGCTTGACCTCCTCGCGGATGTTGTTCCCATACCCCCTGAACTCCTCGCCGAGCGTCATCGGCACGGCATCCTGCAGCTGGGTGCGCCCCATCTTGAGCACATCGGCGAACTCGATGCCCTTGGCCGCGAAGCTGGCCTGGAGCCGGTCAACCTCGGCGACCAGCCCGCGCACCAGGGTGAACACGGCCAGGCGGAATCCGGTGGGGTACGCGTCGTTGGTCGACTGCGACTTGTTGACATCGTCATTCGGGTTGATCAGGTCGTAGCGACCCTTCGGGTAGCCGACCAGTTCCAGCGCGAGGTTGGCGATCACCTCGTTGGTGTTCATGTTGATCGAGGTGCCCGCACCGCCCTGGAATGCATCGGTGGGGAACTGGTCCATGCAGCGTCCCTCGTCGAGGATCGCATCGCAGGCCGCGACGATCGCATCGGCCACGTCGCCCGGCAGCGCATGGAGCTCCTTGTTGGCCAGCGCGGCGGCCTTCTTCACCTGCACCATGCCCCGGATGAACTCCGGCACGTCATTCATGGTGTCCCCGGAGAGCTGGAAGTTCTCCAGCGCCCGCACGGTGTGGATCCCGTAGTACTTGTCCTCGGGTACTTCGCGCTTGCCCAGCAGGTCCACTTCGATACGTGTGCTCATGCCTTGCCTTCCTGATTGGTCGTTGTCCACCCACTGCCATTCTGCTCGCCGCCGCCGCGCGACGGGCAGTCCGAACCGGCCCCCGTGCGGGCCGGTTCGGCCACGCGGGCCCGTCGCCGGGTGTGGCTCAGTCGTGCCCGCCGCGCGAATCCAACCACCGCAGCCAGGCGTCGATGGCGCGGGCCTCGAGCTCATGTGTGCGCTTGCTGCTCCACACCAGGCAGTGTCGAGGTTCGTCCCAGCTCCAGGCCCCCATCGTGTGCATCAACCGGCACAGCTCGATGCTCTCGTCATAGCTGAACCGCCTGTCGGGGCCGAACGGTGGCAGGCGCGCGAGCAGTGAGACGTATTCATGGATGGAACCGGTGGAGTCGGTCCCATCGGGGTAGATGATGAGGAAGCGCTTGTGCATGTCCTCGGGGCCCCATTGCCACACGGGTCCGGCGGGCGGATCCGGCGACGGCGGGCCGGCGAGCCAGCCGCCCATCTTGCCCATGATGTCGATGTCCGGATGCTTCAGCTGCGTCTGCCACAGCGATTCCTGTTGGCGCCTGATCTCGTCGTGGTCAACCATCGTGCTCCCCCGGTTCCGGGCCCCGTCGTGGGCGCCGGGTGGCGGAGCGGCGGGGCGGCTTGTCCGATGATAGGCAGAGGGAGGGTCCCGGAACCATGGTTCCGGGACCCTCCCTCTGCAATCAGGTCCGGTGGCGCATCGTGGTCACGCCGCCGGCGCCTGCTCAGTCGTCGTCGGCGGCGGACGGGTGGGTCATATCGGCCGGCACTACCCACTTGTCGAACTCCTCGGGGGTGAGGAAGCCGAGCTCGAGGGCCGAATCACGAAGGCCAATGCCCTTGTGGTGGGCGTTCTTGGCGATCTTCGAGGCCTTGTCGTAGCCGATGTGGCGGTTGAGCGCCGTCACCTGCATCAGGTTGATGTCGAGGTTGTGCTTGATCTTCTCGAGGTTGGGCTCAATGCCCACCGCACAGTGGTCGTTGAAGCTCACGCAGGTGTCGCCCAGCAGCTGGATGGACTCCAGCACGCACCAGGCCATGACCGGCTTGAAGACGTTCAGCTGGAAGTTGCCCTGGCTGCCGGCGAAGCCGACCGTGGCGTCGTTGCCGAACACCTTGGTGGCCACCATGGTCATGGCCTCGCACTGGGTCGGGTTGACCTTGCCGGGCATGATCGAGCTGCCGGGCTCGTTCTCGGGGATCAGCAGCTCGCCGATGCCATTGCGGGGGCCGGAGGCATACCAACGCACGTCGTTGGCGATCTTCATCAGGGCGTCGCCCAGCACGCGCAGCGAACCGGAGACCTGCACCAGCGCGTCGTGGGCGCTCAGTGCGGCGAACAGGTTCGGGGCCTGCTCGAACTTGAGGCCGGTCTCGTCGCTGATCTTCTCGGCGGTGAGCGGGCCGAACTTCGGATGCGCGTTCAGGCCGGTGCCGACGGCGGTGCCGCCGATGGCGAGTTCGCGTGCCTGCTCGTCGGAGAACTTGATGCACTTGAGGGCGAAGTCGATCTGGGCCACCCAGCCGCTGATCACCTGGCCGAGGCGGATCGGGGTCGCGTCCTGCAGGTGGGTGCGCCCCACCATCACGACATCGTCATATTCCTTGGCCTTGGCGTCCAGGGTGTCGCGCAGCTTCATCACGCGCGGGTACATCTCCTGCAGCTCGGTGACCACGGCAATGTGCATCGCCGTGGGGAAGGTGTCGTTGCTGGACTGGCCACGGTTCACGTGGTCATTGGGGTGCACCGGGGTCTTGGTGCCCATCTCGCCGCCGGCGATCTCGATCGCGCGGTTGGAGATCACCTCATTGGCGTTCATGTTCGACTGCGTGCCCGAGCCGGTCTGGAAGACCACCAGGGGGAAGTCGTCGTCGAGCTTGCCGGCGATCACGTCATCGGCGGCCTTGACGATGAGCTCGGAGATGTCCTTGGGGAGCTCCCCGAGCTCTCCATTGGCCTGGGCGGCAGCCTTCTTCAGGATGCCGAGGGCCTTGATCATCGGGCGTCCCCACACGAAGGTCGGACGACCGATGTCGAAGTTGTGCAGACTGCGCTCGGTCTGCGCCCCCCAATGGTGGTTTGCCGGCACCTCGACGGTGCCCATGGAGTCGGATTCCGTGCGCGTCTTCGCGCTGGTGTTATCAGCCATGGCCTCAGCCTAGCGATCCGGGGCGGTCCCCGGCGGTGAGGGGGCATGCCGCGACGGACGCGATGGGTGGGGCGCCGATCGGCCGATCAGGCGCCCCACCACGGCACGACGCAGGGGGTCCTGCGTGACCCATGTGCCCGCGCGTCCGGCGTGGGGCAGTGCCCTACAGGCCCGGAACCGGCGTCGGTGCGGCGCGTCCGGCGAGCACCTCGAGGGCGTTCTTCGCGGCGAGCGCGGTCATCGCCGTGCGCGTCTCGATGTTGGCCGAGCCCAGGTGAGGCAGCAGCGCCACGTTCTCCATGGTCAGCAGCTCGGGCTCGATGGCCGGCTCATGCTCGTAGACGTCCAGGCCGGCGCCACCCAGGTGCCCGCTCTGCAGGGCGGCCACCAGTGCCTTCTCGTCAACGCAGGCGCCACGTGCCGTGTTGATCAGATAGGAGCCCTGCTTCATCGACGCGAGGCGTTCGGCGTTGATGATGTGGTGGGTCTCGGGGGTCAGCGGGCAATGGAGGCTGATCACATCGCAGTGGGCCACCAGCTCATCGACCGACAGGCCCTTGGCGTCCAGCTCGCTGCGTGCCGGCTCCCGCATCGGATGTTCCTGGGCGTAGAAGACGTCCATGCCGAAGGCCTTGCAGCGCTGGGCCATTGCGGTGCCGATCTGGCCGGCACCGATCAGGCCGATCGACTTCGTCTCGATGGAGCGTCCGAGCATGAACGTGGTGCGGTACCGCCACGGCTTGCCGGCGCGGATCAACCGCTCGCCCTCGCCCATGCGTCGCGTCACCGACAGCATCAGTCCGAACGCCAGGTCGGCCACGGCGTCGAACAGGGTGCCCGGCGTCACGGTCGCCACGATGCCGTGGGCGCGACAGGCGTCGAGGTCGATGTTGTTGAAGCCGGCCGCGATGTTCGCCACCACCTTGAGCTGGGGACCCGCGGCCGCGATGAATTCCTCGTCGACGCCGTCGGACAGCACGGTCAGCACGGCGTCGGCGCCCTTCACGTGCGCCAGGAGCTGTTCGCGCGTGGGTGGTTCCTGGCCATCCCACGTGATGACCTCGTTGCCGGCGGTGCGCAGGGCCTCGATGCCCTCGGCAGGTACTCCGTCGGTGATGCAGATTCTCGCCATGGTTGACACCCCTTTCCTTATGTACCGGACGATACCGGCCCGGCAAGGGGTGCGTCCGGAACGCCGCCGCTGGCACGGAGACCGGGAGCAGAAGGCGGCGGGCGTGCACGATCCGGCTTGACCGCTGAGACGGCGTGCGGCCGCGGGCCTTGTCGGACCAATCGGTTGTAGGGTGGCCGGAGCGCCGGTTTGAGCGCCGGCGGAACGATATTGCCTGACCTTTCCAGGAGCTCTCATGACCTACGTCATCGCGTTGCCTTGTGTGGACGTCAAGGACAAAGCCTGCGTCGAGGAATGTCCCGTCGACTGCATCTACGAGGGTGAGCGCACCCTCTACATCCATCCGGAGGAATGCGTCGACTGCGGTGCCTGCGAGCCCGTGTGCCCCACGGAGGCCATCTTCTACGAGGACGACCTGCCCGACGAGTACAAGGAGTGGTACGACGTCAACGCCAACTTCTTCAGTGAACTGGGATCGCCCGGTGGCGCGGCGCGCCTCGGCCCCCAGAGCTTTGACGAGCCCTCGGTAGCCAAGCTGCCCCCGCAGGCTTCGTGAAACTCTCGCAATCCCTGCCCGACTTCCCCTGGGACTCGCTGGCGCGGGCGAAAGCCACCGCGCAGGCGCATCCCGGGGGAATCGTCGATCTGTCGGTGGGAACCCCCACTGACCCGACGCCCGACCTCGTGCGCGACGCGCTCGCGGCGGCGTCGCAGGCCCCCGGCTATCCCGCAGTCTGGGGCAGCCCTGAGCTGCGTGCCGCGATCATGGGCTACCTCACCCGACGCTGGAACGCGACGGGCCTGCGCGATCGCAATGTGACCACCGCGATCGGCACCAAGGAGATCGTCGGCTGGCTGCCCACCCTGCTCGGACTGGGGCCCGACGACCTTGTGGTGATCCCCGAGACCGCCTATCCCACCTATGAGGTGGGGGCGCTCATGGCCGGGGCACACATCGAACGGTGCGACGATCCCGACCGGGTGCAGGGCGCACCGCGCCTCATCTGGCTCAACAGCCCGTCGAATCCCAGCGGGGCGGTTGCCTCCGGGGAACTGCTGCGACGGTGGGTGGCGTTCGCGCGCAAGCACCACGCCGTGATTGCCTCCGACGAGTGCTACGGGGAGTTCGCCTTCGACGCAAAGGCCTACAGCGTCATCGACCCGATCATCAATGACGGCGACATCACCGGCCTGCTGGTCGTTGACTCGTTGTCGAAACGGTCGAACATGGCCGGCTACCGGGCTGGTTTCGTGGCCGGCGATGAGGAACTGGTCACCGAGCTGGTCGCGCTGCGCAAGCACCTCGGCATGATCGTGCCGACGCCGGTGCAGGCGGCCATGGTGGCCGCCCTGGGCGACCAGGAACATGTGGAACAGCAGCGCGCCCGGTACGCGGCGCGCCGCGCCATCATGCGCCGTGCCCTGGAAGCAGCAGGCTTCCGCATCGACCACTCGCAGGGCTCGCTCTACTTGTGGGCCACCCAGGGACGCGACGGGCGCGCCAGCATCGACTGGCTTGCCGAGCGCGGCATCCTGGCCGCCCCGGGCGACTTCTACGGGCCGACCTCCCATGACCATGTGCGGCTGTCGATGACCGCCACCGATGAGCGCATCAACGCGGCGGCCGGACGGCTCACGAGCTGACAGGCCGCTTGGCGTGGGTCGCTGGATTCACGCCGTGCGACAGGTGGCGGTGACCACCGTGGGATCCACCGCGTTCTGGCCTGCCCAGGTGGCGCGCTGGCTGGTGCTGTTGGCCCACGTCATGTCGCCCACCCGGAGTCCCACCAGGCCGGCCTGCGAGCCCAGGCACATGCACAACAGGGCCACCGACCAGGCCGTGGTCGCCGAACCCACCGTGAAGCTGAGCCCATCGGGGTTGATGGCGATCGGGATCGCCCCGCCCCACACGCGCACCACGAATTCACGCAGCACCTCGGGGTTCCCGGTGGCGTTCTTGTTGTCGACGCTGGTGACCCCGGCCGGGTCGAAACCGCACAGGGCGCTGGCCCAGATTCGTCCGACGTCCTCGTGCTGGGCATAGGCGTGCGGGAAGTTCGACCGCTGCACCTTCTGGGCGACGTCATTGATGGTGTCGGTCTGCCAGCCGTCGACCTTGACCAGCGCCTCATAGAACTTGCCCGCTGAATACCAGGGGTTCATGATCTGGTCCTCGGTGCCCCAACCCTGGCTGGGGCGTTGCTGGAACAGCCCCACGGAATCGGCGTCGCCGTAGTCCAGGTTGTACAACTTGGACTCCTGCAGTGCCGTGACGATGGCAATGGTGGCTGCCCGAGGAGGCAGGCCGCGACGCAGCGCCTCGCCCACGATGATGGCCACATTGCCGGCCTGCTCCAGGTCGCGCAGGTCGCTGGAGCCATTGACCGTCGCCGTGCATCCCGGTGAGACGAAGGGAGTGGTCGCCCCCGCGCAGGCCGCCAGGGCGGTGAGGGAGCCGACTGCCCCGATCGCCAGGAGCGACCGACGGGTCAGCCGGCGTGCCGTGCGCTCAGCCATCGGGCCTCAGTTGTGGTGCAGCGCGGCGTTCAGGGTGATCTGCTTGCCTCTGCGTGCCAACGCCTTCACCGCCCCACTCACCGAATCGCGGATGAACAGCATGTTGTGGCCCCCGGACAGTTCGCGGGCCTTCACCACCGAGCCATCGGGCATCGTCACCTTGGTGCCGGCGGTCAGGTACAGCCCGGCCTCGATGACGCAGTTGTCGCCCAGGGCAATGCCGCATCCCGACTCGGCCCCCAGCAGGCAGCCCTTGCCGATGCGGACGCGCTCCTTGCCGCCGCCCGACAGGGTGCCCATCGTCGAGGCACCGCCACCGATGTCGGAGCCGACGTCGACGATCACGCCCTGGCTGATGCGGCCCTCGATCATCGAGGCGCCCAGCGTGCCGGCGTTGAAGTTGCAGAAGCCCTCATGCATCACGGTGGTGCCCTCGGCGAGGTGCGCACCCAGGCGCACCCGATCGGCGTCGCCGATGCGTACTCCGGACGGCACCACGTAATCGACCATGCGCGGGAACTTGTCGATGCTGGTGACGATCAGGGTGCCGTGGGCGGCGCGCAGGCCGGCCCGCAGCTCGTTGAAGTCGTCGGGGGAACAGGGCCCGGCGCTGGTCCACACCACATTGGGCAGCACCGCGAAGATGTCGTCGAGGTTGATGCTGTTGGGCTGGCACAGTCGGTGGCTGAGCAGGTGCAGGCGCAGATAGGCGTCGCTGGTGTCGGCCGGCGGCTGGTCCAGGTCGATCTCCACCAGTCGGGGCTGGGTCTCGACGTGGCGCAGCTCGTCCACCGCAACCCCGCTGGTCACAGCGGAGGGAGCCGGCGTGCCGTCGGATTCCCCCAGGGCCGGACTCGGGAACCAGGTGTCAAGCACCTGACCGGACGAATGGATGGTGGCCAGGCCCCAGCCCCAGGCCCTGCGCGATGCGGCGTTCTGCGTCATGCCAGCGATCTTACCGACGCTGCGGTGCGTTCCCGATGCGCCGGCTGTGGGCCGTCGCCACCCGACTGGTCACGTCGGCGGGATCGCTACGCTGACGCCATGACGCTGGATACCAGGGACCTGCACCGACTGTTCGCCCAGATCGTCGACATCGAGTCGGTCAGCCGCAATGAGGAACGCCTGGCCGACGCCGTGCAGGCGGTGCTCGAGCCGTGCGGCCACCTCGAGGTGACGCGCCACGGCAACAGCGTGGTGGCGCGCACGCACCTGGGGCGCGCGCAACGCATGATCATCGCCGGTCACCTGGACACGGTGCCGGTGGCCGACAACCTGCCCAGCAGGCTGGAGCACCGCCCCGACGGTGACTACCTGGTGGGACGCGGCACCGCCGACATGAAGGGCGGGATCGCCGTCATGGTGCAGCTGGCCACCCAACTGGCCGAGCCCGTCCACGACGTCACCTGGGTGTTCTATGAGTGCGAGGAGATCGAGGCCGCCGCCAACGGCCTGACCAAGATCGCCGCGGCCCAGCCACAGTGGTTGGCCGGTGACTTCGCGGTGTTGATGGAGCCCACCAGCGCCCGCATCGAGGGCGGCTGCCAGGGCACGACGCGCTTCCTGCTGACCACCCATGGCGTGGCGGCCCATTCCGCGCGCAGTTGGCTGGGCCACAACGCGATCCACGACCTGACGCCGTTGCTGCAGCGCATCCAGGCCTTCCCGGTGCGCCGCGTCATGGTCGAGGGACTGGAGTACCGCGAGGGCCTCAACGCCACCATCGTCAGCGGGGGAGTGGCCGGCAATATGATCCCCGACCGTGCCCAGCTGCAGGTGAACTACCGCTTCGCGCCCGACCTGGACGCCGACCGGGCACTGGCCCGGATGCGCGAGCTGTTCGACCTGCCCGATGTCGACTTCGAGGTGCTCGACCTGTCTCCGGCGGCCCGTCCCGGCCTGGACCGTCCCGAGGCACGCGGCTTCCTGCAGGCGGTCGGTGGCACGCCCGGCCCCAAATACGGCTGGACGGATGTGGCGCGTTTCGGGCAGCTGGGCATTCCGGCGGTCAACTATGGACCCGCCGATGCCGGCAAGGCCCATGCGGTGGACGAATGCTGCCCCCTGGCCGACCTCGACACATGCGCCGGCGCACTGACCACGTGGCTGACGAACCGGGCGCCCGACCGGTGAGACCTGACCAGTGAAATCGGCGGACACGCGGGGGACGGTTTCAGTATTGGGCGGCACCGGGGCACGATGGTTACCGGTAGCGGCGACACTGCACGGCCATCAGGGTGCGCCGAGTTGGAGACGGTAATCATTCGAAACGAAAGAAAGAGACGTGGATGGCAATGAAAGAAGACGAGGCCCGCGAGTCCGATCCCGCACGGGTGCGAAGCGCCTCGGAATGGGCCGAACAGGCCCCCACGGACAATGTTCCCTCGGCGCAGGTCGGCGAGGTCTTCGCCGGCCCGGTGATCCGACGCGGCGCGGAGGTGGATGGTTCCACCACTGACCAACGGTTGCTGGAGAGCCATCACGACGGATCATGGCTGCACAGCGATCCCTGGCGGGTGCTGCGCATCCAGGCCGAGTTCGTGGAGGGCTTCGGAGCCCTTGAGGAGCTCGGACCGGCCATTGCGATCTTCGGTTCGGCCCGTACCTCGCGCCAGGCGAAGGCCTATCAGCAGGCCCGGCGGATGGGCCACTTGTTGGCCGAGGCCGGCTATGCGGTGATCAGTGGGGGCGGTCCCGGCACCATGGAGGCGGTCAATCGCGGTGCCTCCGAGGCACACGGACGTTCCGTGGGCCTGGGCATCGAACTGCCCTACGAGTCTTCGATGAACGAGTACATCAACCTGGGCGTGCATTTCCGCTATTTCTTCGCCCGCAAGGTGATGTTCCTCAAGTACGCCCAGGGGTTCATCGTGATGCCCGGCGGGTTCGGCACCTTCGACGAGTTGTTCGAGGCCCTGACCCTGTTGCAGACTGGCAAGGTGAGCCACTTCCCGGTGGTGCTGTTCGGGTCCGAGTACTGGAGTGGACTGCTCGACTGGCTCAGGTCGCAGGTGCTGCCCTCGGGGAACATCTCGGCGCCTGACCTCGACCTGGTCAGTGTCACCGATGACGTCGACGAGGCCGTTCGCCTGGTCACCGAGGCACCGCCCTTCGAACCCCGCGAGGACTGAGCCGAGGCCCTGACCGGGTGGGGGACCAACGCGCCAACCGCAGACTGGTCCCGACTCACGGCGTGCACCCAGCCGGCGGCATAATGACGCCGTGTCCGAGCGCGCGCAGGGTCCCAGCGCGGGCAGCGCCACACCACGACGGACCACGCTGGGCCGCCTCAGGGCACTGGTTGCCCGGTTCACACCGTCGAGCCCCAAGGCCTTCCGCGATTCGATGTCGCGCTGGCTGCTGTTCGGGGTGGTGATCGGCGTCGTCTCCGGACTCGGCGCGGTCGGCTTCTACTGGTGCCTGTCCCACGCCACCCAGTGGTTGCTGGTCGATCTGGGCGGCTACCTGCCGCCCACCACCCGCGGCGAGGGCACCGGCTTCCCGGGCGCCGATTTCGCCCGTCCCTGGGCGATCCCGGCCGTCACCGGCGGTGCAGCCCTGGTGGCCGGCATCCTGGTGGCATGCATCGCCCCCGAGGCCAGGGGCCACGGCACCGACGCCGCCATCGCGGCCGTGCACCACAACCCCACCGGCCTGCGGCTGCGGGCCGCGCTGGTCAAGGTGGTCGCCTCCTCGCTGATCATCGGATCGGGCGGGTCAGGCGGGCGCGAGGGGCCCACCGCCCAGATCAGCGCCACCGTGATCTCACGCCTGTGTGGTGCCCTGCGCATCCCCCGTCCCGACGCCCGCATCGCCGTGGCGGCCGCCATGGCCTCAGGTATCGGCGCGATCTTTCGCGCGCCCTTGGGAGGGGCCCTGCTCGGAGCCGAGCTGCTCTACCGCGACGACCTTGAGGCCGATGCCATCATGCCGGGACTCATCTCGTCGATCGTGGCCTTCGCGGTGTACGGATCGGTGTACGGCTTCCAACCGATCTTCGGCACGATGAGCGGGCTCACGTTCGTGCATCCGGCCGAATTGCTGTGGTTCGCGGTCGTCGGGGTTGCCGCAGGACTGCTCGGCCGGTGGTACGCCCAGGCCTTCTATGCAGGCGGGGCACTGCTGCAGCGCCTTCCCGTGCCCAGGGCGATCCTGCCGGCGATCGGGGGACTGTGCGTGGGCCTGCTGGGACTCGCGGTGCCGGCCGTCCTGGGCACCGGCTACGGGTGGACCCAACTACAGATGACCAGCGGCTGGATGCTGTCGTCCCCACTGTGGTTGGTGCTGGTGATCCCCTTCGCCAAGATCGTGGCCACCACGCTGTCGATCGGCTCGGGGGGCTCGGGCGGCGTCTTCGGGCCCGGCATGGTGATCGGTGGGGCCACCGGGGCTGCCCTGTGGCGGATCATCCACGACATGCCCGGCGTCTCGTCGTCGCCGGCGCCCTATGTGATCATCGGCATGATCGCCTGCTTCGGCGCGATCGCGCATGCCCCGCTCGGCGTGATGCTGATGGTCGCCGAGATGACCGGGAACCTGTCGCTGTTGGCCCCGGCCATGATTGCGGTGGCGATTGCCACGATGATCGTCGGCGACAATTCGATCTTCCACAGCCAGTTGCGAAATCGCCTCGAGGCGGCGCGCCTGTATCGCGGGACCCCGGCGCCGTAGGGGGAGCGGATAGCATTGGTGCGTGGTCTGGGCTATCGGAATTCTCATCATCGTGGCAATCGCCTGTGGCGTGTTTGCCGCGCGGGGGAAGCTCGGCGAGCTCGCGCCTGCGGTGCCCGATCGTCCCGGCCCCGACCTTCCCGAGTCGGGCATTCGCGCCGATGACCTGCACGACGTGGTCTTTGCCACGGTCTTGCGTGGCTACGACCCCAAGCAGGTACGCGCCGCGATGGACGTGCTCGCGGGATTGCTCTCCGAAGGGGCCAATCCTCCCCAGGAGGCCCTCACCCGGGTGCTTGCCACCCGCTTCGATGTGGTCACCCGGGGTTATGAAATGGATCAGGTGGATGCCGTGATCAACCGCGTGGTTGCGCAGCTCTCGGCACCCCGGCAGGACTCCGATCTGGGCACCTGACGCCCAGATGGGAGATAATGAGGTACTAGACGCGCAGGACGACGAGAAACGAGGATCCAATGGCAGCGATGAAGCCGCGCACCGGTGACGGCCCTATGGAAGTTACCAAAGAGGGCCGTGGAATTGTGATGCGAGTGCCGGTCGATGGCGGTGGGCGCCTCGTGGTGGAGTTGAACGCCACCGAGGCGAGCGAACTGCTCGAGTGCCTCAAGGGTGTCGTCGGCTGATCAAGACCCACCAGACAACCCCCCCCGGGAGCGCGGCCATGGGCTGCGCACCACCCGGACACGAAGATGCCCAGCACGCAATGTGCTGGGCATCTTCGTCGTGCTGGGCCTCTTGTCGTCGGGGCAGGACCCTCGTCCGCGAAGGCCCTGCCCCGAACGTCCGCCTTCTGCTGGCGGCTCAGTGGGTTCCGCTGGCCAGCTGGCGGCCGTGGGCCGCGTAGTACTCGATGGCGTGGTTGTACACATCCACCGTCTGCTGGGCGATCTTGGCCCAGCTGAAGTGGTCGATGCAGCGCTGGCGACCGGCCTTGCCGAAGGCCTCGGCCCTCGCCGGGTTGCGGGTGAGCTCATTGACCTGCTCGGCGAAGCGGTGCTCGAAGTCGGCGATATAGCTCGCGTCATTCTCCTGGTCTGGGTCATAGGCCACGAGCGAACCCGTGACACCGTCGTCGACCACCTCGGGAATGCCGCCCACGGCGGAGGCGACCACGGACGCCTCGCAGGCCATCGCCTCGAGGTTCACGATGCCCAGTGGCTCGTAGATCGACGGGCAGGCGAACACGGTGGCGTGGGAGTACACCTGCCGCACCGCGGCGCGCGGCGCCATCTCCTCCACCCAGATGAGGTCGTCGCCCATGATGGCACGCAATTCCTCGATGGCGGTGGAGAACTGTTGGGCGATCTCGGGGGTGTCCGGGGAACTTGCCAGCAGCACCAGCTGGGTGCCCTTGTCGAACTCGCGGGCGGCGCGCACCAGGTGCACCAGGCCCTTCTGGCGGGTGATGCGTCCCACGAACGCCACCGTCGGGCGGTCGAGGTCCATGCCGATCTTGTCGCAGTAGTCGTGCGCGGCGTCGGGGTAGAACTCCTCGACGTCGATGCCGTTGCGCACCACATGCACCTTGTCGGGGTCGAGCTCGGGATACCAGTGCAGGATGTCGGCAGCCATCGCCGAACTCACCCCGATCACCGCCGAGGCGCCCTGGAAGGCCGTGCGCTCGGCCCAACTCGACAGCTCATAGCCCCCACCCAGCTGGTCCTTCTTCCAGGGACGCAGCGGCTCCAGGGAATGGGCCGTCACCACATGGGGGATCGAGGCGAACAGCCCCGAGAGGTGACCACCCAGGTTGGCGTACCAGGTGTGTGAGTGCACCAGGTTGGTGTCGGCCTCCAACGAGGCCACCATCGCCAGGTCGGCACCGAAGACCCGCAACGCGGCATTGGCGTTGGGCGGGTAGTCCTCCTTGTGCGCCACCGCACCGGGGCGCGGCTCGCCCATGCACTGCACGTCGACGTCGACGAGCTTGCGCAACTGCGGCACCAACTGCGCCACATGGACGCCTGCGCCGCCATAGATGGTCGGAGGATATTCACGGGTGAGGATCGAGACGTGCATGCCCCGATGGTGTCATATTGCGGGCCCGTGGAGGCCGTTGGTGAGCGATTTGTCATGACAGCCTCCCAAGGCCCATCGCGGGCGCTAAATTATGGCCATGGCAACCCCAAGTGTCTTGTCCATCGTGCTTGCTGGAGGCGAGGGGAAGAGGCTGATGCCCCTCACTGCCGATCGGGCCAAACCGGCCGTCCCGTTCGGTGGCACCTACCGGCTGATCGACTTCGTGCTGTCCAACCTGGCGAACTCCAATCTGTTGCGGACCGCCGTGCTCACGCAGTACAAGTCGCACTCCCTTGACCGTCACATCTCGATGAAGTGGCGCATGTCGGCCATGCTGGGCAACTATGTGACGCCCGTACCCGCCCAGCAGCGTCGCGGGCCGCACTGGTACCAGGGCAGTGCCGATGCGATCTACCAGTCGATGAACCTCATCAAGGACACCCGCCCCGACTACATCGTGGTCTTCGGGGCCGACAACATCTACCGGATGGATGTCATGCAGATGCTCGACGCCCACATCGACGCCGGCGTCAGCGCCACCGTCGCGGGCATCCGGGTGCCGCGCTCCCAGGCGTCCGACTTCGGCATCATCGACGCGCACAGTGACCACCGGATCCGCAGCTTCCTCGAGAAGCCGGACGATCCCCCCGGCCTGCCCGGTTCCCCCGAGGAGTCCATGGCGTCGATGGGAAATTACATCTTCACCGGCCGGGCCCTGGTGGACATGCTGGAGGCCGACGCGCGCGACGAGGACTCCAAGCACGACATGGGTGGCAACATCGTGCCGGCCTTCGTGGACGCGGGCGACGCGATCGTCTACGACTTCAAGGACAATGTGGTGCCCGGCGCCACCGAGCATGACAAGGACTACTGGCGCGATGTGGGCACGGTGGACGCCTTCCACTCCGCCCACATGGACCTGGTCAGCGTCGTGCCCGAGTTCAACCTCTACAACGAGGAATGGCCCATCTGGGCCGACTCGGTGCAGGCCCCCGGCGCCAAGTTCACCCTGCACGGCAACGCGGAGAGCTCGCTGGTCGCGCCCGGTTGCGTGATCTCCGGCGGCGACGTGGACCATTCAGTGCTCAGCCCGAAGGTGCGCGTGGAGAAGGGGGCCTCGATCGACCGCTGCGTGCTCATGGAGGAGGCACAGGTGGGGGAGGACTGCATCCTGCGCAATGCCATCCTCGACAAGGGCGTCGTGATCACCCCGGGCACCAATGTCGGCAGTGATCCCGAGGACGACGAGCGCCGCGGACTCACCGTCAGCCCCGGCGGTGTCACCGTCGTGCCGAAGGACTTCGTGGTGACCAAGGACGGATCCGAACAGGGCAACCCGCTCTAGCGGGCGCCCGGACGCCGGCCGATGGCTCCGGCCGGCGACCGGCGCAGCACCAGCGTGCACACATGACTGTGGCCCCGGCAGCTGCCGGGGCCACAGTCATGTTCGTGTGGTGTGCTCGTTCGTGGAGCGTGCGGTGCTCAGCCGCTCACGGCCACCAGCAGGCCATCGCCGACCGGTAGCAGGGCCGTGGTGAGGTTCTCGGTGTCGGTGACCGACTGCAGCGCCTCGCGGATGATCACCGTCTCATCGTCCTCATTGGAGGGATCGGCGATCTTGTTGTGCCACAGGGCGTCGTTGATCACGATCAGGCCGCCGGGACGCAGCAGCCGCTGGGCCTGCGCGAAGTACTCGACGTATTCGAGCTTGTCACCGTTGATGAACACCAGGTCGTAGGCCGAGTCGCGCAGGTTGTTCAGCACGTCCAGCGGCAGGCCCGGGATGAGGCGGAACCGGCGGGTCGGGATGTTCCGCGACAGGAATGCGTTGCGGGCCTCGAGCTGCCACTGCGACTGGGGGTCGATCGACGTCAGCACGCCGGAGTCGCCCATGCCGGCGAAGAAGGCCAGCCCGGAGGCCCCGGTCGCCGAACCCACCTCGACGATCGCCTGGGCACCGATGGCCCGGGTGAGCATCGTCAGGGTGCTGCACGACCCATTGCTGAGCTGGGGTGCACCCATCAACACGGCCTGGTCACGGGCCTCACGGATGGCCTCGGACATGGGCACGAAGTCATCGGCGAAGACCAGGGAACTCGCGTCCAGGTCGACGGAAGGCGAATTCTTATGGTTATGCGGCGCTGTCACGCGCCCAGCCTAGCGGGCAATGTCTCTACCATGTATAAGTGCGTGCAGATGGCCGGACCCTTGATTCGGGCCCGGAGCAGGCACGCGGAACACTAGAAGGTGGGGCACAAGCGGGTGTGCCACAGGTACGGAAGGCAAACACGATGACTGAACCGATCTTTGGCCGAATGTTGACCGCAATGGTCACCCCCTTCAACGCCGACGGGTCCCTCGACCTGCCCGGCGCCAAGCGCCTGGCCGCCCACCTCGTCGACGACCTGACCAATGACGGGCTGGTCATCTCGGGCACCACGGGGGAATCGCCCACCACGACCGATCGGGAGAAGGCCGAGCTCCTCGCGGCGGTGAAGGCCGAGGTCGGCGACCGGGCGAACCTCATCGCCGGTGTGGGCACCAATGACACCGCGCACAGCATCGAGCTGGCCAAGCAGGCCGAGCAGGCCGGGGCCGACGCGCTGCTGGTGGTGACGCCGTACTATTCGCTACCCCCGCAGTCGTCCATCATCGACCACTTCGTGGCCATCGCCGACTCCACCAGCCTTCCGGTGGTGCTCTACGACATCCCGCACCGCAGCGGCCGGGCCATCGAAACCGATTCGCTGCTGCAGCTGGCGCGTCATCCCCGCATCGTGGCCGTCAAGGATGCCAAGAAGGACCTGGACGCCTCCGGCATCGTCATGTCGCAGACCGACCTGGCCTACTACGCCGGCGACGACGCGATCACCCTGCCGCTCATGTCCCTGGGTGGCGTGGGCCTGGTCGGCACCTCCACCCACTTCACCGGACGCATCGCCCACCAGATGATCGACGCCTTCGTCGCGCAGGACCTGACCGAGGCGTTGCGCCTGCACCGGCTGCTGCTGCCGGTGTTCACCGGCGTCTTCGCCACCCAGGGCTGTCTCATGGTGAAGGCCGGCCTGGCGCACCAGGGCATGCCGGTGGGCCATTGCCGGGCCCCGCTCGGCGAGGCCCCCGCCGAATTGGCGCAGGCCTTCGGCAAGATCCTGGACGCCGCCGAGCTGTAGCCGCCCCCGCCGTGGCGGACGGGAGGCCCGGCGCGTCCCGAGGGGCGGTGGCCGCTTCGTCTGCCGGCGGTGCGGCGACTAGCCTTGTGGCGTGGTTCCTCTGGCCATCTTTGGCATCAACGGGAGCGAGTTCGTCATCCTCGCGGTGCTCGCCGTCATCTTCTTCGGGCCCGAGCGCATCCCCGAGTTCAGCCGCAAGGCGGCTCGCGTGGTGTTCTATGTGCGAAATATCGCCAATGACGCCACCTCCCAGCTGAAGGAGGAGCTCGGGCCCGAGTACAAGGACCTCACGGTGGAGGACCTCAACCCGAAGACCTTCGTGAAGAAGCACCTGCTCGACGACATCCAGGACCAGATCAGCGAGGTCAAGGATGACCTCAACGTGGTGAAGACCGAACTCAACATGGCCGGCGAGGACGTGGCCGCCGCGTCGGCCGGCGTCGGTGCGGCGATCCACGCAGACAGCCCTGCGCCGGTTGACCCGGATGTCGCCTCGATGAGGGCCCGCTATGGGCTGTGCTTCGATCTTGAGGCCACCTGAGGCATCCCGGGGGCTTCCTCGCAGGGCGTGACGATCTTGAACTGGTCGTCAGGCCGGTGGGCGTGAACCCGGTGATCATGAACACGGTGATCATGAACACAGTGGAGGGGCCGGCGTCATGACGCCGGCCCCTCCACTGTGTTGCTGTGTTGGTGTCGTTGCTGTGTTGGTGTTGCGGAAGTTACTTCACGGCCATCTTGAGCGGCTTGCCGGCCAGCCCCTTGGGCTTGGACGCAAGCATCGCCGCCAGGGTGGTGATCGCCTTCGCGCTCGGGTTCTCCGGGGCGGCCAGCACCACCGGATCACCGCTCTCGCCGCCGGAGCTGATCACCGGATCGATCGGGATCTGGCCGAGCAGGGGCACCGAATGGCCGACACGCTCGGTCAGTGCCGCAGCCGTCTGGGCGCCGCCGCCGGCACCGAACAGCTCGATGTGGTCGTGGTTGCCGCACTTGGGGCAGGTGTAATCGAGGTAGCTCATGTTCTCCACCACGCCGATCACCTGCTGGTGCATCATGTTGGCCATCGTGCCGGCGCGCTCGGACACCTCGGCCACATTGGCCTGCGGGGTGGTGACGACGATCACGTCGGAGCCGGGCAGCTTCTGGCCGATCGACATGGCGACATCACCAGTGCCGGGGGGCAGGTCGATGAGGAACCAGTCGAGGTCGCCCCAGTAGACGTCCGCCAGCAGCTGGGTCAGGGCCCGGTCCAGGATCGGCCCGCGCCAGGCGATCACCTGATCGCGGGATTCCTTGAGCATGCCCATGCTGATCGAGCTGATGCCCAGGGCGGGTACCGGCATGATCATGTCGTCGACGACCGTGGGATGCGCATCGGGGATGCCCAGCATGTCGGGCACCGAGTGTCCGTAGATGTCGGCGTCCAGCAGGCCGACCTTCAGCCCGCGCTGCGCCAGCGCCAGCGCCAGGTTGACGGTGACGGAGCTCTTGCCCACGCCACCCTTGCCGGACGCAACGGCCAGCACGCGGGTCAGGTTGCCCGGCTGGGCGAAGGTGATCTCGTGCTCGGGCTCGCCGCCACGCAGCGTATTGCGCATGGCCTCGCGTTGCTGGGCGTTCATGGTGCCCAACTCGATGTTCACGTCCTTGACGCCCTCAACCTTGTCGAGGGCGTTCTGCACATCGCCGCGGATGGTGGTCTGCAGGGGACAGCCGGCCACGGTCAGCAGGATCTTGACGTCCACATTGCCCTGATCGTCGACGCTGACCCCATCGACCATGCCCAGGTCAGTGATCGGCCGGCGGATCTCAGGATCCTGGACTGTTGTGAGTGCCTCGTTGATCTGGGGCAACAGGGGGTTTTCAGCATCGCTCATAGAGTCGTGTCTACGTCACCGGATGCATGGATTTCAAATCTCCGGGCGACTATCCTGCGCGCGCAGGCGTGCGATGCACGTTCGCCGAGCCCCCGGGCAGATCCCACGACCTTGGTTCCGGGCCCGCCGAGGGGTCCGGACGCTCAGGAACCGTCGGGGGAGGCGTCGGTGTGGGAGCTCTCCTGGGAGGCCGCATCGTCGGCCTCGTCATCGGAATCCTCCAGCTCGGCGATCAGCTCACGGATCTGGTCGCGCAGCTCGGAGCGCACGAAATCACGCGTGGCCATCTCGCCGACGCTGGCGCGCAGCGAGGCGATCTCGCGGGCCAGGAAGTCCATGTCGGCGCGCGACTGGGCGGCGACCCGGCGATCGTCCTCCAGGCTCAACTTGTCACGTGCCTCCTGACGGTTCTGCGCCAGCAGGATCAGGGGGGCCGAGTAGGAGGCCTGGGTGGAGAAGGCCAGGTTGAGCAGGATGAATGGATAGGCGTCCCAGTGGTGCCAGCTGCCCAGCACATTCAACGAGATCCAGCTGATCACGAAGATGGTCATCCACAGCAGGAACGCGGGGCTGCCCATGAAGCGGGCGACCCATTCGGCGAACTGTCCGAAGCTGTCGCCGGTGAAGGGGTTCTTCAGGTGGCGCTTGAACCGGGTGCGGTCGCCCGGCGTGTTGAGTCGGTCATCTGCCCAGCTGTTGTCGCTCATTCGTCCGCCTCCCGGCTCTGGTCATCGGGGTGGATGCCGTCCATCTGAACGCCGCGCCAGTCGTCGGGCAGCATGTGGTCCAGCACATCGTCCACGGTCACGGCGCCGACGAGCTGGCCGCGTGCGTTGACCACCGGTGCAATGACGAGGTTGTAGGTGGCGAAGTAGCGGCTCACCTGGTAGAGGCCCGCGTCGGGGGCCAGTGGTTGCAGGTCGGCATCGATCACCGAAGCGGTCATCACCGAAGGCGGTTCGCGCAGCAGTCGCTGGCTGTGCACCGCGCCGATATAGCGCCCGGAGGGCGTGTCGGTGGGTGGGCGGGTGATGAACACCATGGAGGCTGTTGCCGGGGTCACGTCCTCGCGGCTCACGGCCGCCAGGGCGTCGGCGATGGTGGCGTCGGGGGCGAGCACCACCGGTTCGGGGGTCATCATGCCGCCGGCGGTGAGGTCCTCGTACTGCATCAGATTGCGCACGTCGGCAGCGTCCTTGGGCTCCATGCGCTCCAGCAGGTCCTCGGCGAAGTCGGTGGGCAGGTCGTTGATCAGGTCGGCCGCGTCGTCGGGGTCCATCTCCTCGAGCACGTCGGCGGCGCGCTCCACCTCCAGGCGGCTCAGCAGGGACACCTGCTCCGACTCGGGGAGCTCCTGGAAGGCGTCGGCAAGCTGTTCGTCATCGAGTGCCTCGGCCACCTCGACGCGCCGCCCGGGATCCATGTCATGCAGCTCACGGGCCACGTCGGCAGGGGGCATGTCCGACAGCTGCGCCACCTTCTGGTCGGTGGCCTGGTCGGCGCGTGCCACGGTGCTGGCGATATCGGTCCACGGCGCGGTGAACACGCTGCCCTTGCGGCTCGCGAAGCTGAAGGGACGCTTGGGGAGCCGCTCGCGCAGGGCCACCTCCACGAGTTCCCACTGCCGGGTGCGCACCTGGCGCATGGCCACATCGAAGATGGTCGCCGACTTGCCCTCGGTGGTGATCACCGACCGATCGAACAGGTCGTCGAACACCAGGGTCTCGTTGTCACGCTGCACGAAACGGCGCGCATCGATCACGCCGGCCAGCGCAATCTGGTTGGCGTCCACCGAATGGACCCTCTCCATCGGAACGTAGATGCGCCGGGCCGCCAGCAGGTCGACGACCATGCCCTTGACCCGGGGTAATCGGCCCGGCGATCGGAACTGGCAGACGAAGTCGCGCACCTTGCCCACCTGGTCGCCCGATGCGTCCAGCACGGGCAGACCCTGGAGCCTTGAGAGGAAGATCGATGTCATTTGAGGGCTCACGCACAAAGGCTACCTGTCAGGAGCGCGCGCGAGGACACGCGTCGTGTCACGGATGGACACGCGGCGTTGCCCGTTCCGGGGGGTGCCCCTCGCGTCCGCGGCGCCGGCGGCGGACACACACCTCGGGGCACAGGTGACGCGCGGGCGCGGGGGCATTAGCGTGAGGGCATGACCTTTCGTCCGCGTCGTTCCGTGCTGTACATGCCGGCATCCAATCAGCGAGCCCTCGAGAAGGCCAGGACCATCGACTGTGATGCCATCATCTTCGACCTCGAGGACGCCG
Source organism: Propionibacterium freudenreichii subsp. freudenreichii (assembly GCF_000940845.1). Lineage (NCBI taxonomy): Bacteria > Bacillati > Actinomycetota > Actinomycetes > Propionibacteriales > Propionibacteriaceae > Propionibacterium > Propionibacterium freudenreichii. The sequence goes on along the minus strand of NZ_CP010341.1, from coordinate 1,735,632 downwards.
TGGCCCCCGATGCCAAGCCCCAGGCCCGCCAGGCCGCCTGCGACGCCGTCGCCAGTGGCGACTACGGCTACCGCGAGCTCGTGGTGCGCGTCAACGGCGTGGGCACCGCCTGGCATGACGACGACCTGGCCGCCGTGTGCGCGGCCCGGCCGGCAGCCATCGCCGTGCCCAAGGTGAGTTCGCCCGAGCAGGTGCGCCAGCTGGTGGACACCTTCGAGGGGCTGGGTGCCGACCCGCAGATGAACCTGTGGGCGATGATCGAGACGCCCCGCGCGATCGTGGACGCCGATGCCATCTGTGCGGCCTCCGAGCGACTCAATGTGGTGGTGCTCGGCACCAATGACCTGCTCAACGAGCTGCGCGCCCAGTCGGTGCCCAGTCGCCGGCCGCTGCAATATGCCCTGTCGGCCGCGATCTGCGCCGCACGCGCCAACGACAAGGTGGTGCTCGACGGGGTGTTCAACGATGTGCGCGATATCGGCGGCTTCGAGCAGGAATGCGTCGACGGACGCGTCCTGGGCTTCGATGGCAAGACACTCATCCACCCCGGTCAGGTCGGCATCGCGAATCGCGTGTGGGCACCCAGTGCCGACGACGTGGCACGGGCCCGCGAGTTGATCGACACCTTCGACCAGGCGTTGGCCGAGGGCCGGGGAGTGGTGACATTCCACGGGAAGATGATCGAGAACCTGCATGTCGAGACGGCACGACGCGTGCTGGCGATGCATGAGGCGATCCGCGCGCGCTGAACGCCCGGGAATGCTCAGGGGGCACAGGGCAGACGCACAGAAAGTTCATTCCCGCTCCATAGCGGGACCTGTGGAATCGGGAAATCCGGTGGCTAGGCTGGAGTGAGTTCCGCCGAGGTGCGGCGGGCCCGCAAGGAGCAACCAATGTCTTTCCTCAGCCCTCAGGGCGCAGCGGCACAGGGCGGCCCGGCCGGTCGGTTCACCCTGCAGCGTCCCGTGTCCATCGCCATCTACAACTCCTACCAGGACGCCCAGCACGCGGTCGACTACCTCGCCGATCAGCGATTCCCCGTGCAGAACCTCTCGATCGTCGGCACCGACCTGAAGAGTTTCGAGCGGATCACCGGAGGACTCACCTGGGGCAAGGTGCTGACGTCCTCGGCGATGACCGGCGTGGTGTGGGGCATCATGGCCTCGCTGTTCCTGTGGCTGTTCATCCCCAACGTCAACCCCTTCCTGATGCTCGTCAGCTCGCTGGTCATCTTCGTGGCGGCCAATATGATCACCTCGGCCATCGGCTACCGGATGACTGGCGGACGCCGCGATTTCACCTCGACCACGCAGATCATTGCCACGCACTATGAGGTGCTGGGCGAGGCCGAGGTGGCCGGTCAGGCACGCGCCATGCTGTCCGGTGGCCAGAACCGCGGAGCATCGGGTGGCCAGCACTACGGCGCCGCGGGGCAGCAGCCCTATGGGGCAAGCCAGCAGGCCGGGCAGCCGGGTTCCGCCGGCTCCCAGCAGGCACCCGCCACCACCGGGTCCGGGTCGTTCCCGCCGCCGGCATGGCCCGCGCCCAACAGTCAGTCGGGCACCACGTCCACCCAGTCCGGCACGTCGCAGGGCTATCCCTCGCAGCAGCCGCCCGCAGCGGCCGGCCAGTCGCCGGCACGCGGTGTCGTCGAGCAGCCGACCAACGGTGGCTCCACCCCGGGAGAGGGGACCCCGGGAGCGCAGGGCTCGGATCAACCGCCCGCCTCCAGCGCGGGCACCTTTGACCCGACCGGTGGTCGTGACTGACCACTGACGCCGTGCCGTGGTGCTGCCGCAGCACTTGCTTTCCGCCTCATCTGTGAGATTGCCCGGACCCCCGCGGGGGTCCGGGCAATCTCACGTTCATGGTCGGCAGGGCGGGTCCGCGCGCCCCTACTTGCGGACGACCGAGGCCATCCAGTCCTCCACGGCCCGGCTCTCGCGGGGCAGGTGCGACGACAGGATGTCGCAGCCGTTCGGGGTGATGACGATGTCGTCCTCGATGCGCACGCCGATGCCGCGCAACTCCGGGGGCACCTTCAGGTCGGTCGACTTGAAGTAGATGCCGGGCTCCACGGTGATCACCATGCCGGCCCGCAATGTGCCCTTGCGGTAGTTCTCGACGCGCGCCTGGGCGCAGTCATGCACGTCCAGGCCCAGGTGGTGGCTGGTGCCATGCACCATCCAGCGGCGCCACTGGCCACCCTCGGGTGACAGCGCCTCGTCGGGGCTGACCGGCAGGATGCCCCAGTCGGCAAAGGTCTGCGCCAGCACGCGCACGGCCGCATTGTGCACGTCGGCGAACTTGGCGCCGGCCCGGGCAGCATCCATGCCGGCCTGCTGCGACGCCCGCACCGCGTCATAGACCTGACGCTGCGGGGTGGTGAAGGTGCCGCCCACCGGCATGGTGCGGGTGATGTCGGCGGTGTAGAGCGAGTCGATCTCGATGCCGGCGTCCATCAGCACGAGGTCGCCCTCGCGCAGTGGGCCGTCGTTCTTGATCCAGTGCAGCGTGTTGGCGTGATCGCCGGCGGCGGCAATCGTGTCGTAGCCGACGGCGTTGCCCTCGTGGCGGGCGTGCAGGCCGAAGATGCCCTCGATCCACCGCTCGCCGTGACCGTATTCGACGGCCTTGTTGAAGTTCGCCACCACGTCCTCGAACGCCAGGGCACTCACCCGGCAGGCCTCGCGCAGCTGGTCGAGCTCCCAATCGTCCTTGACCAGGCGCAGTTCGCTCAGTGCGGTGGCCAGCTCGTCATCGCGGTCGAGCTGGATCGCGCCACGGGTGTCATCCACCGTCTCGGTGACGGCGGGGTCGGCCTCACGCACCACCCGCAGTGGCGCATGCCCGGCGGACAGGGCGTCGCCGAGGCCGCGGATGTCCACCGTCGGGATCCCGCACCGTGCGGACATCTCCGCCAGGGAATCGCGCTGGCCCACCCACATCTCGCCATAGCGTGCCGAGGCATAGAACTCGGGATCGGTGCGCGGGGCGCGGGGATGGAAGTACAGCCTCGCCTCGCCGTCGGGCTCGATCAACAGCACCGCGTCCGGCTCGCGGTCAGTGCCCAGGCCGGTGAGGTGGGTGAAGGCCGAATGGGGGCGGAAGGGGTAGTCGCAGTCGTTGTTGCGCTGCTTGTAGCTGCCGGCCGGCACCACCAGGCGCTCGCCGGGGAACTGCTGGGCGATGTCGGCACGGTGCCTGCTGGAGCTCGCCACCGAGTCCAGTGGCAACGGAAGCTGGTCGCTGTAGGGCGCCCAGTCCTCGCAGATGAATTGCTTGAACGCACTCGAGAAGGGCGTGCGTCCCTCGGGGATCTTCGGTTGCTTGTCGCTCATCATCACCATCGCTGTTGCTGTTGCCGTTGCCTGCCGGCCGCGCGCCATCCGCGCACCGGTCAGGAGGACGTACCTGCGCCGGGGCCGGACCCGTCCACCTGCCCCGATCCTATGGCGTGGCTGGTTGTGCGTGCCGGGCCGTGCATGGTCGCCCGGCTAGGGTGGATGAATCAGAAAGGATTCACCTATGCGAGCTGACCCTTCCGCCCAGCGCCGACTGCTTGATCTGGCACATATCGATACCGAATTGGTGCAGCTGCGTCATGCCGGTGAGCATCTGCCCGAGAACCAGCAGCTGTCGGCCCTGCAGACCAAGAGGCTGGCCCTCTCGGAACGCATCACCGAGGCGGAGACACGTCGTGGCGACGCCCAGGCCGAGGTGGACCGGGTGGAGAAGGACCTGAATCCCGCCAAGGAACGCCTCGAGCGCAATGAGAAGCGCGTGCATTCCGGTGAGATCAACAGCGAGCGCGCGCTGAAGGGCATCACCGACGAGATCGAACACCTCAAGGGACGCGTCTCCGACCTCGAGGACATCGAGCTCGAGGCCATGGACCGGGTGGACGCCGCCGCCCGCGAGCATGGCGAGTTCACCGCCCAGCGCACCGAGATCGAGAACCAGATGCGCGCCCTGCTCACCCAGCGGGATGACGCGAAGGCCGGCCTGCAGACCAAGCGCGACCAGCTGCAGCGCGAACGTGGCGAGATCACCGATGTGTTACCCGAAGACCTGGTGAAGCTCTACGACCACGTGGCCGAGCACACCGGCAACACCGGTGCCGCCGAGCTGCGCGCCAAGCGCTGTGGTGGCTGCGGCCTGGAGATCGATTCGGCCGAGCTGCACCGCATCGCCGCCGAGGGGGTCGATGTGGTGCTGCGCTGCGATGAGTGCGGACGCATCCTGGTCCGTACCTCCCAGTCGGGGGTCTGAGCCCCGCCGGGGCGGGCAGGGCCGTCTGCCGGTATGTCCGTGAGCTGACACGTCGAATGGCACGTGAGCTGGTAGGTGGGGGCCACCGGCGACGGTAGAGTGGTCGGCTGGACGAGCCGGCCAGATGATCGCGGCGCTTCGGCGTCGAGGAAAGTCCGGACTCCACAGGGCAGGGTGGTGGACAACATCCACCCGGGGTGACCCGCGGGACAGTGCCACAGAAAACAAACCGCCCGAGCAATCGGGTAAGGGTGAAACGGCGGTGTAAGAGACCACCGCGACGCAGGTGACTGCGTCGGCAGGGCAAACCCCACCCGGAGCAAGACCAAGAAGGACGAGGATTCCTCGCCCGCGCAGGCGTTTGAGGGCGGCCCGCCCGATGCCTGCGGGTAGGTTGCACGCCCGGCGTGGAAGCGCCGGGGGAAGGCCGTTGGCAACAGCGGTCGCAGATGGATGATCATCGGCTCCTGGAGCCACAGAATCCGGCTTACCGGCCGGCTCGTTCCCTCCCCGCCCAGCATGCTGCACTGCGTGCATTTTCGCTGGCGGGGAAACTGTGCGTCCCCTATGGTTCACCCATGCGTCGATTCTTCAGCGCTGCCATCGCAATCCTGCTGGCAGCCACCCTCACACCAGCCCTCAACGCGCCCATGGCGAGTGCTGCGGACCAGGCGTCCGCGACCTCCTTTGTCGACGTGCCCGCCACCAACCAGTTCTTCACCGAGATCACCTGGTTGGCCGACCGCGGGGTGACCACCGGTTACCCGGACGGCAGCTTCCAGCCGCTGCGTCCGGTGGCCCGCGATGCGATGGCCGCCTTCCTCTACCGCTATGCGGGAAGCCCCGAGGTCGCCGACCAGGCCGCCTCGCCGTTCGTCGACATCTCGTCGTCCACCCAGTTCTACAAGGAGATGTCCTGGCTGGCCCAGAAGGGGATCTCCACCGGCTGGGAGACCGGCAACGGCTGCCGCGTCTTCAAGCCCATGGAGCCCGTAAAGCGTGACGCGATGGACGCGTTCATGTACCGCCTCACCGAGGGTGGCGGCACGCCGATCACCGGCGGCGGTTGCAATGCCAACCCGAACCCGAATCCCAACCCCGGTGAGGGGACCGTGCAGACCGGAGTCCACTTCGGCTCGTTCTGCGCACCCGAGGGGGCGACCGGCACCACCGTGCAGGGCATCACCGCGACCTGCAAGAAGTACCCCGGCGAGCCCCGCGCTCGCTGGCGTCGCTGATCCGGTCACTGACTGACCGGGCCCCGGGTCACTCCGGGAGAGTGCCCACCGACAACGACAAGGCGGCTGGTCCACGATCGTGGACCAGCCGCCTTGTGCGTTCCGGAACCGGTCTCCCGGACCGGGGTCAGGCTCGGCTCAGTGGATGTCCGACAGGTCGATCAGGGTGGGGTCCCCGCCCAGGATCGGCTGGCCGCTGCTCGGCAGGGTCAGGATCTCGGTGCCGTCGTTGGTGACCACCAGGGTCTGTTCGAACTGGGCGCTGCGCGATCCGTCACGGGTGACGACGGTCCAGCCGTCGTCCCACTGCTCGGTCTCGGGGCTGCCCACCGTGAGCATCGGCTCGATGGTGAAGGTCATGCCCGGCTGCATCGGGGTGTTCAGGCGCGGCTCGTCGTAGTGCAGGATGATCAGGCCCGAGTGGAATGCGGTGTGTACGCCGTGGCCGGTGTACTCGCGCACCACCCCGAAGTCGAAGCGCTTGGCGTAGGACTCGATGACGCGTCCGATCACCGAGATCGGGCGGCCGGGCTTGCAGGCCTTGATGCCGCGGTACATCGACTCGCGCGTCACCTCGGTGAGCTTCTTCGACTCCTCGTCGACCTCACCCACGTAGTAGGTGGCGCAATTGTCGCCATGCACGCCGTCGATGTAGCTGGTGACGTCGAGCTTGACGATGTCGCCCTCCTCGAGGGGGCGCAGGTCGGGGATGCCGTGGCAGATCACCTCGTTGACCGAGGTGCACAGGCTCTTGGGGAAACCGCGGTAGTCCAGGGTTGCCGGCCAGGCATGGTGGTCGAGCATGAACTCGTGGGCCACCTTGTCGAGGTGGTCGGTGGTGACGCCCGGCGCGATCTCCTTGGCGGTCACCAGGATGGCGTCAGCGGCGATGCGTCCGGCAATCCGCATCTTCTCGACGATTTCGGAGCTCTGGACGTCTGACCCGGTGTACGTCTCGGGGCCCATGACCCCCACATAGGGAGGGCGCTCGATATCGGCGGGGACGGTCAATTCTTCAGTCTGTGGATACGGCTTGATTGCGGTCACATTCCCATTCTACGAGCGTCACACCAGCGGCCCCACCGAGGCGGCGACAGCATGGCTGACGTCGCGATCAGGCCGTGGTCAGCCGGTCACCCGCAGGGTCTTCATGGCGGCGTCGACCTTGCCGTTGCGTCCCGCGTCGCCGAGGTTCGAGCTGCCGAGGAACAGACCAAGGTGGTCCCGGTTGCCCACATCCACCACGACGATGTCCACCCGGTCGCCACGCACCTGGGGGATATCGCGCATGGTCACATAGACCTCGGTCTGGATGTGCCAGGCGGGGTGCCCGTCCACCGTGGTCTGTTCGTCCACCAGGTCCTTGCGCCCGGTGAACCCGTCGTAGTAGTCGGTGCTGGCATAGCACTCGAGGGTCGAATGGGCCGAGGCCCGCACGTCGGTGAATCCGTCCTGCACGTTGAGCGCGCCCACCCCGATATTGGAGAACCAGGTATGGGTGACGCCGAAGCCATGGCTGGTGTACACCGTGTCGGCCACGGTGTGCAGGTCGCTGACCCAGCGCAGTGACATGGTGGCCGGCTGCCAACCACTGATGGCGTCCACCTGGATCCCGCCGCCGCTCAGTACCTTGTTGCTGGCCTGACGCGTGACGCCGGTCGCCGAGGTCGTGGGGCAGGGGGCGTGCGAGGCGTTGTCCGAGGGGCTGGGCGTGGGGGTGGAGGTCTCGTCCCACTGGGACCCGGTGGGTGAGGCGCTGTTGGTGTCCTCGGGTGCGTTGCCGCCGCTCCACGGGGCGCCGCCGCGGGTGAGTACCACGGCGATGATCACGCCGAGCGCCACGAGCACGGCGAGCACCGCCACGATCCAGCCGCGTCGGTGCGTGCCCGACCGCGTCGGGGAGTCCACCTGCGGGGCCGGTGTGGCGGCGGGGTCGTTGGTGGTGGCCCCGGTCCAGGCCTGACCGTCCCAATAGCGGTACAGGCCGGGGGTGCCGGCCGGATCGGGATACCAACCGGGCGTGGGGCCTGACGTGGACCCGCCACCGGGCCACGATCCGGAACTCGACATGTGTGACTCCTCAGGACGCCATCGGCAAACGTCGGCGGCAGCCTATCGTCCGCCCCATGGACGGGGCTGGCGTCGCCACCGGCCTCAGCCGGTCACCTTCAGCGTCCGGATGGCCTCGTCGACCTTGCCGTTGCGGGTGGCGTCGCCCAGGTTCGAACTGCCGATGAACAGTCCGAGCTGGTCCTGGCGGCCCAGGTCGACCACATAGATGTCCACTCGGTCACCGCGCGCCTGGGGCACATTCGGATTGGTCACATAAACCTCGGACTGGATGCGCCACGCCGGGTGGCCGTCCACCGTGGTCTGCTGGTCGACCAAGTCCTTGCGCCCGCTGAAACCCTCGTAATATCCCGAGCTCGCATAGCACTCCAGCGTCGCGTGGGCCGAGGCCCTCACCTCGGTGAAGCCGTCCTTCGCGTTGAGCGTGCCCACCGCGATGTCCGACATCCAGCCCGGATACACCGTGTCGGCCACCGAGTGGATGTCGGAGACCCAGTCGAGGTAGAAGGTGGAGTCATATCCCCACCCCGAGATGCGGTCCACCTGGAGGTTGCCGCTCCTCAGCGTGCTGTTGCTCTGGGCGGTGTTCGTGCGCACCGTCGTCCGCGGGCACTGGACGCTCGAGGCGTTGTCCGAGGGGCTGGGCGTGGGGGTGGAGGTCTCGTCCCACTGGGACCCGGTGGGCGAGGCACTGTTGGGGTCCTCCCTGGCGTTTCCACCGCTCCACGGGGCCGTGCCGCCGCGGGTGAGCACCACGGCGATGATCACGCCGAGCGCCACGAGCACGGCGACCAGCGCGATCAGCCAGCCGCGACGCCGTCGGGGGGTCGGGGCGGGGCCCTGGGGTCCGGGAGCGGGTGTGGCGGCGGGGTCGTTGGTGGTGGCCCCGGTCCAGGCCTGACCGTCCCAATAGCGGTACAGGCCGGGGGTACCTGCCGGATCGGGATACCAACCGGGCGTGGGCATCGGTGTCACCTCACATCCAGTCCGCGCAGCGTCATCGCGCGGATCCGGGTGGCGGGGCCGTGCGATCTCGGCGGCAGCCTATCGTCCGACCATGTGTCGAGTGCCCAGCACATTCACAGGCGGCCACCCCACAGGGGTGACGGTGCCGATCACCTCAGCCGGTGGTCCGCGCCCCCCGTCGCCACGGGCACTGGCACACTGGACGCATGGATCGTCAAACCGAGTTCGTATTGCGGGCCGTCGAAGAGCGCAATGTGAAGTTCATCCGCCTGTGGTTCACCGATGTGCAGGGATTCCTGAAGTCCGTGGCGATGGCGCCGGCCGAGCTCGAGGGGGCCTTCGCCGAGGGCACCGGGTTCGACGGTTCGGCGATCGAGGGCTATGCGCGGGTGTTCGAGTCGGACATGATCGCCCGTCCCGATCCCACCACCTTCCAACTGCTGCCGTGGCGCACCGAGGCGAGCACGGCCCGCATGTTCTGCGACATCGCCCTGCCCGATGGCTCGCCGGCGATGGCCGATCCGCGCCATGTGCTCAAGAGCGCCCTCAATAAGGCCGCCGACATGGGGTTCACCTTCTACTGTCACCCCGAGATCGAGTTCTTCCTGTTCAAGAAGCCGATCATTCCCGGCCAGATGCCCGAGCCGCTCGACATGGCCGGCTACTTCGACCACACCACCATGGACGACGGCACCGACTTCCGCCGTGACACGGTGATGATGCTGGAGCAGATGGGCATCTCGGTGGAGTTCAGCCACCACGAGACGGCACACGGCCAGCATGAGATCGACCTGCGCTATGCCGACGCCCTGTCGATGGCCGACAACATCATGACCTTCCGCGTGGTGGTCCGTGAGATCGCCGCCCAGCAGAACATCCTCGCGTCGTTCATGCCCAAGCCGTTCACCGACATGGCCGGATCGGGCATGCACACGCACATGAGCCTGTTCGAGGGCGACCGCAATGCCTTCTATGACGCCACCGACGAGGTGCGACTGTCGAAGATCGGTCGTCAATTCGTGGCCGGCCTCCTGGCGCACTCCGCCGAGATCACCGCGGTGACCAACCAGTGGGTGAACTCCTACAAACGGCTGGTGGGCGGCGGCGAGGCCCCCGCCTACGTCTGCTGGGGCCGCAACAACCGCTCGGCGCTCATCCGGGTGCCGCTGTTCAAGCCCAACAAGCCGTCGGCGGCACGCATCGAATACCGCGCCATCGACTCGGCGTGCAATCCCTATCTGGCCTACGCCCTCATGCTCAACGCCGGCCTGGACGGCATCACCCGCGAACTGCCCCTGCCCGACGAGGCCGAGGACGACGTGTGGGCGCTGTCGGAGCGGGAACGCCGGGCACTGGGCATCACAGCCCTGCCGCGCTCACTCGATGAGGCGATCGACGCGATGGAATCCTCCGAACTGGTGGCCGAGACGCTGGGAGAGCACGTCTTCGACTACTTCCTGCGCAACAAGCGGGCCGAGTTCGAGGAATATCGCGCCCAGGTGACGCCCTTCGAGCTGCGCACGCACCTGCCCCACATGTAGGACCCCGTCGCCGGGCGTGCAACCGTGGTCGTGCGCCCGGACGGACCGGCCGGGGTCAGTGCTTGATCACCGGAAGCATCCGGGAAACCTGGTCGGCATGCACTCCCGAGACGCGCAGCCGGTGCTCGTCGCGGGCCTGCTGCCAGCTCAGTGAGCCGGTGCACAGGGCCCAGAAGGTGTCCGGATCGGTTTCCACCACGTTGGGGGGCGTCCCGCGATGATGCGTCGGCCCCTCGCCGAAGGCCCCCAGCTGTACCGCCGTGACCGGCGGCACCCGCAGTTCAATGGTGTGGCCCGGATAGCGCTCCTCGAGCGTCACCGCCAGCGCCCGCAACGCCTGCTGCGTGCTTGCCGGATCGAGCCGCGCGCCGAAATGCTGGGCGAGCTTGCCCAACGAGACGGTCAGCCCCGCGATCAGGTCGGACAGGCGCACCGGCCCCACGAAGCTGGTCACCGCCGGCGGCAGCGGATCGGTGGTGAGTGCCTGCTGGGCCGCCGCGATGGCCGAGGCGGCGCGTTCCCTGAGCTGGCGCTCATTGCAACCATGGGCCACCTGACAGATGGTGGCACTGCGCTGGGACTTGCACTCGCCCCAGGCGAGCAGCAACTGCGAGATCGATTGCGGGGCGGTCCTGGTGGGCACCGCCAGCGCCGAGGTGATGGCCTCGGCGATCGCGATGAGGTGGGCCAGTGACTGGCGTCCCGCGGTGGCCGCCGGCTCCAGAAGTGTCGGCAATTGCGCCGCCAGTACTGCGGCGGCACGCTTGGTTTGGCGAAGCTGGCGATCAGCCATGTGTTGCTCCTGGCAGTGAAGTATTCAAGGGGCCCGACGCGACGATGGCCCTTGCGACCACCCCGTCTTGTGCGGGTCTTCAGCGATTGACCTCATGGCGCACTTTGGCGTCAATGTGTCCGCGAATTGCACGCCTTCGTGGCGGGTGTGCAACGGCATGGCACAACATTCCACGATACTCCGCAGCAGGAAACTTCGGCTTGGCTAGTCTCACTCAGGACGACACTGATCAGGTGGGGACATGAACGGACGAACGAGGACGCCGGCCGGCGAGCTGGCCCGCAAGGGATTCATCGACGCCAGCCGCGCCGCCGAGCTGTTCAATGGACTGCCCGAATGCACCGATGAACTGGTGGATGCGCTGGCCGCAGCCGCCGACCCCGATCAGGCCCTGGCCAGCCTGGTCGACCTGCAGGCAGCCGACCTGGTGGGCACCCTGCAGGCCCTCGCCGAGGAACCCTGGCGCCGTCGGCTGATCGCCGTGCTGGGTGGGAGCCAGGCCCTGGGCCAGCACCTCATCGCCCACCCCGGAGACCTGACGGCCCTGCAACCGGAGCCCGCACGGTGGAGCGCCGAACAGATCCGAGCCGACCTGCTGGCCGAGGTCGGACTGGCCGAGCGGGCAGATGACGGCCTCGCTGAGCTCGCCATGGCGGTGGCCGATGATCCGGGTGCCGCCGATCGGCTGCGCCTGGCCAACAAGCGGCACCTGCTGCGCATCGCCGGACGCGACCTGTCCTCCACCCAGCCCACCGCGATCGTCGACCAGATCGCCGCCGAGCTGGCGGACCTTGCCGACGCCATCATGGTCTGTGCCCTGGCCATCGCCCGCGCACAGACCCCGCACGCCGAACGGGCCAGGCTCGGGATCGTCGCCCTGGGCAAGTGCGGCGCCCAGGAGCTGAACTACCTGTCCGACATCGACGTGTTGTTCGTCGGGGAACCGGCAACCGACGAGGTGGGCCAGACCGAGGCCATCTCGATCGCGAACCGGATCGCCGGGGCCACGGCGCGGATCTGCTCGGCACATTCTGCCGCCGGCACCATCTGGCAGGTCGATGCCGCGCTGCGTCCGGAGGGCAACGCCGGGCCGCTGGTGCGCAGCCTGGAGGGCCACCGGGCCTATTACCAGCGCTGGGCGAAGAACTGGGAGTTCCAGGCCATGCTGAAGGCGCGTCCGATGGCCGGCGACTCCGAGCTCACCCGGGGCTTCCTGGACATCACCACGCCGCTGGTGTGGCAGGTCGGTGGACGGGAGAACTTCATGAGCGATGTGCAGGCCATGCGCCGCCGCGTGGTGAGCCTCATCCCCGCCAAGGACGCCCAGAGCGAGATCAAGCTGGGCGCCGGCGGGCTGCGTGACGTGGAATTCAGCGTGCAGGCCCTGCAGCTCGTGCACGGACGCGTCGACGAGCGCCTGCGCCACCGCGGCACCCTCGTGTCATTGCAGGCCCTCGCCGAGCACGGCTACGTCGGACGGGACGACTCCGCCGCCCTGGACGCCTCCTACCGTTTCGAGCGCTGCATCGAGCACCGCATCCAGGTGGCCAAGCTGCGTCGAAGCCACCTCATGCCGCCCGACGAGGCCGACCGGCGCCGCATCGCGCGCAGCATGGGGATGTCGGAGGCCGCGGACCTGTGGACGAGCTGGCGGCGCACCGCCCGCGACGTCGAGAGCCGGCAGAACAAGATCTTCTACTCGCCCCTACTGCTCACCGTCAGCAAGCTGTCGGACGACCAGATCCGGCTGTCGCCCGACGCGGCGAAGGACCGCCTCAAGGCGCTGGGTTTCTCTGATCCGGGCTCGGCCTTGCGCCACATCGAGGCGCTCACCACCGGTTCCAGCCGGGCGGTGGAGATCCGTCGCCAGCTGATGCCGGCCATGATCGGCTGGCTGGCCACCGGCCCGAATCCGGACCTCGGCCTGATCAGCTTCCGTCGGCTGTCCGAGACGATGGGCACCACCCCCTGGTACCTCAGGGCGCTGCGCGATGGGGGACAGATGGCCGAGCTGCTGGCCACGATCCTGTCGTCCAGCCGCTACGACATCGCGATGATCGAACGTGACCCGGCCGCCGTCCAGCTGCTGGCCGAGCCCGACGAGCTCGTGCCGCGCGATCGCACCTCCCTGGATGGCTCGATGGACGCGGTGGTGCGTCGCCACGATGGCGAGAAGGAGGCCATCGACGCGGTGCGTGCCCTGCGCCGGCGCGAACTGCTCAGGTTGGCGCTGGGCGATGTGCTGGGCCGCATCGACCTCGACGCCCTCGGCCGGGGGCTCAGCGACCTGGCCGGTGCCACCGTGGGCGCCGCCCTGGCCGTGGCGGTCCGTGGCGAACCCGCCGGGGTGCCGCCCATCGGGGTGGTGGCGATGGGACGCTGGGGTGGCGCCGAGATGAGCTACGCCTCCGATGCCGACGCCATGTACGTGGTGCCCGACGACGCCACGCCGGCGCAGATCGCGGCCGCCATCAGGGTGGTCGCCAAGGCGGCGTCGCTGCTGCGCCTGCCCGGTGCCGACCCCTCCCTCGAGCTGGATGCCGACCTGCGCCCCGAGGGCCGTGACGGGGCCATGGTGCGCACCCTGGGCGGCTACCTCAGCTACTACGACCGATGGTCACAGACCTGGGAGCACCAGGCACTGATCCGCGCCGCCTACGGCGCCGGGGACGAGGACCTCGTGGCGCAATTCCTTGCCGGCATCGACCACCTGCGCTGGCCGCCCAACGGCTTGGACGCCGATGAGGAGATGGCGATCCGCCGCCTCAAGGGGCGCATGGAGACCGAGCGCATCGAGCGGGGCACCGATCGTCGGCGCAACCTCAAGCTGGGCCCCGGTGGCCTGTCCGACGTCGAATGGACGGTGCAACTGATGCAACTGCGTCACGCCGGCACCGTCGAATCCCTGCGCACGCCCTCGACGATGATGGCCCTGGACGCCTGCGAGAGCGAGGGGATCATGACCACCGACGATGCCGCCGTCCTGCGTGACGCCTGGCAGCTCGCCAGCCAATTGCGAAACCACACGATGCTGGTGCGCGGACGCACCAGCGACCAGCTGCCACCCGACCCGCGTGACCTGTCGGCCGTCGCGGTGCAGTTGGGGCGCAACAAGGGGGAGGCGTCCCTGCTGATCGACGAATACGAGCGCACCACCCGGCTCGCGTCCAAGGTCGTGGACCGCTTGTTCTGGGGGCATGCGGAGTGAGCGGGCAGGCACGCCACGCCACTGGCCCGGAGCCCACGCCGGCCGACGGCTCACTGGTGCTGTTCGGCGGCACCAGTGACATCGGCCTGGCGATCGCCGAGGCGCTGTTGGGTGACCGGCCCGGCCCGGTCACCCTGGTGGCGCGTCCGCAATCGCCGAGACTCGCCCCGGCCCGGGCCCGCATGGTCGCCGCCGGCGCCACCGGAGTGCGGGTCGTCGGCCTGGACGTCCGTGACCTGGACGCCCACGCGGACGCCGTGGACCACGCCATGCACGACCCCCGCGCGCCGCAGGAACCGGTGCGCACGGTGATCATCGCCTTCGGGGTGCTGGGCGACCCGGAGGCCGCCTGGCAGGATCCACGACGGACACGTGCGATGTTCACCGTGAACACCACCGCGGCAGCCAGCATCGGCGCGCTGGTGGCCGAGGCCCTGCGCGCCCAGCGTCGCGGGGGAGGCCCGGCGGGACGCATCATCGCCGTGAGTTCGGTGGCGGCCGAGCGCGTGCGACGCTCCAACTTCGTCTATGGCGCCAGCAAGGCCGGCATGGACGGCTTCTTCATCGGCCTGGGGCAGGCCCTGGCGCCGGAGCACATCCGGGTGCTGGTGGTGCGTCCCGGATTCGTCCGTTCGGCCATGACCGTCGGACGCCGCGCCGGCCTCGCCGTGGATCCCGATCGGGTCGCCGGCGCCGTGGTGCGCGCTCTGGACACGGACCGCGCCGTGGTGCGCGTGCCCCGGATCTTCACGCCGCTCATGGCGATCTATCGCAACCTTCCCGATCGGATCGCCCGGCGCCTGGCGTTCTGAGGGACGCCCAGCAGGGGCCTCAGCCGTCGTGGGGAAGGGCTGCGGCCATGCCGTCGAAGATGAGGTTCAGGCCGGCGGCGAAGCTTGCCGTGCCATCCATGACCGGCGTGGGGGACGCCTCGCCGGCCAGCGCCCCCAGCTGGGCCCGCTGCTGCTCCTCGTCGACGTGGCCCAGGATGAAGTAGATGAGCGTCTGTGAGGCGGTGGTCGCCTCCTGGTCGGCCATCCCCATCGCGGTCAGCACCGCGGCGGGGGCCCGGGACAGTTCTGTCCCGGCCAGGCCGATGGCCCGCATGGAGGCCACCAGGTCAGCCGAATCACGATGGTCGAGCAGGCGGGCACGCAGCTCGGTGGCCCAGCCACGAAGTGATGGGCGCCACGGGTCACCGTCCGCCGTGGCATCGAGCTCGGGGGGTTCGAGCCCGGCCAGGATCTTGTCGACGAGCTCGGCCAACAGGCTCTGCTTGTTGGCGACGTGCCAGTACAGGGCGCTGGCCTTGACGTCGAGGCTGTCGGCAAGGCGCCGCATGGTCAGGTCATTGAGCCCATAGGCGTCGAGAATGCCCAAAGCCGTTGAGATGATCTCGGTCTTGGTCAGTGCCACGCCCCCACACTATGGCAGTCGCGCGGGACGACGGGAGCCACGCCGGAGTACGGCAGTCCACCCGTCAGGCGGGGCCCGAAGCCCGGGCTGCTACCCCAGCGAGGCGTAGAGGTCATTGGCGAAGGCCGCCAGCGTCGCGACGTCCGTGCCGGTGCCGGTGACCTGCAGCAGGCCGTCGTCCATCTCCACCACGCAACTGACGGAGTTGTCGATCTGGGCCAACGTTCCACAGGTGCTCAACCCGTGGAGGGTCGGGCCGACGAGCAGTCTCAGCTGGGACGCCGCATAGCCCCTGTCCTCGGTGGAGACCAGGGTGATGATCCTCGTGCCGGCACCGGCCGGCCCCTGGTAGATGGCCGTCTGCAGCGTCGCCCGCGCGCTGTCGATCTGCGTGGCGCTGGCGCTCGGAGCAGGAGAGGTGGTCCACCCCTCGAAGCTGGCGGGAAGGGTTGCGGTCGTCGCGGCCTTGCGGCTCGCGCTGGGGCTGGCGGACGCATCGGGCGTCGGGGTCGTCGCGTGGGACCCCGGGGTTGACGCGGGTGCCGTCGACGTGGACCCGCCACAGCCGCTGAGCGCCACCAGTGCACAGGCGCCGGCCAGGGCCACGGTGAGGGCGCGTCGTGCGAGGGACATGTGGTTCAGTATGCCGCTCGGCACCTGCACCCGTACAGCGCCGGCCATGAAGTGCCACCGTCATGTCAACCGATAGCCCATCCCTATGTGGCACACAGCTGCAGGGTTCAGATTGTCTGGTGGTTAGTCACCGGTTTGAAGCCGGAAGGCGCCGTCGAATCGGCATTCGCGGCGCCTCCCGGTGTCGGACCGCGGTGGTTTCCCCAGCTCCGATGTGAAACGTCCGTCACCGGTTTTCCGGTGACGGACGTTTCAACGGGGAACTGCGCATTGTCATGCGCCGGGGCAGAACTCAGATCTGGTAGTACAGGTCGAACTCATAGGGGTGCGGACGCTGGGCCAGCTCGGCCAGGTCCTGGCGCTTCAGCGAGATCCAGGTGCTCAGCAGGTCGGGCGTGAACACGTCGCCGGCCAGCAGGTAGTCCTGGTCCTTCTCGAGCTCGTCGAGCACCTCGCCCAGCGAACCGGGGACATGCTGCACCTGGTCGTACTCCTCGGGCGGCAGCTCGTAGAGGTCCTTGTCGATCGGGGCCGGCGGCTCGATCTTGTTCTGGATGCCGTCGATGCCGGCGAGCAGCTGCGCGGCGAATGCCAGGTAGGGATTCGCGCTCGGATCGGGGCAGCGGAACTCGATGCGCTTGGCCTTCGGGCTCGGTCCGGTGATCGGGATGCGGATGCAGGCCGAGCGGTTGCGGTTCGAGTACACGAGGTTGACCGGTGCCTCGAAGCCCGGCACCAGACGGTGGTAGCTGTTCACGGTCGGGTTGGTGAAGGCCAGCAGGCTCGGCGCGTGCTTGAGCAGGCCGCCGATGTAGTAGCGGGCCATGTCGGACAACTGTGCGTAGCCGTTCTCGTCGAAGAACAGCGGCTCGCCCTCATTCCAGATCGACTGGTGGCAGTGCATGCCGGTGCCATTGTCGCCGTAGACGGGCTTCGGCATGAAGGTGGCGGTCTTGCCGTGCTGGTAGGCCGTGTTCTTCACGATGTACTTGAACTTCATGACGTCGTCGGCGCTCTTCAGCAGCTTGTCGTAGCGCCAGTTGATCTCGGCCTGGCCGGCCGAGCCGACCTCGTGGTGGGCGCGCTCGATGATGAGTCCGGCGTCCTCACAGTGCTTGACCATCTCGTCGCGCAGGTCGCCGTAGTGGTCGGTGGGGGCCACCGGGAAGTAGCCACCCTTCACCTTGACCTTGTAGCCCAGGTTGCCGCGCTCCTCGATGCGGCCCGTGTTCCAGGCAGCAGACTCGGAGTCGACACTGTAGAAGGACTCGTGGCCGTTGGTCTCGTAGCGCACATCGTCGAAGACGTAGAACTCGGCCTCGGGTGCGAAGAAGGCGGTGTCGCCGATGCCGGTGCTGGCCAGGAAATTCATGGCCTTGCGCGCGATGTTGCGCGGGTCGCGGCTGTAGGGCTCGTGGGTGATCGGATCATGCACGAAGAAGTTGACGATCAGCGTCTTGTGCTCGCGGAACGGATCAAGCCAGGCGCTGGTGGGATCGGGCACCAGGGCCATATCGGATTCATTGATCTTCTGGAAGCCGGCGACCGAGGAGCCGTCGAAGGCCAAGCCCTCCTCGAAAGCCTCGTGCTCGAGTTGGCTGGCCGGAATCGTGAAGTGCTGCATGATGCCGATGAGGTCACAGAATCGCACGTCGATGAACTCGACGCCCTCACTCTTCACAAATTCCAGCATTTCGTCGGGCCCGTTGAACATGTATTCCTCCGCAGTCATGGTCCGGACCCCTTCAGGCCCGGCTTGAGGTGATAAGCACAGGCTAGTAACGCGAAGTAACCCCGCGTTGCGTCCATGTTGCAGCCACGTTACAGAGTCCCGACGGGGCCTGCAGCGATCGGTGTCGGGATGGCCCGCCGACCGGCGGGCAGGCGCATTGTGCTCAGGGACGGGGCTATTCGGTCTGTTCGCCGAGTTCCAGCCACTCGTTCTCGAGGCGGTCGATCTCGGCGCGCTTGTCGTCCACGGCCTGTGCCCGCTTCCCGAGCTCCACATAGTCGCTGGGGTCCACGGCGGCCATCGATTCGGTGTCCCGGTCCACCTGGCGTTGCAGCTTGTCGATGCGACGCTCCAGCGCACCCAGCTTCTTGCGGGCCTCGTGCTGTTCGGCCCCACTCAGCTCGCCGGAGTCCTGCGCGGCCTGGCGTGATTCGCGACGCTCCGAGCTGGCCTCGGCCCGCTCCTCGCGTCGCTGGCCCGCCCGCAACCTGAGGTATTCGTCCACGCCGCCGGGAAGGTGGCGCAGGTGCCCGTCGATCAGCGCGTACTGCTGATCGGTGACGCGCTCGAGGAAATAGCGGTCATGGGAGACGACGATGAGCGTGCCGGGCCAGGTGTCGAGCAGGTCCTCCAGGGCCGTCAGCATGTCGGTGTCAAGGTCGTTGGTGGGCTCGTCCAGCACCAGCACATTCGGCTGGCCCAGCAGGATGAGCAACAGCTGGAGGCGACGCTTCTCACCGCCGGACAGGTCCTGCACGGGGGTGGACAGCTGGGCGGGGGAGAACCCCAGGCGTTCCAGCAGCTGCGCCGGCGTGAGCTCCTGGGCCTTCGAGCCCGTGCCGAAGGTGTAGGTGGTCTGCAGGCTCTCGAGCACCTTGCGCACGGGCACGCCGGTGTACTCATCGAGCTCATCGAGGCGCTGGCTCAGGGTGGCCGTGTGCACTGTCTTGCCGCGCTTGACGCGCCCCGACGTGGGCTGCAGCTCGCCGTCGATCAGGCTGAGCAGGGTTGACTTGCCCGCCCCGTTGGCGCCGAGCAGCCCGGTGCGCTCACCGGGTGCGAGCTGCCAGGTGATGTCGCGCAGCACCCGGTTGTCGCCGAAGCTCACCGAGACATCCAGCAGGTCGACGACGTCCTTGCCGAGCCGCGAGATCGCCATCGATTCCAGCGCCAGGGGATCGCGCAGCTCGGGTACATCGGCGATCAGCTCGTTGGCGGCCTCGATGCGGAACTTGGGCTTCGAGGTGCGGGCCGGGGCACCGCGTCGCAGCCAGGCAAGTTCCTTGCGGGCCAGATTCTCGCGGCGGGCCTCGTTGACGGCTGCCTGGCGGTCGCGTTCCACCCGCTGGAGCACATAGGCGGCGTAGCCACCCTCGAAGGGCTCGACGATCCGGTCGTGCACCTCCCAGGTGAGATTGGCCACCTCATCGAGGAACCAGCGGTCGTGGGTCACCACGAGCAGGGCGCCGGCGTTGTCGGGCCAGCGATGCTTGAGGTGGTCGGCAAGCCAGGTGATCGCCTCGACGTCAAGGTGGTTCGTGGGCTCGTCGAGGGCCAGCACGTCCCAGTCGCCCACCAGCACCCGGGCCAGTGAGACGCGTCGGCGCTGGCCACCCGACAGGGTGTCCACCGAGTCGTGCCAGTCGATCTCGCCGAGCAGGCCCGACAGGATGTCCCGGATGCCCGGATCGGACGCCCACACGTGTTCGGGCACATCACCGACGACGGCATGGGCCACCGACTGGTCGGCCGCGAGCGTGTCAGCCTGGTCGAGCACGCCGATGCGTACCCCGTTGCGGGCGATCACGCGTCCCTCGTCGGGTTGCATGCGGCCATCAAGCAGGGCCAGCAGGCTGGACTTGCCGTCACCATTGCGGCCGACGATGCCGACGCGGTCGCCTTCGTTGACGCCGAGCGTCACGGCATCGAAGACCACCTTTGTGGGGTACTCCAGGTGCAGGGACTCGGCTCCGAGCAGAAAAGCCATGAAGAAATCAGGGATTCAATCGCTGGGGGACGTCAGCCGCGCATCGCGCGACGTGAGACGCGCATGTTCCCGCTGGTGGGCAGCGGGCCCTTGGGCAGCGGCACGCGCGGACGCATCGAATCGAGGGCCACCAGACGGTACTCGATCTCCTCGATCTGCTCGGCGGACAGCTTCTTGGGCAGCTTCTTGATGTAGTCGTACAGCTTCGGCAGCGGCACCTGGTCGGTCCCGTTGCCGATCATCACGGTCTGCACGTCGACGCCGTAGAGCACCTGCCGATGGCGGCGGGCCTCATTGCGCAGCATCGTGGTCGCGGCCTTGCCCTTGCCCTCACCGATGAGGATGAGCCCGCCGGGTCCGATGGCGCGGTGGACGCAGTTTGCCTGCTTGTCCAGGGCGATCGCCATCGTGTAGTGCCACTTCTTCTTGTCCAGCAGCGACAGCGCCACCTGGGCGCCGCCGGCCTGGTCGGCGGCGCGGGCAAACGCGGCCTTCTTGGCCTGGCGCTGCAGCACGAACAGCGCCACGGTGAGACCGGCAAGCAGTCCGAGCAGGATCCAGAAGATCAGCATGGTGCCCACGAGCAGGCCCACCACGACGCCGACCACGACCGGGCCCAGCACCGCCCCTGCCAGCATCCAACCGATGCGTGGTTGATGCTCCGCGGTGAGCTTGTAGGTCTCGCGGATCTGGCGGATGGTGCCCCAGTCAGAAGGATTGTCGGAGTGCTTCTTCGCCTCCTTGAGGGCCTTTGCCTCGGCCTTCTGCTTCCTGGCCAGTTCCTTGGCCGCCTCGCTCGCCATCGCTGTGCCTCCGTGCTCGAGTCAATGGATGGGGCCACCGGGGCCCTCACATGGGCCTGATCGGCCGCCGATCCAGTCTAGTGCATGAGTCATGCGCCCCCGGTGGGGCGCATGGCGGGCCGGGAACGTCCGCCCAGGGGTGGGCCACCGGGCCGCGTCGCACACGCGTCGCGCACCGGTGCACGGGGCCAGTGCACGGGCGCAGGAAGGGAGGGGCGGGGATGCATCATGCATCCCCGCCCCTCCCTTGTCAGGTGCGCGATCCCCGTTACGGGGTCGGGCCCTACTGGTTCAGACCGAACTCAGCCCCGAAGTCGCCCTCCTCAAGGCGGGCCTTGACGAACGACAGGAAGCGTGAGGCGTCCGCGCCGTCCACCAGGCGGTGGTCGTAGGTCATCGACAGGTACATCATCGGCCGGATGGCGATGGTGTCGTTGCCGTATTCGTCGCTGACCACCACGGGACGCTTGACCATCGCGCCGGTGCCCAGGATGGCGGCATTCGGCAGGTTGATGATCGGGGTGTCGAACAGCGTGCCGGTGGACCCGTAGTTGGTGATGGTGAAGGTTGCCCCCGACAGCTCGTCGGGGCCGATCTTGCCGTCACGGGCACGGGCGGCCAGGTCACCGATCGACTTGGCCACGCCACCAACGTTGAGGTCACCGGCACCCTTGATCACCGGGACCATGAGGCCCTTGGGCGTATCGACCGCGATGCCGATGTCCTCGGAGTCGTGGTAGGTGATGGTTCCGGCCTCGGTATCGATGGAGGCGTTCACCTTCGGGTACTGGCGCAGCGCCTCGGTGGCCGCCTGGGTGATGAAGGCCAGGTAGGTCAGGCCGACGCCCTCGCGCTTGCGGAAGTCGTCCTTCGCCTTGGCGCGCACCCGCGCAACGGCCGACAGGTCGACCTCCACCGTGGCGGTGAGCTGGGCCGAGGTCTGCAGCGACTCGGTCATGCGGCTCGCCACGATCTTGCGGAGGTTCGACATCTTCTCAGTGGTGCCGCGCTTGCCGGCATCCGGCGACGGTGCGGCCTTGGGACGCGCGGGGGCGGCAGCGGCCTTCTGCTTGGCAGCTGCAGCGTCCAGGACGTCCTGCTTGCGGATACGACCACCCACGCCGGTGCCGGTCACCTGGTTGAGGTCAACGTCGTTCTGCTGGGCGAGCTTGCGCACCAACGGGGTGACATAGCCGGTGAACGCGGCACCCTCGGTGGCCCGGGGAGCCGGTGGGTTCACCGGGACGGCCGCTGCCGGGGTCGGCGCCGCGGGCGGGGCCGCCACAGGGGCGGACGGGGCCACCGGGGCCGGAGGGGCAACGGGGGCCGGAGCCGCCACGGGGACTGCGGGAGCAGGCGGGGCAACGGGTGCGGCGGGTGCCGCAGGGGCGGCCGGTGCAGCAGCCGGTGCAGCAGGCACGGATGAGCCGACGACGCCGAGTACGGAGCCCACCTCGGCGGTCTCGTCCTCCTTGACGTGGATCTCCGTCAGGGTGCCGGCGACCGGTGAGGGGATCTCGGTGTCCACCTTGTCGGTGCTGACCTCCAGGAGCGGCTCATCGGCCTCGACCGGATCACCGACCTCCTTGAGCCAGCGCGAGACGGTGGCCTCCGTGACGCTCTCGCCGAGCTCGGGCAGGGTCACCGGGGTGCCCTGGCCGGCAGGTGCCGCAGCGGGTGCCGCAGCAGCGGGTGCAGGGGGAGCAGGCGGGGCGACCGGGGCCGCGGCGGCTGCGGGAATCGGGGGCGGCGGCGGAACGGGCGCAGCTGCGGGGGCGGGGGCTGCCGGGGCCGGTGCGCCCGCAGGAGCCTCGGCCGGGTCACCCACCACGGCGAGCACGGCGCCGACCGGCGCGGTGTCGTCCTCATTGAACTTGATCTCAAGCAGGGTGCCAGCGACGGGCGACGGAATCTCGGTGTCCACCTTGTCGGTGCTCACCTCCAGCAGGGGCTCGTCAGCGTCGACGTGGTCCCCAACTTCCTTCAGCCACCTCGAGACTGTGGCCTCTGTGACGCTTTCACCCAGCTCGGGCAGTGTGACTTCGGTCGACATGGTTCTACGTGACTCCTTTGCCAGAAATCTGCAGCATTGCCAAGGGTCTGCAGCTGCTCACACCGGGTCATTCCGGTGGACAGGCTCAGCCTAACGCGAGCACGCTCCTGTTGCCGACCCCTTTCGGTGACTGCGGGGGGCACGCTGGCAGCGAACACGGGGCTCGGGCGGCGTTATCGTCGCCCGGCGCAGTGCCGCGGCCCGATGGCGCTGTCACCGCACCGGCACGATCATCAGCGCGATGAGGGGCCCGACCGTTAGCGTATGGGGCAGAAGACCGATGTCGCGAAGGAGCACACCATGGCCGATTCAACCGATTCCCTGCAGCGCTCTCCGCTGAATGAGTGTCACGAGAAGCTGGGCGCAAAGTTCTCCGAGTTCAGCGGATGGCTGATGCCCCTGGAGTACGAGGGCCACGGCGTGTTGGCCGAGCACAAGGCGGTGCGTGACGCGGTGGGCATCTTCGACGTCTCGCACCTGGGCAAGATCCGCGTGACCGGTCCCGGGGCCAAGGACTACCTCAACGGGGTGCTTGCCGCTGACCTGAACAAGATCGTGCCCGGCAAGGCGCAGTATCAGTTGCTCTGCACGCCCGAGGGTGGCGTGGTGGACGACATGATCGCCTATCTGCTGGGCGACGACGATGTCTTCCTGATCCCGAATGCCGCCAACAACACCACGGTGGCGCAGATCCTGGCCGAAGGGGCACCGGAGGGTGTCAACGTGGTCAACCAGCACCACGACTTCGCGATCATGGCGGTGCAGGGCCACAAGTCCCCTGATGTGCTGGCCACGATGGGCCTTCCCACCGACATGGACTACATGGCCTTTGAGGTGGTGCCGGTGGGCGACAGCACCTTCACGGTCTGCCGCACCGGATACACCGGCGAGACGGGCTTCGAACTCGTCGTGCCCTCCGACCATGCGGTGGCCGTCTGGGAAAAGGTGTTGGAGGCCGGGAAGCCCTTCGGCATCGTGCCCTGCGGACTGGCGGCGCGCGACACCCTGCGCACGGAGATGGGCTACTCGCTGCACGGGCACGAGATCTCGCCCGAGATCGATCCCGTCAGTGCCGGACTGACCTGGGCGATCGGCTGGGACAAGCCGGATTTCCGGGGAGCCGAGGCATTGCGCGCCATCCGGGCCAACAAGCCGGCCCGGCGAAACCGTGGCCTGCGGGCCGTGGGACGCGGCATCCCGCGCCCGGGCATGTCCGTGGTGCCCGCCGGTGCCGGCCCGGACGCCGAGCCCATCGGCGTGCTGACCTCCGGGACCTTCAGTCCGACGTTGCGCATCGGCATCGGCCTGGCGCTGATCGACACCTCCATCAAGCCGGGCGACAAGGTCGGCGTGGTGGTTCGCAATCGTGTCGAGGAGTTCGACGTGGTGAAGCCGCCCTTCGTGCAGCCCCACGTCCGCTGATGGTGCGAACGGCCTTCCCGGTCATCTGACCTGCGGGCGGGGCCCGTCGGCCGGTGGGGTCCCTGACGATGATGATGCGGCCCGGACCAATTGGTCCGGGCCGCATCATCATGAATGGGTGGTCGTCGGCCCGCCGTGGGGCAGTGGTGGGTGTCAGGCCTCTTCCAGGCTCATCGAATACGCCAGCTGGTCGCCGTCGTGCAGGCTCACCGAGATGATGCCGGCGTCCGAGAGCTCGCCGTAGGCGGCAGTCAGCCAGGCCTCGGCGTCGCCCTGGCTCTCGAAGGGCTGACCCAACCCGAGGGCCTTCATCTCATCGTCGGTCAGGTCGCTGTCCGCCGCCGGTTCGCCGGTCCAGATGAATGCCATCAGTAGGCCTCCCCGCGCTTGATCGCCGGGCCCGGATTGCGGAAGCGGCGCATGGTGATCATGCGCGACATCATGTAGCCGATCAGGCCCTTGCCGCGCGTTGTGAAGCCCGGGATGCGCTCGGTGGCCTCGCGCTTGTAGCTGCGCCAGCGCCACCACACATTGACCGCGCACACCAGGAAGAACACCCAGATGCCCAGGGTGCCCACCAGCGACAGCACCGGCAGGATCTGCGTGGCCAGCACGCAGGCGAGCAGCAGGAAGACGACCGGCCAGGCGAACTCCGCCACGGACCAGTGGGAGTCGATGTTGTTGCGCAACAGCACGCGCTCGGGCATCTCCTCCACCTTCTTGTACTGCTCGTCGCGCTTGCGGGCGCGGGCCTGCCGGTCGCGGGCCTTCTGTTCCTTCTTGGTCAGCACGGGGTGCAGACGCTGCATGCGGGCCTGTTCGGCCTGCTTGCGCGTGGGGGTCGGCGCTCCCTTGCGTCCGGCGTCGCGCTCGGTCTCCTCGTCAACCGGCTCGACCGTCTCGCGTGAACGGCTGGTTGCCACTGCGCACCCCTTTGATGTTGCTACGTCGATGTTCCTGGTGGATTTCTGTGTCCAAGTCTAAACGGCCGGGCCTGCCCGCTCGACCCCGGCGCCCGGGTGGGCCGTGTTCGCGAAGAAATCCCGGGATTGATGGGGGACGGTGGGTCTTGGTGGGCGCGCCCGAAAGGCGGCCGATGGAACGGCGAGATGGAACAATGGTGGTGACCTGACCGTTCTGCGGTACAACCGCTGCAGACCACGGCCTCCGGGGACGATGAGTCCCGCAGATGACCTATCCCGATCGGAAGGACCGATAGCGCATGGCTGGCATCCTCGAACGGCTCTCGATGATCTTCAAGTCCAAGGCGAACAAGGCCCTGGACAAGCATGAGGATCCCCGCGAGACCCTGGACTATTCCTACGAGCGCCAGCGGGAACTGCTGCAGAAGGTACGTCGTGGCGTGGCCGATGTGGCCACCAGCCGCAAGCGCGTCGAACTGCAGGCAACCCAGCTCGGGCAGGAAATGGACAAGCTCACCCTGGCCGCCCAGCGCGCCCTGGCCCAGGGACGCGAAGACCTTGCCCGTGAGGCACTGACGCGCAAATCGGGGCTCCAGGGCCAGCTCGCCGACCTCCAGACGCAACATGCGTCGCTGGCCGCCGAGGAGGAGAAGCTCGTGCGGGCCTCCACCCGGCTGCAGGCGAAGGTCGAGGCCTTCCGCACCCGCAAGGAGACCATCAAGGCCCAGTACTCGGCCGCCGAGGCCCAGACCCGCGTCAATGACGCATTCAGCGGCCTGAGCGAGGAGATGGGCGACGTCGGCCAGGCAATCCAGCGCGCCGAGGACAAGACCCAGCAGATGCAGGCCCGCGCCGGTGCGGTCGACGAGTTGATCGCGTCCGGGGCGCTGGAGGATCCCACCGGGATGGTGCAGGACGACATCACCCGGGAGCTGGACGCCATGGCGTCGGGGTCCGGGGTCGAAAGCGAGCTGGAGGCAATGAAGAGCCAGCTCGGCATTGCGGGCCCGGGCACCACCGGCGCCCAGCAGGTACAGCCCGGGTTCACTTCCCCGGCGATCGAGGCGGATCAGCAGAAGGGGCAACAGCAATGATCGTGCGTATCAGTGGCGAGGGCCAGTGGGAGCTTCCCGACGACGCCCTCCCCGAATTCAACGAACTCGATCGTCAGATCGAGTCGGCCGTACGGGCCCAGGACGCCACCGGGCTCGGCCTGGCGCTGCGTGAACTCGACGCCCGCGTCAGGCGCCAGGGCGTGGCCATCGACGACGATGACCTGCGCGATTCGGACCTGATCATCCCCGGTCCCGATTCATCGCTGCAGGATGTCGCCACCATGTTGGCCTCCGACGACCGCCCCGATGGGCTCTTCCCGGGCTGATCGGTGCGAGCACTCGTTGCTGCGGGGCGGATCGGCGACCACGACGGCGTGGACGCCGCCGTGCTCATCGGGCGTGCCTGGCGGTCCGCCGGTGCCCACGTGGCTGCCCTCGGCCTGGCCGAGCCGGGCGCCGATTGGGCGCGTGCCCACCGGGCACTGTGTCCCGACGATCCGGCCCACTACCTGTCGCTGACCGGCCATGGCCCCGATGCCATCGTGGCGGCCATGGCCTCGGTGGGCGTGTGCAATCTGCCCCGGCACTGGTCGCCGACGGTGGACATGTCGGCCATGGACTTCGATGTCGCACTCGAGCGGCAGCGCCAGCGGCGCGCCCACGGCGTCGAGTTGGTCGGCATCTGCGCCGCGGACCAGACCGGACAACTGCTCACCGGCCCACTCGGACTCGCCGGCACCCGGGGCGACCTGGGCCTTGCCGAGCGACTTGGGCTCGACCGGGGCCTGGAGCACTGGGCACAGGGGCTGCGGGCCGCCGTGGGAAGTGGCCCCACCGGGCAGGCCCCTGCCGGGTCCGGACCCGGATCCACCGGTGAGGACGCGTCAGGACTTCCGGGGCGGGTCCCCGGGTCGGGCGCCGGAGGAGGCGCCGGCGCCGTGGTCCAGGCGTTCGGCGGAACGGTGCGCAGTGGGGTGGACGTGCTCGCCCGGGCCGCCCGGTTGGAACAGTCCATCGCCCGCGCGGACCTGGTCGTCACCTCGTGCGATGTCTTTGACGTGGACCACTGGGGCAGCCCGGTCACCGACTATGTCGCCGCGCTCGCCAACAAGCACGAGAAGCCGGTGGTGGTGATCGCGCGGACCAACCACACCTACGAGATCGGGCAGCGCTCGGTCGGTATCGAGGCCGTGCACGCGATCGGTGACGACGCCGATGTGACGTCCGCTTGTGGCGGATTCGCCCGCAGCTGGATCTGGTAGGCACTGGAACCCGTGGGAACGGGCACATAAGCTGTGCCACGGTGGTGAAGCCGGCGCCCACCCGCAGCGACCGGCCACAAACCCCATGAACTGATGCAGCGATGGCCCGGCGACCCCGGTGCCGTCAAGGAACGCATGGAGACGAAGGGACATCGATATGTCAGACACGATTCAGGAGAAGGTCACCGGTGTGACGCTCACCGATGCTGCCGCACAGAAGGCCCGCACCCTGCTCGAGGGGGAGGGTCGCGACGACCTCGCCCTGCGCGTCGAGGTGCAGCCCGGCGGCTGCTCGGGACTGCGCTACCGCCTCGCCTTCGATGATTCACGCCTGCCCGACGACCTGGTGGATGCCTACGACGGCGTCGACCTGGTGGTTGACCGGCTGAGCGCTCCGTACCTGGGTGGTGCGACCATCGATTTCGTCGACACCATCGAGCAGCAGGGCTTCACCATCGACAATCCCAATGCGCAGAGCACCTGCGCCTGTGGCGATTCGTTCCACTGATCCGTCGTCGACGTGGGTGGCAGGGCCTCGGCACTGCTACCCACACAGATGTGAAAGGGGCCTCTCCCAATTGGGAGAGGCCCCTTTCACATCATTCGGGGTTCGACTCATTCGGGGTTCGGCGGTGTCCCCGGTGTGTCAGGCCCAGCTGACCGGCAGCGGCCGGCCCTCCTCGTAACCGGAGGGCGACTGCACGCCCACGACTGCCTTCTCATGGAATTCACCCAGGCTGCGTGCGCCCGCGTAGGTGCACGACGAGCGCACCCCGGCGGTGATCCAGTCGAGCAGGTCCTCCACGCCCGGGCGGACCGGGTCGAGGTACATGCGCGATGAGCTGATGCCCTCCTCGAACAGGGCCGCGCGGGCCCGCTCGTAGGACGACTGCTGGCGCGTCCGATTGCGCACGGCGCGCGCCGAGGCCATCCCGAAGCTCTCCTTGTAGCTGCGACCCTCGGGGTCGACGAGCAGGGCGCCGGTCGACTCATAGGTGCCGGCGAACCACGAGCCGATCATCACCGAACCGGCACCCCCGGCCAGTGCGAGGGCGACGTCACGGGGATGGCGTACCCCGCCGTCGGCCCAGATGGCGCCGCCGACCGATGCCGCGGCCTCCGAGCACTCGATGACGGCGGAGAACTGCGGGCGTCCGACTCCGGTCTGCATGCGCGTGGTGCACATGGCCCCGGGGCCGACCCCCACCTTCACGACGTCCGCGCCGGCATCGAGCAGGTCCAGGGTTCCCTGGGCGGTCACGACATTGCCGGCGACGATCGGAATCCGGATGCCGGTGCGGTCGGCGTAGGCGTCACGCACGGGACGCACCTGGCCCAGGGCCCCGATCATGCGCTCCTGGTGTCCATGGGCGGTGTCCATCACCAGCACATCGGCGCCGGCGCCCAACAGGGCCTCGGCGCGGGCCGCGGCGTCGCCACTGATGCCAATGGCGGTGCCGATGCGCAGGCGGCCCTGGGCGTCCACGGCCGGCTTGTAGATGCCGCATCGCACCGCACCCTTGGCGGTCATCACGCCCACGAGCTTCTTGTCGTCGTCCACGGCAATGGTCAGCTTGTGGCGCGTGGTGTCGAGGATCTCGAAGACCTGCTGCGGCTCGGTGTGCTGGTCCACCACGGTGAGGTCGGTGAGCATCACATCGTGCACCTGCAGGAAGCGGTCCACGCCCTCGGTCTGGGCAGGCCCGATCACGCCGATCGGGTGGTTCTGCTCGTCGACCACCACGGCCACGCCGTGGGCACGCTTGTTGACCAGGGCCATTGCCTCGCCCACGGTCATGGAGGGCGACACGGTCACCGGGGTCTCGAAGGCGATCGGGGCACGCTTGACGCGTCCGATGGCCTGCTGCACCACGTCCACGGGGATGTCCTGGGGGAGCACTGCGATGCCGCCGCGCCGCGCAATGGTCTCGGCCATGCGTCGCCCTGAGATGGCGGTCATATTGGCCACCACGAGGGGCAGGGGCAGGTCGATACCGTCACGGCTGGTGAGGTCGACATCGTGTCGCGACTTGACCGACGAACGGTTCGGCGCCATGAAGACGTCGTTGTACGTCAGGTCGTACGCGGGCTGCTGATTGAGAAATCGCACTGCTCAATTGTGCCGTGCCCACACAAGTTCTCATATTCGAGGTCATTGCGGGGTCGTACATGCGCCCGGCGGGGTGGCTTTTCCCCGCTCAGGGGCCACGCTGATAGCGTCATTGGGTCCCCGAGGGGCTGTTCGGTCAGGGCAACCCCGACGGGCCGTGCGCGGTAGCATGACGCGCGACAACACTGTGATGCCCAGCCAAGGACGGTTCCATGAGTAGTGTGGCCAGCTCCGATTCCACGAACGGCGCGACGCCGCTGAAGGTGATCGTGTATTCCGATGACCGCACGGTGCGCCAGCAGGTGCGCCTGGCGCTCGGACGAAAGATCGCCCGTGACCTCCCGGAGATTGCAGTCACCGAGTTCGCCACGCAGGACGCCCTGTTCGAGGCGCTCGACCACGAGCACTTTGACCTGGCGATCCTCGACGGCGAGGCAGTCCCCTCCGGTGGCATGGGCATCTCGCACCAGATGAAGGACGAGCTGGCATCGCCGCCGCCCGTCGTGCTGCTCATCGCCCGCCCCACCGACGCCTGGCTGGCCGCGTGGTCCAACGCGGAGGCCATCTCGCCCTATCCGATCGATCCGATCCGGCTGCCCGACACGGCTGCCGAGGTGGTGCGTCGGGCCCGTTCCGGTCAGGCCTTCCCGATGAAGCCCGAACCCGAGCCGGCTCCCGGCAGCGCGAGCCGTCACGCTCCCGACAAGCATGACCAGCCCCAGGAAATGGCTGAGTAATGGCCCAATTCACGTGGGCCAGCGTGCTGACCGGACTGCTTGAACACGACGACATGGACGCCGCCGAGGTGTCCTGGGCGATGGACCAGATCCTGTCCAACAATGCGAGCCCCGTGCAGGTGGCGGGCTTCCTGGTCGCCCTGCGCGCCAAGGGCGAGACGGTTGGCGAGATCCGCGGCATGGCCGATGTGATGCTCGACAAGGCCGTCAGCCTGAAGATGCCCAATGATGCCGTCGATGTCGTGGGTTCGGGTGGCGACCGCGCCAATACCGTCAACATCTCCACCATGGCGGCCATCGTCGCGGCCGCCAGCGGCCGTCCGGTGATCAAGCACGGCAACCGTGCTGCGAGTTCCATGTCGGGCACTGCCGACTGCCTCGAGGCGCTCGGCCTGGTGATCGACATCGACCCCGCCAAGCAGCCCCAGGTGTTCGACCAGGCCGGGATATCCTTCCTGTTCGCGCCGCTTTACCATGCGTCACTGCGCTTCGCGGCGCCCGCGCGCAAGGAACTGGGCATCCAGACCACCTTCAACTTCCTTGGGCCCCTGGCCAACCCGGCACGGCCACAGGCACAGGCGATCGGCGTGGCCAACTTCCGCATAGCGGGGCTGGTGGCCGGCGTGCTCGCCGACCGTGGCAATCGCGGTCTGGTGTTCCACGGCAAGGACGGCCTCGACGAGCTCACCACCACCGGCGAGACCGACATCTGGCTGATCCGTGACGGCGCCGTCCACCAGACGACGCTTGACCCCGCGGCACTCGGCCTGGCCCCTGCCCGTCCCAGTGACCTGGTGGGCGGAGACCCGGCGCACAATGCCCAGGTCGCCCGTGACGTCTTTGCCGGCCAGACCGGTCCGGTTCGTGACATCGTTGGCCTCAATGCGGCCGCGGCGATGCTCGCCTTCGACGGGCCGAACTTCACTGAACCGTTGGTCGACCAGATGCGTCCCCGCCTGGAGGAGGCCTTCACCACCATTTCGCAGGGCAGGGCCACCGAGCTGCTCGAGCGTTGGGTGGCCATCAGCCACGAGGTTGCCGGAGTGTGAGCCACCGCAGATGATGCGGCTGGCCGGACGGGAAGGACCCTCAGGGGCGCTGGATGGCCAGTGGCCCTCCCGGGGCAGTGGTCGGGGCACGGCCCGTCGGTGATGGCGTGGCCACGAGCAGCGCGGGGACGATCAGCAGCACGACCTCGAGCAGCACGCCGATCCAACCGCCGATGTTGACCAGGTCGGATCCCGCCTGGAACAGGCACCTGACCAGGATCGCCGCGGCCCCTGCGTAGGTGAGGAAGCGGCCGGCCAGGAAGCACCGGCCCGCCGGATGGTCGTGGGCGACCAACGCCATGATCAACCCCGGCACCAGCAACACGGTGGCGATGACGGCCATCACCCTCACGGGGAGATCGTCATTGACGGTGATCGTCAGCGCCGCCACGGCGGTGGATCCCATCGCCACCAGGACCCACACCGCGGAAACGACCTTGAGCCAGAAATGGCGTGCCCATGTCATGGGAACCTCCCGTGCCTCCGGGCTGTGCCGCCGAGCGGCGCAACGGTGCTTCGCCCATTGTTGATTGGTTGGATCAGCTTAGATTCCGACGTTCGCAGCCGCTGGTGGTTCCGGGAAGATCCGGGCAGCCGATGGCGCGTCAGGCGAGGTGCTGCGCCAGTTGCGCAACCCAGGGCCCCGCCCACAGGGCCGGGGCATAGGCGAAGACGCGTCCCGGGCCGGCCACCAGCCGATGGATGACACCCCACAGTGCCCCGATGATGGCGGCCGCGAACACCGCCATGATGAGGAAATCCCACGAGACGGATCCGGTGAGGGCACCGACGCCCACGGCCATGCGCACATCGGCGAAGCCGATGCCGGCACCGAAGCGCCACAGGGCCCAGAACATGGCTCCGAGCGCGCAGGCCCCCAGGGCAGCACCGAGCAGGGCCGACGCATCTCCCCACACGAGGGCGCCCAGCCCCAGTCCCACCGCCAACTCGATCAGGCACAGGCGTGTGAGGCCGCGCGGAATCCACGTTGACACCGCGTCGACGGTCGCCAGTACGGCGAAACCCGATGACCAGACCAGCCAGGCCGGTCGCTGTGCGCCCGGGGCTGTCATGAGGAGCGGCTGGCAGGCCAGGCAGATCACCAGGCACGCGGCGATGAGCCGCCAGGTGGTCAACTGCGCATAACTCGGCTTGGTGTCCGCATCGGGCACGTCCGGTGCGGGTTCCGGCTGGCGGGGCAGGAGCACGGCAGCATGGACGACCACGAGCCCCAGACCGGCGATCAGCCACGGCAGGGCGGCCCATGCAGCGCTGGTCAGCCGGTCCATGGCCCTGATCCTAGGGCCCTGATCCTCATGCGGCCCGTGCCGGGGCCGGTGCGACGGATGCCCGGTCCGGGCCTTCCGGCGACGCCATGAGCGCGGGCTGTGCCGCATCGCGGCGCCGTCTCGCCTGACCGGCGCGCAGCTTCTCGGCATGCGATTGCATGGCGGCGCGGCAACGCCAGGTGGTCATCGCCGTGCAGTGCCGGCGGCGTCCCGACGCCAGCTCGATGACCAGATGGACCGGCAGGGCGGTCATCGTGGAGATCGTGCGCACCGTGTGGCCACGGGCGATCAGCACGCGCAGGCAGATACGGGTGGTGCGGGCCAGTTCGGGGCGGGCCGCCCGGGCGAGCAGGTAGCCGGCGTCGCGCTCCCACAACGACAGGGCATCACTGCGACGAATGCGGGGATGCTCGTGGCGGGCCGCCCGGCCAAGGCCCAACAGCGCACGCATCGTGCCTGCCGGCACATCGGTGGCCAGCGCCAGCACGCGCCAGTGCCAACCGGTCTCGGCCATGAGGCGATGGGCCATGGCCCGGAAGGGTGCCGCGTCCACCCAACCGCTGCTGGCCTCCGGGGAGTCGAGGCCTGCCGGGGCGTCGCCGGGCGCGACCGGGGCAGTGGCGCCGCAACCCACGAGATGCAGGTGGGGCGGCTTGGGGTTGGCGATATCGGTCACGGTCGTTCTCCTGACTTGTGGGGGTTCTCACCCTCCTTGCCCTTCGGGACAACCGATTTGTGAGGCTTGGACGTGTTTTCTTAGGAAATTCTCAGGATTTCATGGACCGCGCCAGGACGGCGGCGATGTCCGGTGGGAAATAGTCGGGCCCCTTGAGCACCTTCCCGTCGGCACGCAGGACCGGGTGGTGGTCGGCGCCCATCTTGGACATGTTCGAGCGCTGCACCTCGGCCAGCACGGCTGGCAGGTCGATGCCCATCTCCAAGGCCATCCCATAGATCACATAGACCAGGTCGGCCAGGGCATCGGCCGTGGCGACCACATCGCGATGTTCCTCGTCGTTGTCCATGGCGGTGGCGTTCGCCTCGTCCACGATGCGTCGTGCGGTCGTGCCGTAGACGGCTTCGAATAGCTCGCCGAATTCCTCGGCGATCAGGCTCATGCGCAGGGGTAGGCTGTCACGCCGCAGGTTGGGGCCGTCGTCGGCGATTGGGCGACCGTAGAGGCGGTGGAAGCGGGCGACGAGGCCCTCGGGGGAGTCACCCTCGCGGATTGCGACGGAATCGGTGGGGACCGCGGCCTGCTCGTAGGCGGCGGTGTCCCCGTGCGCGATCGGACCGTCCCATGGCAGGGCCGGACTGCGCGGGTCGTAGGGCAACAGGTCAGCCAGCCAGTTGTCGTGGCGCACGCCATTGTTCGGCTGGCTGGAACGGGTGCGCCCCTGCTTGTGGAATCCGACGTGCCAGGCCACCCGCCAACTGGCCCAGTTGGGCACATCGCCGTTGAAGTCGCAGCGCCACACGATGCGTTGGGCGCCGATGGGGCCCAGCGGGTCGAAGGCGGCGTCAAGCGCGGCGTTCACCGCCCGCGACATCAACCCGCGCGCCCGATAGGGCCTGCCCATCCAGTAGCCGATCTCCCAGTTGCCGCCGCCACGGCTGAACAGGGTGAGCATGCCCATGAGGGTGCCCCGCGGGTCACGGATGCCCCACTTCAGGTCGAAGCCCAGCCGCCAGTCAGCCGGCGCCCTGGTGCAGAAGGTTTCGGCATCGGCATAGGTGTAGGGGCTGGGAACCGTCGTCCAGCGCTGGATCTGGGGGTCCTGGCAGAACAGGAAGACCTTGTCGATGTCCTGGGCGGTGGGCGTCGACAGGACCAGACCCGGGGCGTCGATGGTGAACGGTTCCATGCCTCATGACCCTAACTTGTCGGGGGTGCAGCGATCATCGCGTGCCGCCCTGCAACCACCGGCCCGGGTGTGGCCGGAGCGTGAACATGACGACGGCCGACATCCCAGCTGGAATGTCGGCCGTCGGTCACCTTGACGCGGCGAATGCGGTCAGGGATCGGGGGAAACCGGACCTCATTCGCCGCTGGATCAGCGGGAGGCCTTGGTGAAGCCTGCGGCTTCGGCCTCTTCGATGGTCTTGAACCACACGTCGGCGTTGGTGCGTGAATAGCCCGCACCACCGGGAACGTGGAACTTCATGGAGCGCTCATTGCCCTTGATCGTGTATCCCTCGGGCGGATTCGCGCCACGGTAGCCGGCCCCGCCCTTCGCGGCGTCACCGGTCTCGTGGGAGTCGTTGGCCTCATCGAGCTCGGTCGGCTCGGCATCGCCGGTCTCCTGCTTGGCGACATCGGGCTGCGCCGGTGCGGCCTTGCGGGCCCCGGCGGCACCCTGCGGCAGATCTGAGGCCTCGGTGCTCACCGTGACATCGGCGGGCTCCAGGTGCTCGGTGGCCGTGTCCGGCTCGGTGAACTTCACGGCGCCACCGGGTTCGGTGTCAGCCGAGTCCTCCTTGGGACGGTCCCGACGGGCCTCGCCGGCGTAGTCGTAGCTGGCGTCGTTGTCGGTGTAGGCAGTGCTGGGTTCCTGCGGGGTCCAGCCATCGTCCTTGGGAAGCAACAGCTGGCGCACCGCCACCACGGCCCCACCGAGCAATGCGGCAATCCCCAGGCCCTTCAGGACCCGGTGGTGCTTCTTCTTGGGTGCCACCTGGACGACGGATGCATCGGCCCTTGACTTCAGATTCTCCACGACATCGCTTCCCTTGCGAGCAGCCTTCGCGACGTGCTCGTTCTCGCTTGCCCTATCGACGAATTCCCTGACCCGGGGCTTGACGTTCTTGTCGTAGCCCTCGGTGACGGCGTCCCGTGTCTTCTCGTAATAGGGGGCCACCTTCTCGGCGGCCTCGGCCACATGGGGTGCCACCCGGTCCACCGCGTCAGCCACCAGGGGTTCGACGCGTTCGCGTGCGTCAGCCACCCTGGGGCTCAGGAATGATGTGATCCTTCCCACGACGCCACGCGCGGTGGCGACGGAATCGTTCACCGCATCGCGGGCGTTCTCGCCGGCGGCAGTGGCGGACTGCTTGAGGTCCTCTTTTTTCACAGTGTCCTCCGATACTGGTTGTGCTCGTAATCGAGCTGCTCGTGATCGAGCCGTCTTCCACGCTACCCATGTGGGGTCACCCGGCGAAGGGGGTCGGGTAGTGGCTCAGGGTGATCGACGACCGTGAGCCACATCTGCCGGTCAGGGCCGGTTCACGGGCACACCACAGCGTGTGCCCAGCGAGCGATGTCGTCCACCGGCAGTGCCAGCCCGGTACCGGCGCGGGACCGTCGGATGCCCGTGCAGTGCAGGTCGGATGCCGGGGTCGGTTTCGCGATGCTGGAATGATGGGGGCATCACATCCGACAGCGGAAAGGGGCCTGCCCATGACGCAAGCCATCCTGCACACCAATCACGGCGACATCACGATCAACCTGTTCGATGACTTCGCGCCGAACACGGTGAAGAACTTCGTGGAGCTGGCCAACGGCACCAGGGAATTCCTCGACATGACCGACAACCAGCGCAAGACCGAGCCGTACTACGACGGCACGATCTTCCACCGCATCATTGATGGCTTCATGATCCAGGGCGGCGACCGCACCGGCACCGGCCGTGGTGGTCCCGGCTATGAGTTCGCCGACGAGTTCTACCCCGACCTGACCTTCGCCAAGCCCTATCTGCTGGCCATGGCCAATGCGGGCCCGAACACCAACGGCTCACAGTTCTTCATCACCGTGGCCCCCACGCCGCACCTGAACATGCGCCACAGCATCTTCGGTGAGGTCGCCGATGACGCCTCGAAGAAGGTCGTGGACGAGATCGCCAAGGTTCCCACCGCGCGCGGGGATCGTCCGGTGGACGACGTGGTGATCAATTCGGTCGAGATCGCCCAGTGACCGGGGTCGCCCTCTGATCGGGATTGCCCCCTGCAACCGGGGGCGACCCGTGGGGAGCGCGCCGGCAATGGTGCGGCTTCCCACGGGCCCGAGGGCCATCTGAATCGCCGTGGACCATATGGTCCACGGCGATTCCTGTCCCCGGGACGGTGACCCGCTCCTGCGCCGGCCGGCTACAGCGAGAAGGCGGCCTCGAGGTCGTGCTCACTGTAGGCGCGGAAGGCCAGGTGGGTGTCGGTGTCGATCACCCCGGGCACCTTCTTCAGCTGATCGGTGATGGCCGGCGCGATCTCCTCGTAACCGGCCACCCGCACCATGACGACAAGGTCGATGTCGCCGGTCACCGAGTAGACCTCGGTGACGTGCTCCAGGCCGGCGATCTGCTCGGCGACCTCGGAGATGCGGTCGTTGTCGGCATGGACGAAGACAATCGCGGTGATCATGTTCGCATCCTAATGCTGCGGGCTCGGCAGGGGCCGAACGGCATCCGGTGTCGCCGGCCGCATGTGCCGGCTGACCAGCGGAAATGTCGGGCTGTGGCCATCTGTGCGCCACATCGGGTCCCGAGCGGTCGTCCACAGGTGGTCTCCGGCATTGCTACTTTCATGAGATTTCTCTAAGATTTCCTTAGATTCGCGCTGTCTTCCGTGGCGAATCGGCCCCGTCGGGGTATTTCGTGAGTGATCACAGCGAGGAAATCGAATGGCGATGAGGGCACGTCACGGCGTCGTCCGGCTTGGTCTGGTCTGTCTCACCGCATTGGCGGTTTTCGGCACGGCAAATGTGTCGGGTCAGGTTGCGGTGATGGCTGAGGGCACTGATGCCGCGGTCAGCAACTCCACCGTCGATGCGGCACAGGCAAAGCTCGATCAGATCAAGTACGACAGCCAACAGGTCGAGGCCGACTACCAGACGTCGGTGAAGAAGCAGCAGGCAGCCCAGGACGCCTACGACCAGGCGACCACCCAGATCGCCGAGGAACAGGCCAAGCTGGACGCCCTGCGGGGCGATGCCGCCCAGATCGCCCTGAGCAACTACCAGGGGGCATCGGTTCCGCAGACCACACGGCTGCTGACCAGCGACGACACCCATGACCTGCTCTCCGAGCTGTCCACCGTGCAGTCGATCAACACCCTGACCGCCGAGAAGATGGCCCGCTACAACGCCGAGAAGTCGCTGCTCG
Organism: Propionibacterium freudenreichii subsp. freudenreichii; assembly: GCF_000940845.1. Classification (NCBI taxonomy): domain Bacteria; kingdom Bacillati; phylum Actinomycetota; class Actinomycetes; order Propionibacteriales; family Propionibacteriaceae; genus Propionibacterium; species Propionibacterium freudenreichii. The sequence continues at coordinate 1,697,980 of NZ_CP010341.1, read as the reverse complement.
AGTCACTGCGTGAGGAAGCTGTGGCCTCCGTCGACGAGGTGAGGAAGCAGACCGACCAGCAGGCGGCGCTGCTTGCGAAGGCACAGGACCAGACCGCACAGGCCCAGAAGGTGCTTGACGGGTTGACCACCGAGCAGCAGAAGCAGGTGATCGCGGCCCAGGCCACGAAGGTGCAGGTGGGCACATCGGTGTCGAACGGGGCCTCGCGCGACGCCAGCCGCAGTGACCTGGCAGGCATCCGCACCGCCATCGCCAAGCAGAAGGTCTGGCCGGCCTCCGGCGAACTCGTGTCGAGCTTCAGCTCGCGGGTCAATCCCATCGGCGGATATGCCGAATTCCACGACGGGGACGACATCGCCGCGGCGTGCGGCGAACCGGTGCAGGCCGCGTGGGGCGGCACGGTGCTGGCCGCCGGAATGGTCGGCGGCTGGGGCAACCGCGTCGTGATCGACCACGGCAACGGCCTTGCGACCGCCTACAACCACCTGCTGGGGTTCTCGGTGTCGCCCGGACAGCAGGTCAACGTCGGCGACGTCATCGCGCGCGTGGGTTCCACCGGGAACTCCACCGGATGCCATCTGCACTTCCACGTGATCGAGAACGGCATCGCCGTCGACCCGGCCCCGATCTTCGGCAAGTAACCTGCGGGTACCGGCCCCGTTCCGGCTGGTCGGGTTCCATCTGGCGAAACCGCCAGCGTGGTGGTTTTACCGTCCACTTCGGTGGCCAATAGGGTTACAGGGTCAAGGAGGCGGCCGTGTGGTACACCCTGTTCAAATACCTTTTGTTCAGGCCGGGGGTGAAGCTCTTGCTCCACCCGACGCTCCAGGGTGAGCAGAACATCCCCCGACAGGGCGGTGCCGTGCTCGCCAGCAACCACCTGGACATCGCCGACACCCTGGCGCTGCCCGCGCTCATGAGGCGTCGGCTCACCTTTCCCGCCAAGAAGGAGCTCTTCGAGGGGCGGACACTGTGGGGACGCATCGTCGCCTGGTTCCTCACCGCAGTGGGCATGGTGCCGTTGGACCGTTCGGGTGGCCGGGCAAGCGCCAGTGGCCTTGGCCCGATCGATCAGGTGCTCACCGACGGCGGACTGGCCGGCATCTTCCCCGAGGGCACCCGCTCGCCCGATGGATCCCTCTACAAGGGGCATACCGGGGTTGCCCGGATGGCACTCGACATGCAGGTGCCGGTGATCCCGGTCGCCATGGTGAACACGACCGTGAGGCGCAACCGCCTGGGCCTGCCCACGATGCATGACGGACGCATGATCATCGGTAGGCCACTGGACTATTCGCCGTGGCGCCACCAGCGCGACGACGTCAGGGTGTTGCGCTGGATCACCAACGACGTGCTGGCCCATGTGCAGCAGCTGTCCGGCCAGCCCTATGTCGATGTCTACGGCTTCCGCGTGAAATATGGCAACCTGCGCGACGCCGACCTGACGCGCTTCCGCAAGGACAGCCCGACCGCCGGATTGCCGGTGCCACCCACCGACGCCGAGCTGGGCCTGGCAGGGCACGATGAGGCGGGTTCCCCGGCGCCTTCGCCCCGGGGAACCGAATCGGGCCCCGGTGATGACAAGGATGTTCGCGATGAGTGACACTGATCGACCTGATGCCCCCGCAGTGCGTGATGCGCCCAACCATCCGCAACTGCCGGAGTCCAGGCCCCCCACGCTGCGCGGCAGCCTCAGGGCCGCTGCCCGGGCCGCCGGATTCACCCGCGGTCTCTTCCGTGGCACCCGGGAGGCACTGACGGCCCATGTCGAGGGGGTCGAGAACATCCCGGAGGGTGCTGCGATCCTGGCCTGCAACCATCGGCTGCCGTCCGACTTCACACGGCTGGAGGCGTCGGTGGAGCGGCCCGTGCGGCTGGTGGACCTCAACCCGGACGTGCGCGGCCGTGGCAAGCGGGCCCGCGCCATTCCCCTGGAGGGGGCGGCCCCGGGACATCCCGACGCGGTATCGGTGCTGGGGGAGGGCGAATTGGTGGTCGTCTTCCCCGAGGGTGATCCGTCGCCGGACGGACGCCTGCACAGGGGCAACCCCGAGGTCGCCTGGCTGGCCCTGGCCACGCAGGTGCCGGTGGTGCCGGTGGGCATCGAGCTGCCCGAGCGCGAGGGGATGGGTGGACGCACTCTGTCGCGGATGCTCGGCCCGACCATCGCCTTCGGTAAGCCCCTGGACTTCTCACGCTATTGGACCAGCCCGGCCCTGTCCGACGCCCTCGACGGGGTGTTGCTGCGCGGCTGCACCGCCGAGATCATGGCGGCCATCGGGGAACTGTCCGGCCAGCTGTACCAGGACGACACGCCCGCCCAGGCCAAGGAGCTGATCCGCCAACGGCGTCATCGCGAGGCCGAGGAACGCGCCGACAACTACCCCACGCTGTGGGAACAGCGCCGTCGGGCCGCCATCGAGCGCGAACAACTGCGCGTGGAGGACCAGCGCGACCTCGAACGTGCCGCGGCCGAGGCGGCTCGCAATGCACGACGCTATGCCGACGGTGGTGCGGGCGAGCGTCCCCGGCGCTGAGGCCCGTCGGGCCCGCCCCGTGTCGGGTTCTGCGGCCTCCCGGGCCCTGCGATGACGCTCACGGCGGACGCGGGGCGGTGTGTGGCGCCGGCGCATTATCCTTGGGCCCGTGCCCGAACTGTTTCCGTCGTTGTTGAGCCTGCGCGATATGCCCCAGGTGCAGCAGCCGCACTATGCCGACGCCTCCGCCGAGAAGCGCGTCGTCGACAAGTTGCGCTCGCTGCCGCCACTGGTCTTCGCCGGTGAATGTGATGACCTGCGCGACAAGCTCGCCCAGGTGGCCAACGGCAAGGCCTTCTTGCTGCAGGGTGGTGACTGCGCCGAGACCTTTGACGGCGTGCAGGCCAATCCCATCAAGGCCAAGCTGCGCGTGCTGCTTGCCATGAGCGTGGTGCTCACCTATGCCGGGCAGGTGCCGGTGGTCAAGCTCGGCCGCTTGGCCGGCCAGTACGCCAAGCCGCGCTCCAAGGACACCGAGACCCGCGAGGGCGTGACACTGCCCGCCTACCGTGGTGACGCCGTGAACGGCTTTGATTTCACCGCCCAGGCCCGCCACCAGGACCCGGAGCGGCTGCTGCAGATGTACAACGCGTCGGCGGCTACCCTCAACCTGGTACGCGCCTTCGTCAAGGGCGGCTTCGCCGACCTACGCCAGCTCCATGCATGGAATGCCAGCTTCGTCCGCGACTCGCATGTGGAGAAGCGCTACGAGGAGATGGCCGGTGAGATCGAGCGTGCCCTGGGCTTCATGGAGGCCTGTGGCGTCGATGCCGAGACCATGCGCACGGTTGACTTCTACGCCAGCCACGAGGCCCTGCTGCTCGACTACGAGAACGCCATGACGCGTATCGACTCGCGCTCGCAGGAGCCCTACGACACCTCCGGCCACATGGTCTGGATCGGCGAGCGCACCCGCCAACCCGGTGGTGCCCACGTGGAGCTGTTGCGCAGCGTACGCAACCCGCTGGGCGTCAAGCTCGGCCCGACCGCCACCGCCGAGGATGCCCTGGAGATCGCCGATCGGCTCGATCCGGAGCGCATCCCTGGTCGCATCACCTTCATCACCCGGATGGGTGCGGGCAAGGTCCGTGACCTGTTGCCCGCACTGGTCGAGGGGGTCGAGGCCTCCGGCCGCAAGGTCGCCTGGGTCTGTGATCCCATGCACGGCAACACCTTCGAGACAGCTAAGGGCTACAAGACCCGCGAATATGCTGCGGTCGTCGACGAGCTCAACGGCTTCTTCGACGTGCACGAGCAGCTGGGCACCTGGCCCGGCGGGGTGCACGTGGAGCTCACCGGCGACGATGTCACCGAGTGCCTTGGTGGGGCCTTCCAGCTCAGCGAGGAAGACCTCGCCAGCCGCTACGAGACCACCTGCGATCCCCGCTTGAACCGCAACCAGAGCCTCGAGCTGGCCTTCATGATCGCCGAGCGGCTCAATGACTACCGCAACCGCTACGCGGCAGCACCGGTCACTCCTGACTGGAATGCCTGAGCACAGCACCGAACCCGGATAGGCACAGGCATGGGGGAGTCCGCGACGGCGGTCTCTTCCCATGCCTGTCATCACCGGGGCATACTCGTGGGACAGCGCACGCAGGCATAGTGGGGACATGAAGATCACCCGGTTCGGACATTCCTGCGTGCTGGTCGAGGCGGGTGGGGCCCGTGTGCTGATCGACCCCGGCGTCTACTCAAGGGGCTGGGAGTCCATCGCGACGCCCGACGCGGTGTTCATCACGCACCGACATGCCGACCATGCCGATCCGGTCCGGCTGCCCGCCTACCTGGCCGACCGCCCCGACCTGCCCTGCTATGTCGAGCCGGGGGTCAACGAGCAACTCATCGTGCCCACCACCACTGCCATGGCGTCCGGACAGCAGATCATGCTCGGGCAGCTCACCGTCACCGTGGTCGGCGGCCTCCATGCCGTGATCCATCCGGACATCCCCCGGGTCGGCAACTTCGGACTCGTGCTGCGTGCGCCCGGAGAACCCTCGGTCTTCCACCCCGGCGACGCGCTCGACGTGACGCCCGATGACATTGACGTGCTCTGCGTGCCCATGATGGCGCCCTGGGAGAAGGTGTCGCAGACCATCGACTTCGTGCGGGGCGTGGTCCCTCGCCAGATGATCCCGATCCACGACGGGCTGCTCAACGACGACGGCTTCTGGATGATCGCCGGCCACCTGTCGGCCCGCACCACGGCCCAGTTCGTGCCGGTGCGCGATCCTCGTCCGTGGACCGTCACCCGGGGGATCACGCTCTAGCCCGTCCGTGGGTCAGGACACGGCGGCGGGTGGTGGATCGGTGCGGCGTCGCAGTGGGGGAATGCGCACCGCCAGCCAGATGGCACCCATCATGAGCGTGCCGCCGACCACCGTGCGCACGCTCAGGTCCTCCTGCCCGGCGAGCACGGCGAAGACGGCGGCCCACAGCGGTTCGGAGCTCATGATCACCGCCGCCCGACTCGCCTCCATGCGTGCCTGGCCCCATGCCTGCAGGAACAGGGTGAGGGCGCCGCACAACACACCCAGGTAGATCAGGGCGCCCCATTGGACGGTTCCACGGGGCATCGTGATGCCACCCGGAGCCGCCACCGCCAACGACCAGACGGCCACCGTGGCCGTCTGCACGATCGCCAGGCTCATCACCCGCTGCTGGGCGATGAACATGTCGGTGAGCACGATGTGCGCGGCGAAGCCGACGGCTGCGGCGATGGACAACAGCTCGCCCAGGCCCAGCCCCCCGGCCGCCCCCGGCGCCAGCGTCAGCACGCCCAGTGCGGCCGTGGCCAGGCCGACCGAGATCCACACCCGGGGCGGGGGATTGCGTCGCAGGATCAGCGCCACCATCACGGCGGTGAAGACCGCGTACATGCCGGTGAGGAAACCCGACACCGATGCGGAGGTGCGCACGATCCCGAACATCAGGAACAACTGGGCGATCCCGTAGGCCGTGCCCATCGCGATGCCCTGCAACAGGGTGCGACGGCTCATCCGCAGGGCCCGGGGGGCCACCAGGGCCAGCACGATCGCCGACATGGTGAAGCGCACCGCCGTGATGTCTCCCGGTGGCATCATGCCCACCAGGGCCTTGTTCATGAAATAGCTCGAACCCCACAGCATCGCAATCAGCAGCAGGGCCGACGCCGCCGGCAGGCTGGAAGGGCGGCGGGCCGCCGGATGCTCGGGGGCAGAACTCACAGGGTCAATCTACGCAGGTCGCGGCGGCGTCCGGGAACATGTCCTCAGATGATGAAGATCTTCACCGTGGTGCCCTTGGGCAGCTTGGCACCCGGATCGGGGTCGGTGCGTTGCACCCGACCCAGGCGAATGCGGGCGTCGGGATCGACCATCACCTCGTCGACGTGGAAGCCCGCGGCCTCCAACACCTTGTGGGCGTCGGCGGTTGAGCGGACACGCACATCGGGCACGTCCGTGGGGGCGCCCCCATCGGAGACGACGACCTTGACGGTGTCGCCGGGCCTGAGCTCACCGTCGGCGGGATCCTGCGAGATCACCGACCCCGAGGCCACCGCATCAGAATGCTGCGTGCTGACGTCGGCCTTCAACCCCAGGGCGTCCAACGCGGCCGTGGCGTCATCGCGGGTCTTGCCGCTCAGCCCCGGCACCCTCACCGGAGCCGGACCCCTGGAGACCGTGAGGTCGACCGTCGCGTCGTGGCGCACCTGGGATCCCGGTGAGGCGCTGGCTCCGCTGACGATTCCCTCGGCGTGGTCGGCGTCATAGTCCTGCCGGATCGTGCCGACCCTCAGATGGGCATCGGCCAGGGCCCTGGTGGCCGCATCCTTGTCCAGCCCCACCACGGTGGGCATGGGATAGCTCTGCGGCCCCTGCGAGATCACCGCGTGCAGTTCGTCCTTGCGCACCATGCGTGAACCGGCCTCGGGGGTCGTGCGCACCACGTCGCCGGCCGGCACCGCGTCGTCGTAGTCCTCGGAGAAGCTGATCGTCACGCCGACCTTCTGGGCAGCGCCCTGGGCCACGGTGCGGTTCATGCCGATGACTGCCGGTGCGCTGACATAGCGTCCGCTGGCCAGCCACCACGACAGGCACCCGACGCCCAGGGCGATGAGGATCACCAGCACGGTGGCCACGATTCCGCGCCGACGACGGTGCACCGGGTCGTTGACCAGTTCAGGGAAGCGCGGAGTGCGACCACTGCGCGGCAGCTGGGCATCCGGATCGGCCGCCAGGCGGGCGCGGAAATCGACCGGACTCACCGGCGTGCGTGGCCCGGAGCCTGCCGACATGGCACGCCAGCCGGCTGTCATGGGACGCACCGGGTCGGCCGTGGAGCGTGCCGTGCGGGGTGTGGGCGGGGCACTGGGCGACGCCTGCCGGGCCGCCAGCACGTCGATGCCACCCGAATTGGTGACGGAGCTCGTGGTGGAGGCCCCCATCGTGGCCGTCAGGCGCGGGGCCGGGACCGTTGCGGCAGGGCCCGTCGCGGCGCCGGCCAGCTGCTGGCCCGCCATGTGCTGGGCCGGCAGGGCGGCCTGGCGGGTCGCCACCGGTTCGGTGTGCACGACATCAACCCGGGCGGTGGGTGAACCACTCCAGACCTGTGACGAACGGAACGCGGCAGGATTCATGATGGCCGACAGCGAGGGGTCATTGCCCACGCCGGCCGCAAGCGCCATGCGGGCGCGCCGCAGCCGGGCCAGCAGGTCGATGCCATCGCGGGGCCGTTGGTCGGGCTCGCGGCGGGTGCAGGCCACGGTCAGCGCGTCGATGTAGTCGGGCACCGGGGCATGGTTCGTGCGCCGCAGGGTGACCGAGGGCGGGGGCACCGCCTTGTTCACGTGTGCATAGGCCACCTGGATGGGCGTGTCACCCGCATAGGGCTTCTCCCCGGTGAGCAGCTCGTAGAGCACCACGCCGGTGGAATAGATGTCGGAGCGCGCGTCGGCATGGCCGTTGGTGACCAGCTCGGGGGGCAGATAGCTGACGGTGCCGATCACCAGTCCGTGTGCCGCGGTGACGGTTTGGGCGGTGACCGCCCGGGCGAGGCCGAAATCGGCCACCTTCACCTGCCCGTGCGGGCCGATCAGCACGTTCTCGGGCTTCACATCACGGTGCACCAGCCCGGATTCGTGGGCGGCCGCCAGGGCCGCCACGACGGGCTCAATGAGTTCCAGGGCCCGGGCCGGGCTGAAGGGCGCCTCGCGGGTGATCAGATTGCGCAGCGTGCAACCCTCAACGAATTCCATGACGATATAGGGGCGGCCGTGGTCACGTCCCTGGTCGAAGACACCCACCACATGGGGATCTGACAGCCGTGCGACGGCGCGGGCCTCACGATCGAACTTGCGGGCGAAGTCGGCGTCATCGCCGAGGCCCTCATGCATCACCTTGACTGCAACGACGCGACCCAGTCGGCGATCCCGGGCACGGTAAACGGTAGCCATGCCGCCACGCGCGAGTTTCCTCACGATCTCGTAGCGGCCCGCTAGCACGTCACCCACCAAGGGGTCACTCGTGCTGTCTCTCGTCACAGAAATGCTCCAAACACGGTCGGGGGAAGTAGGCCGTGTCAGCCCGGTTACATAGTAGGCGTCCTGATCGTCGGGGGTGAACCCGAATCAGTGCCGGACGGCGATTCGCGCGGTGGGCCCCGGTCAGAACTGGCGGTCGACCGCAGCATGGACCAACGATTCCAAGGCGGTTCGTCCCTCGTCGGTGATCTGCAGACCGGACAATCCCCGCAGTGCGGCGGCGGAATCGCGGTCGATCCGAGCGTTGAGACGGCTCACGGCGCCGCTGCCCCGCAGGATCTCCCGGGCCTCGTCCAATTCCGGGTCGGACAGGGGTCGGCCCAGGTAATCGGCGAGTTGGGGTTGGTCGTACAGCGCATCGACCACCAGGACGGTGCGCTTGTTCTCGCGCAGGTCGTCGCCGGCCGGCTTGCCGGTGAGCTCCTCGTCGCCGAAGACCCCCAGCAGGTCGTCGCGGAACTGGAAGGCCCGGCCCACTGCCGAGCCCACGTGCGCCAGGCCATCGAGCAGCTGCGCCGGGGCGCCGGCCAGGGCGGCACCGAACTGCAGCGGACGGATCACGGTGTAGCGGGCGGTCTTGTACTCCACCACCTGTTCGGCAGTGGCCAGGCCAGCACCGCCTGCCAGGCCGCCCTCGGCGGCCAGGTCGAGGAATTGGCCGACATTGACGTCGGTACGCACCGCGTCGAGCACCCAGCGCGCCCGGGCGAAGGCTGCGGGGTCCAGTCCAGCGGTGGCGAAGCGCTGTGTCGACCACGCGGCGAGCAGATCGCCGAGCAGGATGGCCCCGGCCCGTCCGAAGGCTGCGGGATCGCCGACGCCACCACGGCGGCGATGCAGTTCCTCCAGCTGGCGGTGGGCCGCCGGCATGCCGCGTCGGGTGTCGGAGTCGTCGATGAGGTCGTCGTGCACCAGCGCCGCAACGTGCAGCAACTCGAAGCCGGCCGTGGCATCAAGCAGGGCCGTGGGATCGGCCGGTGCGCCGCCGGCCGCCACATGGCCCCAGAAGCAGAACGCCGGACGAAGTCGCTTGCCCCCGGCCGTGAAGCGACGTGCCAGGCCCACCAGCTCGGACATCAGCGGCGAAACCGGCGCCAATTCTTCATCGATCTGGTCAAGGAACAAGCCGACCCGGGCACCGACGGCATCACGGAATGCGGGACCGGCGGGGTCGGTGGGATCGAAGGCAGGCATGGACACGCCCGGAAGCCTAGTGGGCGGCTGGATACGCTGACCAACGTGCTGGACAACTATCGACCCGCTGACCTCGCCCCCGCCCGACGGAGCAACACCGACACCACGCAGACGATTGCCGAGTTGCTGGCGCGGGCCGAGCGACCCACCTTCAGCGTTGAGTTCTTTCCCCCCAAGACCGATGAGGGCGCCCGGGTGTTGCACGAGGCCATCGAGAAGCTCGAGCCCTGGAACCCCGATTTCGTCTCGGTGACCTATGGCGCCAACGGATCACTGCGTGATCGCACCCTGGCCGCCGTCCGCGACATGGTGGCGTCCACCAAGCTGAGGGTCGTGGGACACCTCACCTGCACCGGGCAGAGCGTGGACGAGCTCAAGTCGGTGATCGACGCCTACGGCGACCTGGGCGTGCACCACATCCTGGCCGTGCGGGGCGACATGCCCGGCGGGCCCCGCCAGCCCTGGGAGCCACATCCCCAGGGGCTGAAGAATGCCACCGAGCTGGTCGAGTTGGTGAAGAGCCGCGGCGACTACTGCGTGGGTGTGGGGGCCTTCCCCGACATCCATCCCGGATCGACCCCCGAGCAGGATGTGCGCGTGCTGCACGACAAGCAGGACGCCGGGGCCGAGTTCGCCATCACCCAGCTGTTCTTCCGCCCGAGTGCCTATTACGACCTGATCGACCGGATGCGCGCCGATGGCTGCACCCTGCCGGTGATCGCGGGCATGATGCCGGTGACGGCCATCAGCCAGCTCGACAAGTTCGCCGAGCTGTCCGGGGTGCCGCTGCCCGCCAGCGTCACGGAGCGGCTGATGGCCGTGGCCAATGATCCGCTGGCCGTGCGCGCCACCGGTGCCCAGATCTGCGCCGAGCTGGCCTCGGACCTGTTGGAGCGCGGCGCGCCCGGCCTGCAGTTCTTCACCCGGAACCGCTCGGCGGCTACCCGAGAGATTCTCGCCATTCTCCTGGCACGCCGCCCGTGGTGACGTCCAGGGTGATCAGGCGTTGCGTCGGGCGGGTCAGCGCCACATAGAGCACCCGGGGACCACCGGGTGCCTCGGCAATGATCTGGTCGGGATTGATCACCAGCGCCGCGTCATATTCCAGGCCCTTGGCCTGCAGCGCGGTGACCACCAACACCCGATCCGAACCCGGATCGAAGGTGCGTACCTCCTCGACCGCCGAGGGCGGCACGATGACGCCGATGGTTCCCTCCACCTGGCCCAGCAGGCGCTCGATGAGCGCGCGCACCGTCATGTCGAGGTCCTCCGGCGTGGTGGCCGCGAGCTCCGGCTCGATACCGGTGCTCCGCACCGCATTGGGCAGGTCCGCCTCGGGCAGGTAGGTGCGGATGAAGCGTCCGGCCAGGTTCATGACCTCTGCCGGCGAGCGGTAGTTCGTCGCCAGTCGGAAGGTGCGGTGGGGCGCCCGTCCGATCAGTTCCCGCATGGCGCGGTCGGTCTGGGCCGCCTCCGGGTAGGAACTCTGGGCCGGGTCGCCGACGATCGTCCAGCTCGCCTGTGGCCCGCGACGCCGGATCATCCGCCATTGCATGGGGGTGATGTCCTGTGCCTCATCCACGAGTACGTGCGAGTAGTTCTGCAGCAGCTCGTCGTCCTCGGTGTCGCGCTGGTCCGACAACAGGTCAGCGGTGGTCACCAGCTCCTCCTTCGTCGAGTCGAGGAAGAGGTCGGGCTCGGTGCTGGCGGGCTCGGGCAGCGGGCCGAGGATCATCGCCAGCTCATCGAGCAGCGGGATATCGCTGACCGACCACTGCGGATGGGCCATGCCGGCGGCGGGGACGTATCCGCGGGACTGCGACAGGGACTCCGACAGCACGGCCTGCTGATCGGCATCCAGCAGCCCGTGGGAGACCTTCGCGGCCAGCGTCGGCTCAGCCAGACGGGCCAGCACCTGCTCGGCGTCCAGGGGTGGCCACCATGCGTTGACGAACATCTGCCAACTGGCCTGGGTGGTCACCTTGTCGTCGAACTCGTCGCGCTCCACATCCTTGGCCAGGGCCGGCGGCAGCTTGGCATACAGCGCGCCGAGCAGTGCCTGCTCGGCGATGTGGCGGGCCTCGTTGAGCTTGTTGTTCGCCAGGATCTTGTTGCGCATTGCGGCCAGCGCCTTGGCGTCGAGGGTGAGGATCTCACCGGAGAAGGTGACCCGCAGCTGCTGGGCGCCCTGCGCCACCAGGGGTTCGTTGACGAGTCGGCGCAACAGCCTGCTCATCACCAGGGAGCCCTTGAGGATCGTGGCCTCGGCGCTGTCCTGACGATCGGAGCCCAGCCCCAGCACGTCGTCGGCGACCCGGCCGACGCTGCGCAGCGTCACGGCGTCCTCGCCCAGGCCGGGCAGCACCCGCTCGATGTAGTTCATGAACACATCGGAGGGGCCGACCACCAGGACGCCGCCGCGTTCCAGGCGCTTGCGATGGGTGTAGAGCAGGTAGGCGGCCCGGTGCAGTGCCACCACCGTCTTGCCGGTGCCGGGGCCGCCGGCAATCGTCGTGACCCCCTGGTAGGGGGCACGGATCGCCTCGTCCTGTTCGGCCTGGATGGTGGCCACGATGCTGCGCATGTGCTGGCCGCGGGCACGGCCGAGGGCGGCCATCAGGGCACCCTCGCCGATGACGACCAGGTCGGTGTCGGCCTCGGTGTCGAGGAGATCGTCCTCGATGCCGATCACCTTGTCGTCGCGGCAGCGCAGGACGCGTCGACGCACCACGCCCATCGGGTTGTTCGGGGTCGCCCGGTAGAAGGCCTCGGCCGCCGGTGCGCGCCAGTCGATGACCAGTGGCTCGTAGTCCTCGTCGCGCACGCCGAGCCGTCCGATGTAGCGGGTCTCCTTGTCGAGCAGCAGGTCGAGGCGTCCGAAGACCAGCCCCTCATGCTCCTCGTCGAGGATCGCCAGTCGTCGTGAGGCCTGGTAGGCGAAGGCGTCGCGCTCGAACAGTGCGGTGCTGTCCTCCTCGCGCAGCCAATCAGCACGATCGCTGGTGAAGCGGGCACGGCTTTCCGCCTCGACATTGCGGGCCTCCGCCATGGCCGCCTCGAGGCGTTCATAGACGTGGTCAACATGGCGCTGTTCGAGCTCCAGCTCGTGCTCCAGAATGTCGGCGTCGTCGTGTGGTGCAGATTCAGTCACAGTGTCTCAGTCCTGTCCACGGGTCGATCAACTTTACTCCGCGTGGCCCGTGGCACACCCGGCTCGTCCACAAGCCGGGTGTGTCGCAGGTGGCGGGTCCACAGGTAATGGCCATCTATCGAATGGGTGTTCGAATATGTGCTAGCTTTCAAGTCCCGGTTCATCGACGGGGAAGCGCTTGATGAGCGGATCGGATCGGGGAAGGGGCATGCCATGCGCAGCTACGAGAGGGCAATCATCTGTGAGCCGGTGCATGGCACGCCGCACCGCTTCGTCTGGCGCTCCCGGCTCTGGCGGGTCAGCGAGGTGCAGCGCAGCTGGGTGGAGGCGGTTCCCTGGTGGACCAACCCCGATGGGGTGGGCGGCCCGGAGGGGGAGCGATTCGGCACGGGCCTGCCCGCCGACGAGGCCTGGTGGCGCGCAGAGGGTGACGACTGGGCAAGTCCCGCCGAACCATCCCGGGCCCCAGTCCCCAGCTCGCCGGCCCACGGGCTCCGGCGGGGTGCCCGGCAGCGCACGGTCTGGCGGGTGGTGGCCAGCTCGGGCGACCGTCAGGGGGTCTACGACCTGGCATCCTGCGAGGGGGAATGGTCCCTCATCGCAGCAGTGGACTGAGGGGCACCCCCATGAGTCGAAGGACAGTCGGCAGGTCAGGCGGGGAGGAACGGCCCCGCCTCCCCGATCGTCGGGGTCCGGACGGCATGCCTGCCTTCGTGCACCTGCGCGTCGCCTCGTCATATTCGCTGCAGTACGGGGCCAGTCATCCCGAGGAACTCGTGGCGGGCGCCGCTGCGGCAGGCATGACCATGCTGGGCCTCACCGATCGCGATGGGCTCTATGGTGCGGTCCGCTTCGTGCAGGCCTGCCAGCAGGCGAATATCTCGCCCATCGTGGGAGTCGACCTGGCCGTGGAGCTCTGCGGTGTGCCCGATGGTGCACGCCGCGTGCGGCCCGTGCCGGTGAAGGGCGGCTCGCTACGGGACGAGGGCCTGCCGCGCGTGGTCGTGCTCGCCCGGTCGAAGGCCGGCTGGGCCGCGCTGTGTCGGCTGGTGACCGGAGCCCATCAGGCACCGGACCGGGCTCGTCCGGTCGCCACCGGCCAGCTGTTCGGTCAGTGGGCCGGTGACGGTGGGTTGTCGGTGCTGTTGGGTCCGGATTCGTCACTGGGCAGGGCCCTGGCCAACCATGACGACCATGGTGCTGACCGGGAGCTCGCCCGGTGGCGGCAGGTGGTCCCCGACAACAGGATCGCCCTTGCGGTGAGCGACCACCTGGGGCGTGACGGGGAGGCCTCGTTGCCGCAGGCGGTGGCCATGGTGAGGTTCGCCGACCGTCACCGACTGGAGTGCGTGCTCACCAACCAGGTGCGCATGGCCAGGGCTGATCAGGCGCCGGTCTGCGATGTGCTCGATGCGGCCCGGCTGCTCCAACCGCTCACCATGGGGCGCCTGGGGCTTGGTACCGGAGAGGGGTGGCTCAAGCCGTCCGGGCAGATGGCGGCGGTGGCAGCGCGCATCAGCGACGGTGCCGGCCGTGATGACCGGGGGCGTCGCCTGCTGGCGGACACCAGGGTCCTGGCCGAGGAATGCGTGCTCGATCCGAAGCGCGATATCGGGCTGGGCGAGATCCACCTGCCCGGTGTTCCCGACGCGAGCCGACGCCTGCGGGAGCGTTGCCTGGCCGGACTGCCACGGCGCTATCGAGGGAACACGACCATGGTGGAACAGCGTCTGGATGCCGAGCTCGGTGTGATCGAGGGCTGCAACATGGCCTCCTATTTCCTCACCGTGGCCGGAGTGGTCGACATGGTGCGCGGTGCGGGGCTGCGGTGCACGGCGCGTGGGTCGGGTGCGGGGAGCCTGGTCAACCATCTGCTCGGGATCTCGGGGGTCGACCCGATGCGCTACGGCCTGCTCATGGAGCGTTTCCTGTCCGCCGAGCGCGACAAGTTGCCCGATATTGACCTCGACGTGGAATCGGCGCGCCGTACCGACATCTACCGGATGGTGCTCGACCGCTTCGGCGCCGACCAGGTGGCCTGCGTGGCCATGGTGGAGACCTATCGGGCACGCCATGCCCTCCGCGACGTGGGGGTGGCGCTGAGCGTGCCACCCGGTGAGATCGATGCGATGGCCAAGGCCTTTCCCCATATCCGTGCCGATCAGGTGCGCAATGCCCTGGCGGAGCTGCCGGAGCTGCGGTCGGCGGGTATCAACGAGGAACGCTTCGGGGTGGTGCTTGACCTGGTCGAAGGGCTCGACGGGCTGCCACGGCACCTGGCCCTGCATCCCTGCGGGGTGATCATCAGCGACAAGACCCTCTACGACCGCAGTCCGGTGCAGACCAGTGCCAGTGACTTCCCGATGAGCCAGTACGACAAGGACGATGTGGAGGAGATGGGCCTGCTCAAGCTCGATGTGCTCGGCGTGCGCATGCAATCCGCCATCGCCCATGCCCTTGACGAGATCCGCCACACCGAGGGTCCCGAGGAGGTTCCCGACCTCGAGGAGCTGGAGCCCTTCGACGATCCGGAGGTCTATGAACTGATCGACCACAGCCAGATATTGGGCTGCTTCCAGATCGAATCACCCGGCCAGCGCGAGCTGGTGGGGAAGTTCGCACCCACCTGCTTCAACGACATCATCATCGACATCTCGCTGTTCCGACCCGGTCCGGTGAAGGCCGACATGGTCTCGCCCTTCCTCGATGCCCGTGCCGGATGGGTCTCGCCGAGCTATCTGGACGAGCGGTTGCGTCCGATCCTGGCCGAGACCTATGGCGTGATCGTCTTCCACGAGCAGGTGATCCGCATCATCGCGGAGGTCACCGGCAAGGGATTGGGGCGCGCCGATGAGATGCGCCGTGCCCTGGGCAGCATGTCGGCCAAGCCCGCGGTGCAGGAGTGGTTCTTCAAGTACGCCCGACTCAACGGCTATGACCAGGGCCAGGCCACGCGCATCTGGGCGGCCCTGGAGTCATTCGCCTCCTTCGGCTTCTGCAAGGCGCATGCGGCCAGCTTCTCGGTGCCCACCTATCAGTCGGCGTGGCTGAAGAGGCACTGGCCGGCACAGTTCCTGGCGGGCATCCTCACCCACGATCCCGGCATGTATCCCAAGAGGTTGCTGCTCGAGGAGGCCCGGCGCATGAGCATCTCGGTGCTGGGCATCGACGTGAACTCCTGCAGCGGAAGCTTCCATGCCGAGCCGGTGGAGGCCGACCCGCAGATGCCGGCGCCGCCGGCAGGCCTCCCCGATGCCCGGGACTGGGGCATCCGGCTCTCCTTGGCCGACGTGGCCGGCATCACCGACGACATGATCGGATCCATCGTGGCGGGCCAGCCCTACGACGACCTGTCCGATTTCTTCGCCCGCTCCCATGTCAGTGCCCCCGTGGCCGAGAACCTGATCATGGTGGGTGGCCTGGATTCGCTCTACGGCATTGACCCTGACCGCCCCTCCGGTGCCGGACGGGTGACGCGGCGCGACCTGTTGCTCACCCTGGGCGACCTGGTGCGTGATGCCCGGGCCGGACGGCGTGCCCATGGCGCCGCAACCAGCCTCCAGGGAACCTTCGATTTCGCGGCGGCCGGTGACGTCGAGCCCAGCGGCCTGCCCGAGATGTCGCGCGCTGAGCGGACGCAGGCGGAGCTCGCGGTGCTGGGCATGGACGTGAGTCGCCACATCGTGGAGTTCTACCAGGAGATGCTGCAGGGCCTCGGTTGGGTGCCTGCCGCCCAGCTGCTAGACCACCGCAACCACGAGGAGGTACTGGTCGCGGGGGTCAAGGTTGCCACGCAGACACCCCCGGTGCGCTCGGGGCGCCGGGTGGTCTTCCTGAGCCTCGATGATTCGACCGGTCCCGTCGATGCCACCTTCTTCGAGGACGCCCAGGGCCCCTATGCGTCCACCGTGTTCAGCAACTGGCTGCTCGTGGTGCGTGGTGAGATCCGACGCACCGGCCCCCGTGGCATCTCACTGAACGCCACGGGAGCCTGGGACATGCAGGAACTCCATGCGTTGTACAGCCGGGTGCGTGATGCCTCAGGTCGTGGGGCGGCCCTGGCCGCCGTCCGTGCCCGGCTGGGGGAGCATGCAACCAGCTGGGCGCCACCGGCCGTCCATCGGATGCTCCGCCATCCCAGCGGCTTCCTGCAGTCGCCCTTCGCCGATACCGCCGTGGCCGGGGAATCGCTGATCACCGCCTCGCGCAAGTTGTGGCATGCCAGTCCGGGTAGCTCAGGGGGCTGAACCTGCCATGGTGATCGGGACGGGGCATGCCTGAGATGCCCGATGTGATGCGGGGCCGGGTGATCATGCACGTCGACATGGATGCCTTCTATGCCTCGGTGGAGGCGGCACGCAATCCCCGGCTGCGCACGGTGCCGTTCTGGGTGGGTGGCGCCGAGCGGGGGGTCGTGTTGAGCGCGAACTACCTTGCCCGCACCTACGGGGTGAGTGGTGGCATGGCTTCCACGCGGGCCCGCCGGTTGTGCCCCGCCGGCGTGGCGGTGCCACCCGACTTCGATCACTACGGGGCCGTCTCGGCGGGGGTCTTCGCCCTGTTCGACCAGATCACCGACCGCGTCGAGGCCGCGAGCATCGATGAGGCCTATCTCGACATCACCGGGTCGCAACGTCGACTCGGCTCTCCCCGCCTGATCGGCGAGAACGTGCGGGCCCGGGTGGCCGATGAGCAGCACATCACCTGCTCGGTGGGCATCGCCCAGGGGCGGGCCCTGGCCAAGCTGGCCAGCAATCGCGTCAAGCCCGATGGCCTGCTCGTGGTTGATCCCGGGGAGGTCGTGGCCCTGTTGCACCCCCTACCGGTGGAGCAGCTGAGCGGGGTCGGCCCCGCCACCGCGTCCACATTGCACAAGCTGGGCCTGTCGACGGTGGGGCAGGTGGCGCATACCCCGGTGTCCACCCTGCGGCGTGCGCTGGGGGCTCGTGCCGGGCAATGGCTGTCCGACCTGTCCTGGGGGCATGATGAATCGTTGGTGGTGGGGCAGGACCGGGAACGCAGCATTGGTTCCCAGACCACCTTTGCCCGTGACACCGATGACCCCGAGCAGGTGGGCACCGAGCTGTTGCGCATGGCGGCACGCACCGCGGGGAGGATGCGGGCCAGTGGCCTGTGTGGCCGCACGGTGGTGCTCGATGTGCGCTTCGCCGACTTCACCACGATCACCCGCAGTGGGACGCTGCGTGATCCCACCGATGTCACCGACGAGATCTATGCCCGGGCGAGGAAGCTGTTCGAGTCCCTGGGCCTGCAACGCGCCCGCATCCGTCGCGTGGGGGTTCGCGTCGAGGGCCTGGTGCCCAGCGACCAGGCCTATCGGCAGCCGGCCCTCGATGAACCCGAGCGGGGCATGCGCCAGGTGGAATTGGCGGCCGATGACGTGGTCTACCGCTTCGGGGCCCATGCGGCGCAGCGCGCCCGACTCACCCGCAGAACGTTGTCCAATCCAGAAAGCGGGTCACCCGGCATTACTTCTGTGGGTGGGACCGCCTAGACTGGACACATCTGTTACTCCTGATGAAGGAGGCGTGTGATGCCCCTGTCGAATGAAGAGCAAAAGACGCTCGAAGAACTCGAAGCATCGCTCCTCGCGGAGGACCCGCGCCTGGCCCATGCCATGGGCTCGTCCCGCACTCCCAAGCGCGCGCATGGTCGCCGTGCCGGGCTTGCCGGGTTGGGCTTCCTGCTGGGTGTCTGCCTGCTGTTGGTTGGCATGCAGACGGTCTGGGTGCTGAGTGTGCTCGGTTTTGTCGTCATGTTTGGCTGCGCGATTCTTGCGTTGGGCTCCTGGCGTCATATGTCCCACGAGCCGAAGGAGAAGGTGCGCCCACCGAAGAGCTCACCCCATCCGTCCAACGATTTCATGACCAAGATGGAAAGCCGCTGGCGTCGTCGCGAGGACGATGGACGACTCTGAGTCCTCCAGCAACTGATCGATAACCAGGACCCCCGGACCATTGGTCCGGGGGTCCTGTGCGTCCGGGCCCACTCCACCGCCGACCGGCGGCCCGGCATTCCGTGGTGGTGGGTCATCCGGGGTCTCGTGGGGGCTGTCCAGCTGTCCAAGTGGGGGAGAGTGGAGTAATGTGGAGCGCAGTGGAGGAGCCGATTCCGATCGGACAGTGAGGGGGGTACCCAGATGTTCCTGGGCACGTACACCCCCAAGCTCGACGAGAAGGGTCGCTTCTTCCTGCCGGCCAAGTTCCGTGATGAACTCGCCCCGGGTCTGGTCATCACGCGATCCCAGGATCGTTGCCTGGCCGTCTACCCGATGGCGACATTCGCCGAGATGACCCAGTCGGTGAGCACTGCTCCGGCGACGCTCAAGCAGGTTCGGGATTTCCAGCGCATGCTGGCAGCCGGGGCCAGCGATGAGATCCCGGACAAGCAAGGGCGAGTCACTGTCCCGCCGGCCCTGCGTTCCTACGCCGGGCTCGACAAGGACATCGTCGTTGTGGGTGCCATCAATCGGGTTGAGGTGTGGGGCTCGACCGCATGGAAGGAATACTCCACCGCCCAGGAGGATGTCTTCGCCCAGATGAACGAGGAGATCCTCTCGGGGGAAGCCGATCGCTGACTGCGGTATGCGGCTTCAGCCCGAGCTGAACCCCCTGGCTCCACTTCCCCGGTGCCAGGTGGTGACATGACTCGGGTTGGGACCGGATGCCGCAGTCTTTGCTTAGGGTCCGGCAGGCGGGTGACGTGGCGACGCGTGGTCCCCTGCGGGCCATGTCAACGCAGGGGAGGGGACAGCCGTGACGCACGAAGCCACTGGCCCCGATCCCTCGACGATCCACGTGCCCGTCATGGCGGCCCGCGTGGTCGAGCTGTTGAGCCCGGCCCTGGACCACCCCGATGCCGTCTACGTCGACGGCACCCTGGGCATGGCCGGGCACGCCGAACTCATGTTGACCGCGAATCCGCAGGCCCGCCTGGTCGGCATCGATCGTGATCGCGATGCCCTCGACCTGGCCTCGCGCAGGTTGGCCCCCTTCGGCGCTCGGGTGCACCTTGCCCGGGCGCGCTTCGACGAATTGGGCCGGGTGCTCGACGACGCCGGCATCGCCACCATCGACGCGGCCCTGTTCGACCTCGGGTTGTCCAGCCTCCAGATCGACCGTGCAGACCGGGGCTTCGCCTACCGGGTGGACGCCCCGCTCGACATGCGCATGGACACCCGCAGCGAGCTCACTGCGGCGCGCGTGCTCAATGAGTACTCGCCCGGTGACCTCGTGCGTGTCCTGCGCGACTACGGCGAGGAGAAGCAGGCCACGCGCATCGTGCGGGCCATCGTCGCCGAACGTGAACGGGAGCCATTCACCGATTCGGCACGCCTGGTCGACCTGATCCTGCGGGCAATCCCCGCCGCGGTGCGCACGAAGACGAAGGGGAACCCCGCCAAGCGGACCTTCCAGGCGCTGCGCATCGAGGTCAACGGCGAGCTGGAGGCATTGTCCACAGTTCTTCCTGTCATGCTGGGCCGTATGGGCCCAGCAGCCAGGGCGGCGGTACTCGCGTACCACTCGCTGGAGGATCGCATCGTCAAGCAGGTGTTCACTGCCGCCACGAGCGATTCGGCACCGGCGGGACTGCCCGTCGTCCCCGACGAGATGGCGGCCCGGTTCGCGCCGCTCACCCGGGGCGCCGAGAAGCCCGATGCCGCCGAGATCGCGGAAAACCCCCGTTCCGCGTCGGCCCGCCTGCGCGCGATCGAACGGATCCGTCCCGATGTCGCCCCGTCCGCAGGCAGCCGGCACGGTCACAGAAGAGGTGGTCGACGGTGAAGAAGCTCCTCGGCGCGGTGCGCACGAGCATCAATGCGGCGCGTGAGAAGGCCGGCGCGGCCACCTCGGGACGCCGCCGCATCTCCGGAATCCCCTTCATCCTCGCCCTGGTGATGCTGCTGGGCGTCGGCATGGTGGGGGTGCTGCTGTTCAATACACGCATCCAGGACCAGCAACGCCAGCTCGACGAGCTGCAGGCATCGGCGCAGCGGCTTGATTACCACGAGGCGGCACTGGAGCAGAGCGTCGACCAGTTGGGCACCACCGACACCTTGGGGGCCAAGGCGGCGAACCTGGGCATGGTGCCGAACCCGAACCCCCTGGTGATCCAGATGCCCCAGGGCTCGGTGAACGGTAAGCCGCAGGCCGCCGATGGCACCGCGATGCCCGGCATTGCAGTGCCCTCGACCATCAGCAGCGCGACGCCGACCTATCGGCCCGCCAGCCCGACGCCCACCCCGACGCCCGGTGCTGCCACCGGCACGCCGACCGCCTCGCCAACGGAGGGACGATGATGGCCGGGCAGCCCAACAAGCCATCACGGGGCAACTCCTCGGGCAGGAACCCCTCGCGCAGCAATCCTTCCGCAGGTACCGGTTCCCGGCGCCCCGGTGGCGCACGCCGGCCCTCCGGTGGCCCGCGCCCCGGTTCCGGGCAGCGGGGACGACAGCGCTCGTCGGGCGCCTCCACGCGCGAATCGTTGAACCAGGCCCTGTCGACGATGCGCCTGAAGATCGGCGACTCCACCAAGCGCATCCGGATCTTCTTCGTCGTGATGGCCGTGGCGATCACCCTGCTCGCGGGACGGGCCCTGGTGGTGCAGGGCATCAATTCCCAGGCGGTGGCCGCCGCCGCTGCCGCCAGCATGAAGGTCTCGCTCGACCAGGACCGCGTGCTCAAGCCGGTGCGCGGCGCCTTCCTGGACAGCAACGGCGAGGTCCTGGCCACCAACCTTCCGGCGGTGAAGGTGATCGCCGACCCCTACGCCATCTCGCTCAACGGCTACAACGCCGACTCGTTGTCCGCGAACGCCAGGAGCACCCTGGCGCAGAACACCCCCAAGCAGATCGCCGACGTGCTGGTGGCCCACCTGGGTGGCACTGCCGCCGACTACCTGCCCCAACTCAGCCGGGTCACCGGCGCCAACGGGCAGCCGAACCGTTACGAGGTGATGGCCTCGAAGGTCCCCGCCGACGTCTACCAGCAGATCCTGGCCGACATGGCCAAGCAGACCGATGCCCTGGAGGACACCGGCCTCAATGGCATCACCAAGGAGGACGATCCACAACGGATCTATCCCTCCGGCACGCTCGCCTCCAATGTGCTGGGCTTCGTGAACTCCGAGGGCTCGGGAGCTGCGGGGTTGGAGTCCTATGCGAACGGCAACCTGGCCGGCAGCGAGGGCTTCGAGCAGTACCAGACCAGTCAGTACGGGCGCATCCCCCTGGGCAACTCCACCGTCAAGGAAGCGACCAACGGCACCAGCTACCAGCTGACCCTCGACTCCGAGCTGCAGTACCAGGCCCAGCAGCTCCTCAACTCCCAGGTTGCCAAGTGGCAGGCGGTCACGGGCACCACCATCGCCATGAACGTGAAGACGGGCGAGGTGCTGGCCATGGCCACCACGCCCAGCTTCGATTCCAACAAGCCCGGTGACGTCACCGATGCCGGCACCCTGGGCAATCGGGCCGTGAGCGCCGCCTACGAGCCCGGCTCGGTGCAGAAGGTGTTCACGATGGCGGCCCTGCTGGACGCGGGGCTCATCTCACCCGACACGAAGGTGCAGGTTCCCGCCGGGGTGCAATCGGGTGGCAGCGTGATCCGCGATGCCGACCTGCACTCCGACACCAAGTACATGACCGCCCGCGGGGTCATCTACAACTCGTCCAATGTGGGTGCCACCCTGCTGTCGCGGCTCATGGACAAGGACACCTTCCACCAGTACATGGCCGATTTCGGCCTTGGTTCGACCACCGGCATCGAACAGCCTGGTGAGTCGGCCGGATACCTGCCCGGTACCGACATGGAGGACTACACGAAGGACCAGATGGCCTTCGGACAGGGCGTCTCGGTTACCGCCATCCAGATGGCGGCCGGGCTGTCCGCGGTGACCAATGGTGGCGTCTACCACGAGCCCACCCTCATCAAGAGTGCCACCGATGCGTCCGGCAAGAACGTCGAGCTTCCCGCGCGGTCCAGCCGTCGGGTGATCTCCGAGGACGCCAGCGCCCAGCTGCGCAACATGATGGAGGCGGTGGTTGCCGCCGGCCCGAATGCGGCCAATACGATGATCACCGGCTACACGATGGGTGCCAAGTCGGGCACCGCCCAAACCATCAACCCCAATACCGGTGCCTATGACTCTGACCTGTACATGTCGTCCTATGTCTCGGTCGCCCCACTGGATGACCCCCAGATCCTGGTGTATACGGTGATGCAGGTGCACGGACAGTACGGCGGCACCGTTGCCATGCCCACCTCGCGCGACCTGATGAAGATCGCCCTGCCCCGCTATGGTGTTCTGCCTGAGGCTGATGTACCCAAGGACACCGATCCCCTCACCTATTCACCGTGATGACGACAAATCAGAACCCCACGAACCGCCCGCGCGCAGCACGGCCGGCACATGTGCAACCCATTTCACTGGCCGGCGCTGCGGACGGATTGTCGGTCCGCCTTCCGGCCGGCGCCGATCACCTGCAGATCGTCGACGTCTACCTCGATTCACGCTCCGTGCTGCCGGGCAGCCTGTATGTCGGCCTGCCGGGCACCCGCACGCATGGCGCCAACTTCGCCGCGCAGGCGGCAGCGCTCGGGGCAGTGGCCCTGCTGACCGACGCCGAGGGCGCGGAACTGGCCGCCGACGCCGGACTGCCGATCGTGGTGGCCGAGCAGCCCAGGGTGGCGATGGCACACATGGCCGCCCGCGTGTTCGGCGACCCCACCCGCGACCTGTTGATGATCGGGATCACCGGCACCAATGGCAAGACCACCTGTGCCTTCCTGATCGAAGGGGCATTGATCGCCGCCGGCCACCGCGTCGGCACCATCGGCACGATCGGTTTCCGGCTCGAGGGCGAGCCACTGCCCAGCTCACGCAGCACCATCACGACGCCCGAGTCCTGCGACCTGCAGGCCCTGTTCGCCGTGATGCGCGAGGGTGGCGCCGATGCCATCGTGATGGAGGTCAGCTCGCACGCGCTGGCCCTGGACCGTGTCGAGGGCGTGCACTTCGACGTGGCCGCCTTCACCAACCTGGGACGCGACCACCTCGACTTCCACAAGACCCAGGAGGCCTATTTCGAGGCCAAGGCCAAGCTGTTCCGCCCCACCATGACAAGCCGCGCAGTCATCAACGGCGACGACCCGTGGGGCAGGATCCTGGTGGAGCGTGCCGACGCGGCCGGTGCCCCGCACGTGGTGACCACGGGATTTGATCCGGAGCGCGACTACCGGGTGCTCGACTCGACGCCGACCATCGAGGGCGGGGAACACATCGAACTCGCTACGCCCGGTGAGGCGATGGCCTTCGATATCGCCCTGCCCGGCCAGTACAACGTCGCGAACGCCGCCACCACGATTGCCGTGCTCGCCCAGGCTGGCGTCAACCTGGACCGGGCTGTGCCCGGCCTGGAGAAGGCGCTGGTTCCAGGACGCATGCAGCGCGTTGACCTGGGGCCGGACAGCCCCAGGGTCTATGTGGATTTCGCCCACACCCCGCAGGCCGTCGAGTCTGCGCTGTCGGCCCTTCCCGGACGCACGCTCGTCGTCCTGGGGGCCGGTGGCGATCGCGACGAGGCCAAGCGCGGACCGATGGGCGTGGCCGCCGCCCGCCACGCCGACGTGGTGGTGGTCACCGATGACAACCCGCGCACCGAGGACCCTGCCACGATCCGGGCCGAGGTGCTGGCCGGGGCCCGGCAGGTGCCCGACACCGAGGTGATCGACGGACTCGACCGCAGGCATGCCATCGGCCTGGCGCTGGGGATGGCACACGCCGGCGACGCCGTCGCGATCCTCGGCAAGGGCCATGAGACCACCCAGGAGATCAACGGGGTGCTGCACCCCTTCAATGACGTCACCGTCGTGCAGCAGGCCTGGACGTCCGACCATCCGGATGCTGCGCCCGCAGACCACGAAAAACCAAGGACAAGGGGAATCTGACGTGCGTGTCACTACTACCGGCGATCTGGCCGAGCTGGTCTCGGCCCATGGCACGCCCTGTCGATTGCAGGGCAGTGCCGCCGTGCCGGTGGGACCCCAGGTGGTTATTGACACGCATCAGGTGACGCCCGGTGCGCTGTTCGTCGGCCTGCCCGGCGAGCATGTCGACGGCGCCGACCTGGCCCCGCAGGCCGCCGGTGCCGGAGCAGCTGCGGCGCTGGTCGGCCACGACGTCACGGCCGGGCTTCCCCGCCTGATCGTCGAGGATGCCGGCAGAGGACTGTCCGCCCTGGCCACCGGCGTGGTGGCCACCGAACTGGCGCGTGGACTGATCACCTTCGCGATCACCGGGTCCAGCGGCAAGACGTCCACCAAGGACCTCCTGGCCCAGGTGCTGGAGGCCACCGGCCCCACGGTCAGCCCGGCCGGCAACCACAACAACGAGATCGGCGTGCCGCTGTCGGCGTGCGGGGTGGACGCCACCACGCGCTACCTGGTCAGCGAGATGGGTTCGCGGGGCAAGGGCGATGTCGCCACGTTGTGCCGCATCGTGCCGCCCAGGATCTCCACCGTGCTCAATGTCGGGACCGCCCATCTGGGCGAATTCGGCAGTCAGGACGCCATCGCCGAGGCGAAGGGCGAGATCGTCGAGGCCCTTCCCGCCGATGGCTGGGCCGTGCTGAACGCTGACGACCCACGGGTCGCCGCGATGGCACCACGCACCAATGCCCATATCGCCCGTTGGACCACAACCGGTGCCGCACGGGCCTCCGACGCCGAACTGTTCGTCAGCGCCGACCACATCACCACCGATGCCCTGCAGCGGGGCTCCTTCCAGCTGCGGGTCACCCGCGGCGGCGCGACCAGTACGCACCCGGTGCGGCTGCGCCTGATCGGTGCCCATCAGGTGCTCAACGCTACGGCTGCGGCCACGATGGCGCTGGCGGCCGGGCTCGATCCCGCCGCCGTGGCCGCATCACTCAGCACGGCGACCACCCGCTCTCCGCTGCGCATGGAACTCCATGAGCTGCGCGGCGGCATCGCCCTGATCAATGATTCCTACAACGCCAACCCGGATTCCATGGCTGCGGCACTGCATGCGGTGGCTGCCATGGGCGCGGCGCGGCACGACGAATATCCCCGGGCCCGCACCATCGCGATCTTGGGGGAGATGGGCGAGCTGGGCACCCAGTCCGCGCGGTTGCACGCCCGGGTGGCCCGGCTGGCCGCCGATCTGGGGATCGACATCGTCATTGCCCTGGGCGACCATGCCGGGACGATGGCGCAAGCGGCCCGTGAGGGCGGCGCACAGGCGCGTGCGGCACGCAAGGAGGAGGTGGCTGACAGCCTCGAGCTCGTCCCGGGCGATATTGTGCTGGTGAAAGCCAGCCGCTCGATGGCCCTTGAGGACATCACTGCGCAGCTGCTTTCGCTTGATGCCGCTACAACCCATCACGCGGCCGGTAAGGAGGAACTCCCGCGATGATCACGATCCTCGGAGCGGGAGTTCTGGCGTTACTGATAACGCTGATCGGCACCAAGTTCTTCATTGTCTTCCTGGTGCACCGCGGCTATGGGCAATTCATCCGCGACGACGGACCCACCAGTCACCGCAAGAAGCGTGGCACCCCCACGATGGGGGGCCTGGTGGTCATCGCTGCGGCCGTGCTCGCCTATTTCCTGTCGCACCTGATCACCAATACCCGCATCACCGTGTCGGGGGTGCTCGTACTCGGGGTGCTCGTCGCCACCGGTTTCCTGGGCTTCCTGGACGACTGGAGGAAGATCTCCAAGCAACGGTCCCTGGGGCTGAAGCCCCGCGGCAAGTTGATCGGCCAGCTCTCCATCGGCGTTACCTTCGGGGTGCTGTCCCTGATCTTCCCCGCCGCCGCGGGCGATGTCCGTTCGCACCCGGCCAGCCAGTACGTCTCCTTCCTGCATGACATCGACTGGCTCCGGCTGCCCGTGGTGCTGGCCATCCTGTGGATGACCTTCCTAATCACCTCCGCGTCCAATGCGGTCAACCTCACCGATGGCCTCGACGGGCTTGCCACCGGGGCCTCCACCATGGTCTTCGGTGCCTTCGCGCTGATCGCGATCTTCGAGTCGAACCAGTGGTGCCTGACCGGCAGCCACCTGCCGCGTTGCTACGACGTGCGCGATCCCTCCGACCTGGCGGTGGTGGCGATTGCGCTGGCGGCGGCCTGTTTCGGCTTCCTGTGGTGGAATGCGAAACCCGCCAAGATCTTCCTGGGTGACACGGGTTCGCTCGCCCTGGGTGCGGCAATGGCCGGGTTGGCGATCTTCACGCGCACCGAACTGTTGCTGATCGTGCTCGGCCTGCTGTTCGTCATCGAGACGCTCTCGGTGATGATCCAGGTGGGCTATTTCAAGCTGTCGCATGGCAAGCGCGTGTTCAAGATGGCACCGCTGCACCATCACTTCGAGCTCGTCGGGTGGGACGAGCCGACCGTCGTGGTGCGTTTCTGGATCATTTGCGGGGTGTCCGTCGCCACGGCACTCGGTCTGTTCTATGGCGGTTGGGTGTGGGGATGGTGACTTCGGTCAAGGAATGGATCGCTGGGGCCGATCGGACGTCGCCCTGGCCGCAGGCACATGTGGTGGTCGCCGGCCTGGGCACGTCGGGTTTCGCCGCTGCCGACGCATTGCTCGAGTTGGGCGCACGCGTCACGGTGATCGACGACGTGGATGCCGAGGCCATGCACGACCATGCCAGGATCCTCGAGACCCTCGGTGCCACGCTGCGGCTCGGGCCGGGTTCCAGCCAGCACCTGCCGTCCGACGCCGATGTGGTGGTCACCTCACCGGGCTGGCGTCCCGACGAATCGCTCCTGGCGGCCGCGGCCTCGCGGGACCTGGCCATCTGGGGCGAACCCGAACTGGCGTGGCGCCTCATGCATCCCGACCGCGTGATTCCCTGGATCGGAATCACCGGCACGAATGGCAAGACGACGACCACCCAGATGGTGGACTCGATCCTGCGAGCCGCCGGCCACAAGTCGGCCGCCGTGGGCAACATCGGACGGCCCATCATCGAGGCCATCAACGACCCGGCGGGGTACGACGTGCTGGCGGTGGAGCTGTCGAGCTTCCAGCTGCACTGGTCGGATTCCCTGAGCCTGTACTCGGCGGCCGCATTGAACCTGCATGCCGACCACCTGGAGTGGTACTCCTATGCCGGTGACACCGACGCGGCCATGGTGGCCTACGGGGCCGACAAGGCGAAGATCTTCCACAATGTGCGCACGGCATGCGTCTACAACGTCGCCGAACCCGCGACCCGGACGATGGTCGAGGAGGCGGAGGTGATCGAGGGCGCCCGCGCCATCGGCTTCACCCTGGGCATTCCCAAGGTCGCCGAGGTGGGCGTGGTGGACGACATGCTCGTCGACCGGGCCTTCGTACAGGAACGACAGACCTCGGCCATGCCGGTCGCAGCGCTGTCCGATGTGCATCCCTTCGCGCCCCACAACGTGGAGAATGCGCTGGCCGCAGCGGCCCTGACCCGCAGCTTCGGGGTTCCCCCGCGGGCCGTCGCACAGGGCCTTCGTGACCTGCACCTGGGTGGACACCGCATTGAGACGGTCGCCCAGTCCGATGGCATCACCTGGGTGGATGATTCGAAGGCCACCAACCCCAATGCGGCGAATTCCTCGATGCGCGCCTACGAGCACATCGTGTGGATCGCCGGTGGACAGACCAAGGGCACCAGCTTCGACGAACTGCTCACCCGCCATGCCAAGCGCCTGCGCGGGGTGGTGCTGTTGGGCGTCGATCGGCAGGTCATTGCCGATGCTTTGCGGCGACACGCCCCGCGGGTGCCGGTGGTCGTGCTGGACGGGAAGCAGACTGGGGTGATGGATCAGGCGGTGCAGGAGGCGTCCCGCATGGCACGTCCCGGCGATACCGTCCTGCTCGCGCCGGGAGCGGCGAGCAAGGACATGTGGACCGGTTACGCGGCGCGCGGTGACGACTTCGCCAGGGCCGTGAAGAGTCTGCTGGCATCGGGTGACGCCTAGTCCGTCCGGGCCAGACGCCCTGATCTGCGCGCAGTGCCGACGGCGTGGCACCCGGGAGTGGCGCACCAGCGCCCGGGGCGCAGCCCATGACGTCCCGACGCCGGGGACGCATGGACGCAGGACGGATGGACACAGGCACGTGGACACAGGCACTGGCAACAGGTACATGGGGCACAGGCAGGGGGAGGGTTGATGTCGACCGCGACCGATGATCGCGCAACGCGGGACCCGGACACGTCCGGGGGCGGGGCATCGTCCCTGTCGCGTGCCTTCGCGCACCCGCTGGCCGACTACTACCTGTTGCTCACCTGCTCGGGCCTGCTGCTCGCGCTGGGTGTGATCATGGTGCTGAGTTCGTCGTCGGCCTATGCCGCGGCGAACATGAATGATTCCTACTACTTCTTCACCCGCCAGGTCGCCTTCCTGATCGCCGGGGTCCTCGCCTGCGGTTGGCTGGCGCGGCGCAGTGAGGACTTCTTCAAGTTGTTCGGCTGGGTGGTGCTCATCG
Source organism: Propionibacterium freudenreichii subsp. freudenreichii (assembly GCF_000940845.1). Classification (NCBI taxonomy): domain Bacteria; kingdom Bacillati; phylum Actinomycetota; class Actinomycetes; order Propionibacteriales; family Propionibacteriaceae; genus Propionibacterium; species Propionibacterium freudenreichii. The sequence goes on along the minus strand of NZ_CP010341.1, from coordinate 1,669,060 downwards.
GATCCATGGCTGCCCAGCTCCTGGTGCTCCTCACACCACTCGGAACGCCTCCCTCGGGCATCAGCTCCAAGGGCAATCGCAACTGGCTCTACCTCGGTCCGTTGAGCATGCAGCCGGCCGAGTTCGCAAAGCTCGGGCTCATCGTGTGGGCCGCCGCGATCCTCGCCACCCGGGGCACCACCATCCGCGAGCCGAAGCGACTCTTCGTGCCCTACCTGGTGGGCTTCGGCGTCGTGCTCGGCATGGTCCTGGCCGGGGGTGACCTGGGCACCGCCGTGATCATCGTTGCCATCATGATCGCGATGCTGTGGTTCGTCGGCGCACCGGGATGGACCCTCGCCGGCATCATCGGCGTGGCCGGCCTGGGTGCACTGGGCATGGTCGTCACGAGCGCGAACCGGATGGCCCGGGTCAAGGCCTTCCTGTCGGGCTCCGGCGCATCCTCGGAGCAGCCCCTCCACTCGATCTACGCCCTGGCCACCGGTGGCTGGTGGGGCGTGGGGCTGGGACGCTCCCGCATGAAGTGGGGCGGCCTGTACGACGGGGTGCTCAACGACTATGTCTTTGCCGTGCTCGGTGAGGAGATGGGGCTCATCGGCACCCTGACGCTCATCGTGCTGTTCCTGGTCTTCGGCATCGCGGGGGTGCGCATTGCACTGCGCAGCAAGGGCACCTTCTGGCGCCTTGCCGCAGCCGGCATCACCGCATGGTTCCTGGTGCAGGCCTGTGCGAACATCGCGGTGGCCATGAAGCTCCTGCCGGTGATGGGCGTGCCCCTGCCGTTCATCAGCTACGGCGGCTCATCCCTGCTGGCGAACCTCATGGGTGTGGGCGTCCTGCTCGCCGCCGCCAGGAACGAGCCGGATGCGAAGGTCGCGCTGAATACCCAACGCCCGCCGGCTGCAGAGCCGGTACGGGTGACATCGGTGGTCGACAGGAAGGGGCGGTGATGGTCAACGTCGTGTTGGCCGGCGGCGGAACGGCGGGGCACACCTCGCCGTTGATCGCCACGGCGGAGCAATTGGCCATGGCCGACCCGGGTGGCTCCCTGGTCTGCGTCGGCACCGCCAAGGGCCTGGAAACCCGCGTCATCCCCGAGGCCGGACTGAGGCTGGAACTCATTCCGCCGGTTCCCCTGCCCCGTCATGTGAATGCCGACCTGTTCAAGGTGCCCACGAGGCTGGTGGGTGCTGTCCGCGCGGCCTCGCGCATCCTGCGCACAGCCCACGCCGATGTCGTGATCGGCTTCGGGGGCTATGTGTCGATGCCGGTCTACCTGGCGGCGCGCCGGATGCACGTGCCGGTGGTGGTACACGAGCAGAATGCCCTGCCCGGACTGGCCAATCGCATCGCCGCACGCTTCGCGGCGGCCGTGCTCACCACCTTCCCCGACACCCGGTTGCCCCATGCCCAGCGCGTCGGCTTGCCGGTGCGCGATGCCATCGCCGAGCTGGCCGAGCAGGGTCGCTCCGCGCGGCGGGGCCCGGCCCGGGACAGCTTCGGGCTGCGCCGTGACCTGCCGGTGCTGTTGGTCAGCGGCGGCTCCTCGGGGGCCCGATCCATCAACCGCGCAACCGTGGCGGCCCGTGACCAACTCCTGGCCGCCGGCGTCCAGGTGCTGCACGTGCTGGGCCTGAAGAACTTCCATGACGACAAGCCGGTGACCGATCAGCAGACCGGAGCCGGCTACCACCCGGTGGCCTATGTCGACGACATGGCCTCGGCCTATGCAGCCGCCGATCTCATGCTGGCCCGCAGCGGTGCCGGCACCGTCGTCGAGACGGCCGTGGTGGGCCTGCCGGCAATCATGGTGCCCCTGCCGATCGGCAATGGTGAGCAGGCCCGCAATGCCGCCCCCCTGGTGGGGGCCGACGCCGGGATCATCGTGCCTGACGACGAGCTGGGCCCGCAGCGCCTGATCAGGGAGGTGGTACCGCTCATCAACGACGCGGACCGCCTGTCCACCATGGGGGAGGCCGCGCAGCGCGTCATGCCTGCGGGCGCCGCCCAGCGAGTGGCGAACGTGGTGTTGCAGGAGGCCTCACGATGAGTTTGCGCGAACCGATCCGGCTGGTGCGTCCCTCCGAGCTCGGGGCGGTGCACTTCATCGCCATGGGCGGCTCGGGCATGAGCGGGCTGGCATTGGCCTACCACGAGCTGGGCGTGCCGGTCAGTGGCTGCGACCAGGTTGACTCCAAGACCCTCGAGCAACTGCACGACGATGGCATCACCATCTGGGTGGGGCACGATCCCGCCCAGCTCAAGGACGTCGACACCGTGGTGATCTCCAGCGCGATCCACCCCGACAACGTCGAGCTCGTCGCGGCCCGCGAACGGGGCCTTCGCGTCTGGCACCGCAGCGCCGCCCTGGCCGCGCTGATGCTCGACCACGAGGCGGTCTCGGTGGCCGGCACCCATGGCAAGACCACCACCACGGCCATGATCGCCACGATGGCCACCACCGCCGGCGCCGACCCCAGCTATGTGGTCGGTTCCCCGCTGGCGTCGACGGGGGAGAGCGCCAGGATCGGGAAGGGCACGCCCTTCATCGTCGAGGCCGACGAATCCGACGGCTCATTCCTGCAGTACCCCACCCGGATCGCGGTGATCACCAATGTGGAGGCCGATCATCTCGATAACTGGGGCAGCGCCGAGCACTATGCGCGCGGGTTCGAGCGCTTCGCGACCGGACCCACCGTCCGCGACGTCGTGATCGATGCGGACGATGCCGGGGCCCGGGAGCTCACCGGGAAACTGCGGCGCCTTGCGTCGGGGCCTACGGTCACCACCTACGGGGAGGCCGACGACGCCGACGCACGTCTGTCCGACATCGAGTTCTCCGGCATGCACTCCTCGGCCACCCTGCATTTCCAGGGCCATGAGTACGCCTTGCGCCTGTCGGTGCCGGGGCGCCACAACCTGTGGAATGCGGCAGCCGCCTTCGTGACCGGACGACTCCTGGGGCTGGCCGCAGACGACCTGCTGCGGGGTGCGCAGGCATTTGCTGGCACCCTGCGCCGCTTCCAGCCCCTGGGCTCGGCCACCCTGCCCGACGGGCAGGTGCACGTCTTCGACGACTATGCCCATCATCCGACCGAGATCCGCGCGGCCCTGAACGCAGGACGCCGGGTGGCTGGCGACCACCGTCTGGTGGCCTGCTTCCAGCCGCACCTGTACAGCCGCACCCGGGAATTCGCCACCGAGTTCGGCCGGGCCCTGGCCCTGGCCGACCTGGTGGTAGTCACCGACATCTATGGCGCCCGCGAGGAACCGGTGCCCGGAGTGAGCGGCAAGCTGGTGGCCGACGCCGCCGTCGAAGCGGGCGCCGACACCTACTACGTGCCGAACAAGGCCGAGCTTCCGGTCGAACTGGCTGCGCTGGTGCGCGGCGGTGACTTCGTCCTCACGCTGGGTGCCGGTGATGTGACATTGGTGGGTCCGATGCTGCTACGGCTGCTCCGCAAGCGCCATTCCCGGGAGAACCGGTGAGCGCCGACCCGGTCCTGCCGCCCGCCGCTATCGATCCCGCACTCCAGGTGCGCCGCCAGGCCCGGTTGCGCAGGCGTCGGCGGCGACTGGGCTGGACCGCCGCGGCGGTCGGCCTGCTGCTGGTGATCGGATGGGTGTTCTACCTCTCCCCCTTCCTCACCGTCTCCCAGGTCAACGTCGAGGGTGCCCACGTGGTCACCGATGACCAGGTGCGCCAGGCCGCCGGCATCGCCAAGGGGAGCTCGCTGGCCGGACTCAATGCCCACGCGATCGAACAGCGCGTCGTGAAGCTGCCGGTGATGGCCTCCTGCCACCTGACACGTTCCTGGCCCAGTTCGGTGACCCTGCAGGTCACCGAACGCAAGCTCGTCTACCAGGCGCAGGACGCCGGCAGCTTCCAGTGGACCGATGAGACCGGAGCGGTCTTCAATATGACCAAGGATTCCCAACAGGCCCCGATCGCCCACCTGCCGGGCAATGCCAGCCAGCAATTGCGCGCTGATGTGGCCACGGCGCTTGACTCCCTCAGCCCCCAGGTCAAGACGCGGGTGCAGTCGGTTTCCGCCAGTTCCAGTGACAACATCCTGTTGCAGTTGGATAATGACCAGGCGGTGTTCTGGGGCAGTGCGGACCAATCCGGCGACAAGGCGGCCCTGCTGCCCGTATTGCTGGGACAGGGCGGCGCAACCTTCGACATCTCATCGGTGTCGCATCCCGCGGTGAAATAGGTGGATCGGCTGTGCAGATGCTGCGAAAGCCCCAATGTCTCGACCCATGGTTGAGGCTCTCAGGCGGGTGGCAGGGTCCCAGTGGACACCCCCGCCCGGCCTTCCATAGCCTGACACTGCGCAGCGGGCCGCCCGTGTCGGTGGAACGAAGAGCGTTCATGAGCATTTCGACACGGTCGTTGATTCGGCACGATCAGCAAGAAAGAGGCGGACTCTCGTGACAGCAGCGTCGCAAAAGTACCTGGCGGTCATCAAAGTGGTGGGCGTTGGCGGCGGTGGCGTCAATGCGGTGAACCGCATGATCGAAGAAGGCCTCAAGGGCGTTGAATTCGTGGCGGTGAATACCGACGCGCAGGCATTGTTGCTCAGCGACGCCGATGTGAAGCTCGATATCGGCCGGGAGCTCACCCGCGGACTCGGCGCCGGCGCCGATCCGGACAAGGGCCGCCAGGCGGCCGAGGATCACGCCGACGAGATCGAGGCCACCCTCAAGGAGGCCGACATGGTCTTCGTGACGGCTGGCGAGGGCGGTGGCACCGGCACCGGTGGCGCACCCGTGGTGGCCAAGCTGGCCCGTTCCCTGGGGGCCCTGACCATAGGCGTCGTGACGCGCCCCTTCGGCTTCGAGGGCAAGCGTCGGGCCAAGCAGGCGGAGGAGGGCATCCAGCGCCTGCGCGAAGAGGTCGACACCCTGATCGTCATCCCCAACGACAAGCTGCTGGAGATGACCGACCGCCAGGTGGCCATCCTGGACGCCTTCAAGCAAGCCGACCAGGTGCTGATGCAGGGCGTCTCGGGTATCACCGACCTGATCACCACTCCGGGGCTGATCAACCTTGACTTCGCCGACGTGAAGTCGGTCATGAGCGACGCCGGCTCGGCCCTCATGGGCATTGGCTCGGCCCGCGGCGAGGACCGTGCCCGCACCGCCGCCGAGCAGGCCATCAACAGCCCGCTGCTGGAGGCGACCATAGACGGTGCCAGGGGAGTCCTGCTGTCGATCGCCGGTGGTTCCGACCTGGGCTTGTTCGAGGTCAGCGAGGCGGCGAACCTCATCGAGGAGGCTGCCGCCGACGACGCCAACATCATCTTCGGCACCGTGATCGACGACGCCCTGGGCGATGAGGTGCGCGTGACCGTGATCGCGGCCGGCTTTGACGCCAACCATGGTCCCCAGGACGGCAAGGTGCGCAAGCCCGCCGCCAGTCCGAACCCGACGGCCACCCCGCGCCAGAACCCGGGAGCCGGCGAGGCACCCGCCCACGCACAGGCCCCCGCGGCGCAACCGGAGACCACGGTGCGCACGCCCCTGGTTCCCCAGGGCCACGCCCCCGAGGCCGGCCCCGAGTTCGATGAGCCGACCCGACGCACCAATCCGCCGGCACAGCCCGCTCCCCAGCGCACGCAGTTGCCGCCCGACGATGACGACGATCTCGACGTTCCTGATTTCATGAAGTAGAACTGGTCCATGTTCAGTTACCTGCGTGAGCCGACGCCGCGCGGGGTCGGCGATGTGGGCGTGGCCTTCACCGACCGGCGTGGCGGCGTGTCCGTGGGCGGATTCAGGTCCCTCAACTTCGGGCGCACCGACGTCGACGAGCTCGCGGCATTGCGCACCAATATGTCCCTGCTGCGCGCCCGGCTGGGGATCGCGCCCCTGCAGACGGTCCATCAGGTGCACGGCACCATGATTCGCCACATCGATCGGGTCGATGACCTCCAGGGCCCTGAGGGCTGGCTGGGTGACCTGGTCCCCGGTGGTGCTCCCGTGCCGGTCGCCGACTCCATCGTGTGCACGCTGCCCGACGTGCCCCTGGCCATTCGGGTGGCCGACTGCGTTCCCGTGGTGCTGGCCGATGTGCACGCCGGGGTGATCGGTGCGGCCCACGCCGGGCGCGTCGGCCTGCTGACCCGGGTGCTGCAGGCCACCGTCGACGCCATGGCCTCCCGGGGTGCCACGTCGCTGGAGGCATGGGTGGGTCCCCACATCTGTGGGCGCTGTTACGAGGTGCCCGACGACATGGCCGCCCAGGCCTACCGGGCGTTGCCCGCCCTGCGGGCGCGCAGTCGCTGGCACACGGCCTCGCTCGACCTCGGCGCAGGCACCCAGGCGGTGCTCGAGGCGGCCGGGGTGCGGGTGCACCGTGTCGATCCCTGCACCCTGGAGCACCCCGACACCCTGTTCAGCCACCGGGGGAGCAGGGGCCGCGCCGGACGCCAGATAGGCCTCATCTGGCGCGACGGGAGCACGTCGTGAGCCGCCCGACGGCCGTCGCGTCGTGGCGTGCGCGGGGTCATCGAATTCAGGGCGCCACGCCGCAATGCGCCGTGTGGCGCGCTGGCCAACCGGGTAACCTCTTGGGTGCCGCACACCTGATGGGGCGCGACGCAAGGAGAAGGGGCTCTTCATGCCGGAACTAGTCAAAAAGGCCGCAGTATGGCTGGGTCTTGTGACCGACGACCGCTACGACGAGGAAGCCCCCGAGGAGGAGTACTCCGAATCCGTGTACATCGAGGACGGCCAGGCCGGTGCTGAGCAGCCCCCCGTCCGCGAGTTGGCCGCCAACGGTGCCGGCGTCGAGACGGGTGCCGCGACCACCGATGTGGCAACGAAGGACCATCCCCACGCCCAGGTGACCCAGACTGCGGACCTGGCCCGCATCATCAGCGTTCGACCCCGCACGTACAACGAGGCCCGCACCATCGGGGAGGCTTTCCGCGACGGCACGCCGGTGATCATGAACCTCACCGACATGGACGACTCCGACGCCAAGCGGCTGGTCGACTTCGCCGCCGGGCTGATCTTCGGATTGCACGGCTCCATCGAGCGCGTCACCTCGAAGGTCTTCCTGCTGAGCCCCCGCAACGTCAATGTCACCGCCGAGGACAAGCAGCGCCTGGCCACCTCGAGCTTCTTCAACCAGAGCTGACCCGTGCTGATCGCCTACACCGCGCGCGTTTTGCTGATCCTGCTCAATGTGTACCTTGGGCTGCTGTTCGTGCGAGCCATCATGTCGTGGGTTCCCCTGTTCGCGCCGAACTGGCGCCCCCGGGGACCGATCCTGGTGATCTTCGAGATCATCTACACACTGACCGATCCGCCCCTGAAATTCGTGAGTCGCGTCATCCGGCCGGTGCACATCGGCTCGGTCGGGTTGGACATGGGATTCCTCGTGGTCGTGCTGGCCATCATCGTGGCCCAACGAGTGCTCGTCATCTTCGCCTGAGCCCCCGTTCGACCCTCAACCAAGGGTCGAGCTTTGCCGGGTCGGCGCGACCTGGTGGGTTCCGGAAGGGTAGCCTCTTTCGGTGTCCCCGCAGTTGCGGGTAAGAGAATCACAGCAGCGAGGTTTGGAGCGCACAATGACGCTGTCCCTTGATGAGGTCCGCAGTATTCGTTTCCCGTTGGCCCGTAAGCCCAATGAGGATGGCTACCGTGCCAGTTCGGTTGACAAGTTCATGGATGACCTTGAGGTCAGCTATGCGCAGCTGACCGAGGAACTGGACAAGCTCAAGCAGGGCGGCGCTGCAACCGGCAGCGATGACGCCAAGGTCTCTGAGCTCACCAGCCAGATCGAGGACCTCACCGGGAGCAACAAGAAGCTCACCTCTGATGTGGAGCGCCTCACCGGCGAGAACGAGCAGTTGCGGGGCCAGCTCAACGAGCTGCGCACCTCCGGTGGTCGTGATTCGGCCGCCAACCAGCAGCTCACCACCGAGAACGAGCATCTGCGCAATGAGCTCGAGGGCCTGCGCAGCCAGCTGTCCGAGGCCCAGTCGCGGGCGGCGCAGAACGCAGCGGCCGCCACCGCATCGCAGCCGATCGTGTCGGCCGATGGCGAGCAGCACATCACCGTGACCGCTTCCGCCGAGGCAGGCGCTTGGGCAGCCCGACTGCTCGAGATGGCCACCCAGCAGGCCGATCAGCTGGTCTCGGAGGCCCACGAACAGGCCGACAGCCTGGTGGCCCGCAGCAATGCCGATGCCGAGCGCACGCGCTCCGAGGCCAAGACCAAGGCGGACGCCATGGTCGAGGAAGCCACCCAGAAGGCCGCGCGGCTCGACTACGAATCGCGTAACAACGCGGAGCGCATCACCGGCGACGCACAGCGTCGCGCCGACAACCTGGATTCCGAGGTCGCCGCAAAGCGCACGGAGTTGTTCCAGGCGCTGGAGGTTCAGCGCGACCAGCTCGCTGACCGCATCAAGGCCCTGCGCGGCTTCGAGTCCGACTACCGCACCACCATCAAGAACGAGCTGGAGAGCTCGCTGAGCAGGTTCTCCAAGCTGAGCCTGTCGCCGGAGTCCGAGGACGATAGCCCGCGCCTGCACGCACTGCTGGAAGACCGTAAGTCCGAGTAGGCATCTGCCGGGCTTGACGGCGGGTGTAGCCTCTGCCATCAGTTGTAAATCCACGACCAAGAGAGTTGGAACTGATGGCAGTGAAGGGCAAGACAGCGTCCGTAACCACAGTCGACCTGCCAGTCCTCGAGGGTGAGAAGCCGTGGACTGCGGAGGAGATTGCCGAGGTCCGCGAGGAGCTGGTCTCGGAAATCGCACGCATGCGCAAGGCCGTTGAGACCTCGGATGAGGAATTGGCCACGCTGATGGACGAGGGCATCGAGGCCACCGGGAAGGATCCCGGCGACGTCGGATCGTCCAACTTCGAGCGCGACCAGGAAATGAGCCTCAACGCGAATACGCGTGAGTTGTTGGAGCAGAACGAGTCGGCGTTGCGTCGCCTCGATGAGGGTCAGTTCGGGTTCTGTGAGAACTGCGGAAATCCGATTGGCAAGGCACGCCTCGAGGCCTTCCCGAAGGCCACCATGTGCGTGAAGTGCAAGACGCGCCTGGAACGGCGCTGAGCCGGCGCATTGCAGACGTGGCCACACCCGGACAGTCGACGACGAGACCGCTGACGATGATGCGCACCGCCATGGTGGCGGTGGCACTCGTCGGCTATGCCCTCGACCGGTGGACCAAGCAGCTGGCCCTCACCCACCTCGCGACCACGGATGGTCCGAGTTTCCTCAATGGCTGGGTCAGCCTGCAGCTGGTGCTCAATCCCGGTGCGGCCTTCTCCATGGGCAGTTCGGTGACGATCGTGTTCTCCGTGTTGTCCATCGCCGCCCTCGTGGCCGTCATCGGCTGGGGATGGCCGCGCGCCCACGGATGGCTCACGAGCTTGTGCGCAGGCATGGTCGCCTGCGGCATCGCCGGCAACCTCACCGACCGCCTGGTGCGTCCGCCCGGATTCCTGCGCGGCCACGTGGTCGACTTCATCTCGGTACAGCACTTCGCCGTGTTCAACGTGGCGGACGTGTTCATCACCTGCTCGGTGGTGCTGTTCGCCATCTACCTGCTGCGCGCTGATCATGCGGGTCCCGGCCCGGGCTCCGGGCGCCCGGAGCCCGTCGCGGCCACCGACCACCGGCGGGAAGACCATCAGGAAGGTGGGTCATCGTGAGCGTCCTGTTCGTCCCGGACGGCCTGGAGGGCCAGCGCATCGATGCCGCCGCGGCCCGGATGACCGGCCTGTCGCGTTCACGTGTCGTCGACCTCATCGGTGAGGGGAAGGTGCTGCTGGACGGCTCCACCGTCGTCAAGGCCTCCGAGCGGGTGCGCGGGGGACAGACCATTGACATCGACCTGTCGGAACCCACCCGGGTCGCGCGGGTCACGCCGGCCGTCGTGGAGGGCATGCGCATCGTGCACGACGATGCCGACATCGTGGTGGTCGACAAGCCCGCGGGCGTCGCCGCCCATCCGTCGGTCGGATGGGACGGGCCCGATGTGGTCAGTGGACTGGCCGGTGCCGGCTTCCGGATCTCCACCTCCGGGGCCGCGGAACGGCAGGGCATCGTGCACCGCCTGGACGTGGGCACCTCGGGGCTGATGGTCGTGGCGAAGTCGGAGCGGGCCTACACCCTGCTCAAGCGCGCCTTCCGCGACCGCACCGTCGACAAGTACTACCTGGCCCTGGTGCAGGGCCACCTGGACGCCAGCGAGGGCACCATCGATGCGCCCATCGGACGCCATCCGGGCTCGGAATGGAAGTTCGCGGTCACCGCCGATGGGCGTCCCAGCGTCACCCATTACGAGACGGTCGAGATGATGCGCGGGGCCTCGCTGCTGCGGGTGCACCTCGAGACCGGACGCACCCACCAGATCCGGGTGCATTTCGCCGCACTGCACCATCCCTGCGTCGGAGATCCCCTCTACGGTGCCGATCCCGTGCTCGCCGCCCAGCTGGGGCTCGAGCGCCAGTGGTTGCACGCCGCCGACCTGGGCTTCGTGCATCCGGGCAACGGCGAGCACGTCGAATACCATTCCGATCCGCCCGCAGACCTGCAGCACGCCCTGGAGGCCCTCCGCGACGAGTGAGTCGCGGTTCCGAAGGTCCGGTGACGCGTGAGTCGCGGTCCCGAAGGCCCGGCGGCGAGTGGATCGCGGCCGGGGAAACAGCGCAGCGGATGTGCCGAGCGACCACGGGTCCGGGCCTCGGCCGGCCGGCCGCCGGGCTTGCCTCCCCGTCGTGGCGCGTTCGCCCTCGGCGATGAACGTCCTGTGAACGTTCTCCCATCCGGGGGGCCGGAGCAGGGCCGTCAGCACCGTCCCGGGTAGGGTTTGGGTGTGCGTAGAGCCAAGATTGTGTGCACGCTCGGGCCGGCAACGTCGACCCAGGAGCGTATGGAAGAGATGATTCACGCGGGTTTGGATGTGGCCCGGTTCAATATGAGCCACGGGGACCATTCCGAACACCTGCGTCGCCTTGAGGAGACGCGTGCCGCGGCCGAGGCGGTCGGTAAGACCGTGGGCCTGCTGGCAGACCTTCAGGGCCCCAAGATCAGGTTGGGTGTCTTCGCCGACGGGAAGGCCGAGCTCGCGCTCGGCCAGGAGTTCATCATCACCACCGATGACGTCCCCGGCGACGCCCACCGCGCGTCAACCACCTACAAGGGACTGCCCGCCGACGTGAAGGCCGGCGACCGCATCCTCATCGACGATGGCAACATCCAGCTGGAGGCCACCGGCGTCACCGACACCGATGTGATCACCAAGGTCACCGTTGCCGGCCCCGTGAGCAACCACAAGGGCATCAACCTGCCCGGCGTTGCCGTCAACGTGCCCGCGCTGTCCGAGAAGGACGAGAACGACCTGCGCTGGGCCTTGCGCAACGACTTCGACATGATCGCGCTGTCCTTCGTGCGCCATGCCGCCGACATCGACCGCGTCCACGAGATCATGGACGAGGAGGACATGCACCTGCCGGTGATCGCCAAGCTCGAGAAGCCGCAGGCCATCGAGAACCTCGACGAGATCATCGACGCCTTTGACGGCTTCATGGTTGCCCGCGGCGACCTGGGTGTCGAGATGCCCCTCGAGCAGGTGCCGCTGGTGCAGAAGACCATCATCCGCAAGGCCCGCAAGTGGGCCAAGCCGGTGATCGTGGCCACCCAGATGCTGGATTCGATGATCAGCAATCCGCGCCCGACCCGCGCCGAGGCCTCCGATGTGGCCAATGCCGTGCTCGACGGTGCCGATGCCGTGATGCTGTCCGGCGAGACCTCGGTGGGTGCCTTCCCGGTGACCACCGTGGAGACGATGGCCAATATCGTCTCCACCACCGAGGGCGAGGGCCTCACCGACATCTCGAAGATCAAGTGGGATCCCCACACCACCGGCGGCGTCATTGCCATGGCTGCCGCCACCTCGGGTGTGCAGCTGGGAGCCAAGTTCCTGGTGGCCTTCACCCAGTCGGGTGATACCGCACGCCGCATGTCGCGGCTGCGCAATGACATTCCGCTGCTGGTCTTCACCCCCGAGGCGAAGACCGCCCAGTGGCTGACGCTGTGTTGGGGCGCCCAGGTGTTCCACACCCCCAGTTACTCCAGCAACGAGGAAATGGTCACCGCCGTCAACCGCACCCTGCAGGACCTCGGTCTGGCGGCACCCGACGACGTCGTGGTGATCATCTTCGGTTCCCCGATCGGCATGGTCGGCAAGACCAACACCATGCGCATCCACCGGCTGAAGCCGATCGACTGGGTCGAGAAGGTCAAGCTGCCGAGCTATATGCGCGGCGAGGATGGTCCCGTCGATGGCACCGTGGTGGCCAACGACAGGCGCTGACAAGGGCCCTCGCAAATGACTTCTGGCGGTGTCGTGGCTTCGGCCATGGCGCCGCCAGTGGCATGTGGGCGGTTGCATGTGGGCAATGACGTGTAGGCAGTGTCATGTGGGGCAGGGCGCTGGCAGCAGCCCGCAGCGTCGTGGGACGCAATGGATCTGCCCCGCAGGGCCGGTGTCATGCAGGACTGGTGCCGTGCAGGACCGGTGCTGTGCGGTCAATGAGGGATGAAGGGTGCCCGAGAGGGGAGTCGAACCCCTATGCCCTTTCGGACAGCGCATTTTGAGTGCGCCGCGTCTGCCATTCCGCCACTCGGGCGAGCGGAACTATTCTGGCACAATCGTGCGTCCGGGACGACTTGCCGGCGGCGGCGCGGATGCTCGCCCCACTGTCCGGGGCCGCGGGTTTCCCGGGTGCGGCCGACCGCGGGGCCCGGCGCGGTGGCGGGGCCGGTGGTCCAATCCGGGGTTTGCAGACGATAGACTCGTTCAGGCGTGTGGTCGGTGGCCCACGATAGAGGTAGACAGGATTAGGCACATGGTGACGAAGAAGTCCGACAAGCAGCCCGCCCAGAAGCGGACTCGTGTGCTCGTCGCCGAGGACGAGGCGCTGATCAGGCTCGACCTGGTCGAACTGCTGACCGATGAGGGCTATGACGTGGTGGGTGAGGCCGGCGACGGCGCGACCGCCGTCAAGCTGACCAAGGAACTTGAGCCCGACGTGGTCGTGCTCGACGTGAAGATGCCCGTCATGGACGGCATCACCGCCGCCGAGCAGATTGCCGGGGAACGCCTGGCCGCCGTGGTGATGCTCACCGCCTTCAGCCAGCGCGATCTGGTGGAGAAGGCCCGCGAGGCCGGCGCGATGGCCTATGTGATCAAGCCCTTCGATTCCTCCGATGTGGTGCCGGCCATCGAGATCGCCCAGGCACGGTTCTCCGAGATCGTGGCACTCGACGAGGAGGTCGGCACGCTGGAGGACCGC